>NZ_JBFAOC010000050.1:20423-43250 GCF_040675055.1 Micromonospora sp. NPDC049662
ATCAGGGGCTCACCCCCCCCCTGTTTGTCTTCATCACGTGGTTTCCGTCCGCCACACCCCCGTCCCTCCCCCAAACCTCTTGATCACCGCTGCAGGGGTTGGGGGTTTTTCCGGAGAATGGTGCTATGAGCGACATTGACTGGGCGCGGTTGCGCGCTGCCGCCGTTGAGGCGATGCGGCACGCGTACGCCCCGTACTCGACCTTTCCCGTCGGCGCGGCCGCGCTGGTCGACGACGGTCGTGTGGTGGTCGGATGCAACGTGGAGAACGCCGCGTACGGGGTGACGCTCTGCGCCGAGTGCGGAGTGGTGTCCAGCCTGCACGCCACCGGTGGCGGTCGGCTCGTCGCGCTCTCCTGCGTCGACGCCACCGGCGAGCCGCTGATGCCGTGCGGCCGGTGCCGGCAACTCCTCTGGGAGAACGGCGGCCCGGAGTGCCTGATCGAGACGAAGACCCGCCCGCTGCGGATGGCCGAGCTGCTGCCGCACGCCTTCGGCGTCCAGGACCTGGAGGCGGTCACCGGTGAGACGCCGGTGCCGGTCGTCCCGGAGCGGCTGGCCGCCTGGCGCGGTCGCGGCACCGTCTTCGTGCACCCGGACATGTCCGCCGGGCAGCAGGTCTGGACGGCGTACTGGGAGCGGTCGGCCGGGGACGACGCGGGCGCCGAGACCGGTGTGCTGGAGGAGGCGCCGAGCTGGGACGATCCCGCCGAGGCGATCACCTGGGGAATGGCCCGGACGCCCCGGGTCGTCGTGGTGGACGAGACCGGCACGATCTTCTGGGCCGGCGAGGGGGAGCCGCCTCTGGAGATCCCGGTTCGTTGGGGCTGAGCTTTGGGGATTGGGCCGACCGTGCCCGGCTCCGGGCGGTCAGGCTTGATCCCTCCGCCGGGCACGTCGGCCCAATCCCTGACCTGCTAACGGAACGCGGCCGGTTCCCCAGAGAACTAGGAAGATCTTCTGATGAGTTTTGCTGCTGTTGATGTTATTCGGGTCAAGCGGGACGGGGGTGTGCTGTCGGACGCGCAGATCGACTGGGTGATGGACGCCTACACCCGCGGGATCGTCGCCGACGAGCAGATGTCGGCGCTGGCCATGGCCATCCTGCTCAACGGCATGACCGGCCCGGAGATCGCCCGGTGGACCGCCGCGATGATCGCCAGCGGTGAGCGGCTCGACCTCTCGGCCGTCCGGCGTCCCACCGTCGACAAGCACTCGACCGGCGGCGTCGGCGACAAGATCACCCTGCCGCTCACCCCGTTGGTGGCCGCCTGCGGAGCGGCCGTTCCGCAGCTCAGCGGGCGCGGCCTCGGGCACACCGGCGGAACGCTGGACAAGCTGGAGTCCATTCCGGGCTGGCGGGCCGCGCTGACCAACGACGAGTTCATCAGCCAGCTCGGCGAGGTCGGCGCGGTGATCTGCGCGGCGGGCGCGGGGCTGGCTCCCGCCGACCGCAAGCTGTACGCGCTGCGCGACGTGACCGGCACCGTCGAGGCGATCCCGCTGATCGCCAGCTCGATCATGAGCAAGAAGATCGCCGAGGGCACCGGCGCGCTGGTCCTCGACGTCAAGGTCGGCTCGGGCGCCTTCATGAAGTCCGTCGACCAGGCGCGCGAGCTGGCCCGCACGATGGTGGAGCTGGGTGGCGCGCACGGCGTCCGGACGGTCGCTCTGCTCACCGACATGTCGACCCCGCTCGGCCTGGCCATCGGCAACGCGGTCGAGGTGACCGAGTCGGTCGAGGTGCTGGCCGGGGGCGGCCCCGCCGACGTGGTGGAGCTGACCCTCGCGCTGGCCCGGGAGATGCTCGACGCCGCCGGCCTGCCGGACGCCGACCCGGAGGCCGCCCTGCGCGACGGGCGGGCGATGGACTCCTGGCGGGCGATGGTCCGGGCGCAGGGCGGCGACCCGGACGCGCCCATGCCGGCCGCCCCCGAGGTCGAGGTGGTCCGGGCCGACCGGGACGGATACGTGGCGGCCGTCGACGCGTACGCCATGGGGGTTGCGGCCTGGCGGCTCGGCGCGGGCCGGGCCCGCAAGGAGGATCCGGTCAGCGTGCCGGCCGGTGTGGTGTTGCACCGGCGGCCGGGCGACGCGGTGCGGGCCGGCGACCCTCTCTACGAGCTGCGCGCGGAGGATTCGACCCGAATTCCGGCGGCTCTGGCGGAGGCAAGTCGCGCGGTGCACATTGCGCCGACCGCGCCGAGCGCGGCACCGCTGGTCATCGAGCGGATCGGCTGACCGGGCCGGGGTCGGGCCGGCGTGGTGCCAGTCACCTGGGAGCGCTATTGTCGCAGGCCAAAGGCGTCGCGTGCAGACAGGAAGTTGCCCCGTGACCGTACCTGCCCCCGACCCGCGCGAGGTGCGCGAGGCGAGCCTGGACGAGCTGTCCCGGCTCGGTCTGCCGCTGCCACCGGCCCAGTTTCCGCTCGTGTGGGAGCCGGGTGACGCGATCGAGCTGCGTCCCCGGGCCGAGATCGAGGCCCGGATCGCCGTGCTGCACCTCATCCTGGCCCGCTGCTTCGGGATGCCCCCGCAGGCGGCGATGAGCTGGCTGCTCGGCTCGCACCTGGTCGAGATGGTCACCCCACCCGAGTGGCAGTTCGTGATGGGCGGCAAGGGTGACCACCGCTCGTTCGTGCTGCACCACGACGCGCTCTTCGCGCTGGCCTGGGTGCTGGGGCTGAGCAAGCAGCTCGACCCCACCCTGGCGGTGGACGATCGGCTGGTCGAGCGGCTGCCGCACATCGCCGAGGGGGAGACCTTCGGGCGCTGGCAGTCCCGCATCCTCGCCGCGCCGCAGCATCCGGCCGACGCGGCGGCCCTGCTCGACCTGCACTACTGCCTGGACTGGGCGTACCTGGAGACCGAGCGCAACGGTCGCCCCCTGCCGGGCCTGGTCGACGCCAACGCGATCGGGCAGCGGCGCTGGGCGCTGGAGTGGGCGGTGATCCTGCGCGGGCCGTACCACGACGAGCCGCCCGGTTGGGAAGAGGTCGACCTCTCGACCTGAGGTCAGCGGGGCCGGTAGGCGTCCAGCCGGACCGCCACGGACACCCGGGCGGGCTCGGGCAGCGCGGCCAGCCGTTCGGCGAGCGCGGCCGGGTCGGTGTGCCAGGCGCTCGGACCCATCCCGACCAGCGTGGCGATCTCCGGCCGGGTCAGGGTCAGCTCCGCGCGGTGCACGGTCGAGCTGACCGGCGTGAAGTGGCCGCCCAGGGTGGCGGTCACCCGGTCGGCCTTGTCCGGGTCCACCCGGAGCAGGCGTAGGGCGTCCACCAACTCGGTGAGGTGCTCGTCGGCGGGCGTCACCACCAGCAGCGTGCCGGCGCGGTCGAGCACCCGGTGGAACTCCGGGCCGTTCCGCGGGGCGAACACGTTCAGCAGCACCGCCGCCGCACCGTCGGCCAGGGGCAACCGCTGCCAGGTGTCGGCGAGGGCCGCAGCCGCCCGGGGGTGCGCCCGCGCCGCGCGTCGCAGCGCCGGCTTGGCGACGTCCAGGGCCAGACCCACGGCGTCCGGCAGCGCCGCCAGCACCGCGCCGAGGTAGCGGCCCGTGCCCGCGCCGGCGTCCACCACCAGGGGGTACGCGTCAGAGCGCTCGATGCGTACCCCTGCTGTTGGCTCATCGGAAGCGGGCGTGGCGCGAAGCCGCGCGACTGCCTCGGTCGCGGCGGCGGCGAGCGCCGTCGAGATGATGTCGTAGTGGCCGGCGGCCTGGAACTCCGCGCGTGCGGCGACCATCTCGGCGCTGTCGCCGACGTGCGGCGCCCGACCGGTGAGCAGGTTCACGTAGCCCTGACGCGCGACGTCGAAGGTGTGCCGGCGTGGGCAGCGCAGCGCACGGGCGTTGCCGGCGGCGGTCTCGGCCAGCGGTTCGCCGCAGACCGGGCAGCTCAGCCGGTCGAGGATGCGCGGGTCCACGTCAGGCCTCCGGGCCCCGGCGGGGACGAGGCGCGCGGCTCTGCGCGAGGTGGTCGACGACCCGGTGGGTGAACGCGCCGAGCGCCTCGACCTCGGCCGGGGTGAGCAGGTCGAGGAAGTGCTGCCGGACGGCGCTCACGTGGCCGGGGGCGGCGGCCTCGATGGCGTTCCGACCGGCCCGGGTGAGCACGACGATCGCGCCACGGGCGTCGTCCGGGCACTCCTGCCGGGTCACCAGGCCGCGCTGCTGCATCCGGGTCAGGTGGTGCGAGAGTCGACTGCGGGACCAGAGCATCCGGTCGGCAAGTTCGCTGAGACGCAGCCGGCCCTGCGGCGTCTCGGAGAGGTCGGAGAGCACGTCGTAGTCCGGCTCGGACAGGCCGGCGTCCTGGGTCAGCTCCCGGGCCAGTTCCAGGTCGAGCAGGCGACGCATCCGGCGGTAGCCCCGCCAGGCGCGGTCCTGGCGTTCGTCCAGCCACCGGGTCGCTTCCATGCCGCTCAGCCTAACGTCTTGGTTGACATGTCATCGAATCGCCTCCTACGGTCGATGACATGTCAACCAAATTGTGGGACCTCTTCGGCGCCCGAGGGCGCGGCGTGCTCGTCACCCTGCGCCGCGACGGCCGACCCCAACTGTCGAACCTCGACTACCTGGCCGAACCCGGGCTGATCCGCTGCTCCACCACGGGCGACCGGGCCAAGGTGCGCAACCTGCGCCGTGACCCCCGGGCCAGCTTCCACGTGACCACGCCGGACGGCGGCGCGTACGCGGTCGCCGAGGGAACCGTGACGCTCACCGAGCCGGCATCGGCGACCGGCGACGCGGAGGTCGACGAACTGGTCGAGGTCTACCGGGGGATCCGCGGCGACCACCCGGACTGGGTGGACTACCGCGCCGCGATGGTCGCCGACGGGCGGGTGGTCCTGCGACTCGCCGTCGACCGCGTCTACGGCTGGCTTGGATGAGCGGGCTGGCGTGGCCGACCGCCGCAGGTGACTAGGGTCTGGGCATGGTCGCAACTACCCGGTACGAGGACATCGTCAAGGTCCCGAAGGCGCTGCTGCACGATCACCTCGACGGCGGGCTGCGTCCCGCGACGATCGTGGAGTTGGCGGCCGAGGCGGGGCACGAGCTGCCCACCACCGACCCCGAGGCGCTCGGACGCTGGTTCTCCGCGGCCGCCGACTCGGGGTCGCTGGAGCGCTACCTGGAGACGTTCGCGCACACCGTGGCGGTCATGCAGACCGGACCGGCGTTGCGCCGGGTGGCGCGCGAGTGCGCGCTGGACCTGGCCACCGACGGCGTCGTCTACGCCGAGGTCCGCTTCGCTCCCGAGCAGCACCTGGAGCGGGACCTGACCCTGGACGAGGTCGTCGAGGCCGTGCTGGCCGGGTTCGCCGAGGGAACCGCCCAGGCCGCCGAGGCGGGCCTGACCATCCGGGTGGGCACGCTGCTCACCGCCATGCGGCACGCGGCCCGCTCGCAGGAGATCGCCGAGCTGGCCGTGCGGCACCGGGACGCCGGCGTGGTCGGCTTCGACATCGCCGGCGCGGAGGCGGGCTTCCCGCCCACCCGCCACCTGGACGCCTTCGAATACCTCCAGCGGGAGAACTTCCACTTCACCATCCACGCCGGTGAGGCGTTCGGGCTGCCGTCGATCTGGCAGGCGATCCAGTGGTGCGGCGCGGACCGGCTCGGTCACGGCGTACGGATCGTGGACGACATCGCCCCGGACGGCACGCTCGGTCGGCTGGCCGCGTACGTCCGGGACAAGCGGATTCCCCTGGAGCTGTGCCCGTCGTCGAACGTGCAGACCGGTGCCGTGGCCTCGATCGCCGAGCACCCGATCGGTCTGCTGCGGGACCTGCGGTTCCGGGCCACCGTCAACACCGACAACCGGCTGATGAGCGGCACGTCGATGTCGCGGGAGATGTCGCTGCTGGTGGAGACGTTCGGCTACGGCTGGCGCGAGTTGCAGTGGTTCACCATCAACGCGATGAAGAGCGCCTTCATCCCGTTCGACGAGCGGCTGCGGATCATCGACGAGGTGATCAAGCCGGCGTACGCCAAGCTGCTGGCCTGATCCTCGTCAGCCGTGCGGGTGGTCCTGTCGGTGGTGGGTGTGGTGGCCGGCGAGCAGGCCGGCCACCCGGCGCAGCACCTCCCGGGCCCGGGCCGCCTCGGCGCCCAACCCGGTCTGGCGGCGCAGCACCTCGGGTTCGGCCCGCAGCAGGGCCACGCCGCGCCGGACCAGCACCCGGGGCGCCTTGCGCTGCTCGGACAGGTCCCGGGCCAGTCGGCGCAGGAACGTCGCTCCGCGCGGGCGGCGCAGCGCGTACGCCCCGGCGAGCAGCCCACGGCGGCGGCACTCCTCGACGATCTCGGCGGCGAAAATCCCTTCGGCCACGAAAAGTGGCGATCCGTCGACATCAAATGGCCGGGTGGCCACCCGTCGATCCGCGCCGATCGCATAAACCGGCACATCGGCACGTCCCTCGCGGGCCAGTCGCGCAATCGTTTCGACGGCCGTGGAGGCGTCCCAGGACTGCGGCGATTCCCAATCGACCTGGCCGTTTCGTCGCGGCAACGTAGGGTCATCGCCGTCTTTGTAGAAGTCGTCAAGGCACAGCACAGGTAAGCCGGTTTGCTGCGCTATGTACGACTTTCCGGAGCCTGAGGGGCCGGCGAGCAGGACAACACGGTGGGGATGATCCATTACCTTCAGTTACTCCGGCCAGACGGACTGCTATCAAATCGCATCAACATCTCATCACACTCTCGGCCGGTGACAACCTGGGCTTTCTTCTTGTCGAGCGGCGTGATGGAATCTCGGGGGTCCGACCCGCCGGGTCGGTCGCTGGGCGTTGCCCGGGGCAACGCGTTTCAAGCTGTAATCGCGAGGGCGGTGACGTGAGCAAACGGCCAAAGACGGCGGGCTCCTTCCTGTCGCGACTGCGCCGGCCGGCCAGTCGACTCCGGGACATGCCGATCTGGTCCAAGCTCGGTCTCATCATGATCGTGCCGACCATCGCCACGGTCGTTGTGGGCACCAGTGGTCTCGTCGACCACCTGGACACGCTCAACAATGCCAACCGGGCCGGCGACCTGGCCAATCTGTCGAGCTACTCGGGTGAGCTGGTCGACAAGCTCCAGGACGAGCGGACCTCCGCCGTCCTGCTGCTGCAGGCGACCGGGACGCAGCCGAAGGCGCAGTACCAGGAGGCCTACAACCGGGCGAACAGCCGGGTTGACCAGGCGATGTCCCCCTACCGGCAGCAGCGGGGCGACATCGAGGACCTGCCGGGCAGCCTTGAGGGCGTGCTCGGCGGCATCGACCAGAACCTCAAGGACCTGCCGGGCGTCCGCAGCCAGGTGTTCAACGGCAAGCTCAAGCTCGCCGAGGCGGTCCAGGCGTACGAGGGTCTGATCAACGACCTGCTCGCCATCCGGGACTCCGCCACCCAGCTCGCCGGCAACAACGAGCTGAGCGACCGGATGCGGGCCGCGGCGGCGGTCGCCCGGGAGAAGGAGTTCCTCTCGCTCCGGCGGGTCGTCGTGCACCGCGCGCTCGGCGTGCAGGGTGGTCAGCGGCTGACCCCGGCGCTGCGCACCGACTACATCGCCAGCGGCACCGGCCAGCAGCAGGCGCTGCAGAGCTTCAAGGCGGTGGCCAGCCCCGACGAGGCGAAGTTCCACGACCAGACGGTCGCCGGTGGTGACCGCCGCGAGGCGCAGAACTACATCGGCTGGATCGACGGCAACACGACCGGCGACATGCGCGGCGCTCCGTTCGGCCCGGACCAGTGGGAATCGGCCATGACGGCCAACGCCAAGCTGATCCGCGCCGTCGAGACGAAGCTCGACGGTGACGTGGTCGCCGAGGCCGACAACATCCGGTCGGACGTCCAGCGCCAGGTGTTCCTGGAGACCGGCCTGCTGCTCAGCATGCTGCTGCTGGCCATCCTCTTCGCGTACCTGGTCGCCCGCTCGATGGCCCGGTCCCTGCGCGAACTGCGCCAGGGCGCCCTCTCCGTCGCCCAGTACGGCCTGCCGCAGGCGGTGGCCCGACTGCGCGACCCGCAGGTCGTCGGGCAGCTCTCCCCGGTGCAGTTGGCCAACCAGATCGCCGAGCCGCTGCCGGTCCGGAGCAAGGACGAGTTCGGTCAGGTGACCGAGGCGTTCAACGCCGTCCACCTCGAAGCCGTCCGTACGGCCGCCGAGCAGGCGGCGCTGCGCGCCTCCGTCGCGACCATGTTCGTCAACCTGGCCCGTCGTTCGCAGATCCTGGTCGACCGCCTCATCGGGCACCTCGACCGGCTGGAGCGCGGCGAGGAGGACCCGGACCGACTGGCCGAGCTGTTCCAGCTCGACCACCTGGCCACCCGAATGCGGCGTAACGACGAGAACCTGCTCGTTCTCGCCGGCGCCGACTCCACCCGCGTGCAGCGCGAGCCGGCGGCGCTCATCGACGTGCTGCGCGCCGCGCAGTCCGAGGTCGAGCACTACACCCGTATCGAGTTCGGCGTCATCGACCGGGACATCGAGGTCGCCGCGCACGCGGTCAACGACCTCGTGCACCTCGTCGCCGAGCTGTTCGACAACGCCACCGCGTTCTCGCCTCCGGACTCGCAGGTCATGGTGGAGGCCCGCCGGGTCGGTGACCGCGCCTCGCTCTACGTGGAGGACCGCGGCATCGGCATCAGCCGCGAGCAGCTGCACGAGCTCAACGACAAGCTCGCGACGCCGCCCCAGGTGGACGTGGCCGTCTCCCGCATGATGGGCCTGGTCGTGGTCGCCCGCCTGGCGTCGCGGCACGGCGTGCGCGTCGAGCTGCGTCCCGGGTCCGACCGTGGCACGGTCGCCGACGTGACCATGCCCACCTCGGTGCTGGTGCCCCGGGCGCTCTCCGGCCGGGTCCAGCAGCCGCCGGCCCTGCCCGCCGCCGGTCCGCAGTCCACCCCGCCGTCGCCGGTTCTCGGCGCGCTGCCCGCGCTGGGCAACGGGTCGCGCCCCGGCGAGTCCGGCAACCAGGTCACCCTCGGCGGTCGGCCATTCGACCCGGCATCGCGCAACGGTTCCGGTACGCCCGCCAACACCGGCGCGTACCGCTCGATGCCCGCCTGGTCGGACCTGACCGGCGCGAGCGCGAGCGCGACGAACGGCGTCAACGGCGGCGACGGGTTCACCCCGCGCTCGGCCAACGGGCAGTCCATCGACCCACTGCCGCAGCGCCGGGCCGGCGACGAGCCGAACGGCGGCCAGCAGCCGACCATCCCCCGGCAGCTGCCCAGCAGCCCGGAGGCCCAGCCGTACTCCGCGCCGCCGGTCTCCGCCCAGCCGTACTCCGCCCAGCCGTACTCCGGCCCGCCGGTCTCCGCCTCGCCCGCGTCCGGTCAGCCGTACTCCGGCCAGCCGTACTCGGGTGCGCCGTACGGCGGTCCGCCGGTGTCCGCCGCGCCCGTCTCGGCCTCTCCGGCCTCCGGTCAGCCGTACTCGGCGCCGCCGGTCTCCGGCCAGTCGTTCAGCGGCTTCACCCCCCGGTCCGCCCCGCCCGCACCGGCGCCCGGCACCCCGGCGCCGCCGGCCTGGCCGCCGGTTCCCGGCGGCGAGCGGGACACGCAGACCCCGCCGGTGCCCGAGCGGCTCGCCGCCGCCCTGGACATGACGACGGAGCTGCCCCGGGTGCCGCGCCCTGGCGAGCAGCCGACCACCGCGGCCCAGCCGCCGGCTCCCGCGCCGCAGGCGTCGCCGGTCGCTGCCCCGCAGACGCCGGTATCGTCGATGCCGGCCGCGCCGGCCCAGACGTCGTCGGCCCGCCCGGCACCGCAGCAGCCGCAGGCCCAGAACCGCCAGCGGTACGCGGACGAGACGATGGAGCTGCCGATCTTCCGGGAGCTTGAGTCCGCCTGGTTCCGTACCCGCCGTCCGGGTTCGGAGGAGGCCGGTGCCGCGCCGTCGACGAACGGCGGCGACGCGACCCAACAGTTCGCCACGGTCGATGCCACCGGTCGGGCAGTCAAGACACCACCCGGAACGACAGGTAACACACCGATGGCAGACACTCCGACGGCCGGAGGAGCGCCGCGGGACAACGGGTCGACAGCGAACGGTGGCGGACGCCCCGACCTCGCCGAGGGCCTACCGAACCGCCGGCCCCAATCGCCGAGCAACGGCTGGCAGACCGCCGCCGACGACGGCTGGCGTGCCGCCTCGGCAGCGGCCAGCGCGGCGCCGGTGAACGAGACCACCACGACCGGCCTGCCCAAGCGCAAGCCGATGGCGCAGCTGGTGCCGGGCGCGGTGGAGAAGCCCGTCACCTCGGTCCAGCGGCGCTCCCCGGAGGCGGTCCGTGGCCTGCTCTCCGCCTACCATCGGGGCGTGCAGCGAGGGCGTAGCACCTCGGACAACCCGACCAGCCCGGAGGAGACTCCGGGAGGGCAGCAATCCTCGCAGTCTGGCTCAGGCTCAGCGGCCGGGAGCGGGCAGAAGGAGCAAGAAGGATGACAACTACGCAGGATCTTGGTTGGCTGCTGGCCAACTTCGCCGATCGGGTGCCGGGTGTCGCACACGCGGTCGCCGTCTCGGCGGACGGCCTGCTCCTCGCGTCGTCACGGGACCTGCCGCGGGACCGGGCAGACCAGCTCGCCGCGATCGCGTCCGGTCTGGTCAGCCTGACCCAGGGAGCGGCCCGCTGCTTCGAGGGAGGCGCGGTGCTGCAGACCGTCGTGGAGATGGACAATGGCTTCCTGTTCCTGATGTCCATCTCGGATGGTTCCTCCTTCGCCGTGCTGGCGGCCCGAAGCTCCGACGTCGGGCAGGTCGGCTACGAGATGGCGCTACTGGTCGACCGGGTGGGCGACGCCCTGACCCCGCAGCCGCGCGCGGCCGCGGGCATGCTGGGCTGACGTCTCGCCGATCGTGCGGTCGGCGCAACTGATACGACAAGGACGACGAGTTCCACCGGTGGGAGCCGGTACGGGGTGCGAAGGAGGTGAGCGGCGACATGGCCGATCGTGACGAACCGACCGGAGCGTTGGTCCGTCCATACGCCGTGACCCGTGGTCGAACCCGTCCCCGGCTCGACATCGCGCTGGAGGCGCTCGTCGAGACGACGGTGCGCGGCCGGGCCACTGCCAATGGCAGCGGCGGCCAGGGCCGCGAACACCAGTACATCGCCGCGCTGTGTGACGGACGCGTGCAATCGCTCGCCGAGATCGCGGCGCGGATGCAGCTGCCGCTCGGTGTGGCCCGGGTGCTCATCGCCGACATGGCGACGGACGGCCTGGTCGCGGTCCACGAGCCGACCATCCTGGACGACTCCGACGACGCGGTGGGCACTGAACTGCTGGAGAGGGTGCTGAGTGGACTTCGCAGGCTCTGACATGTCGCACCGCCCACCGACCCCGAGTGGGCGCGTGACGTCGGCGAAGATCGTTATCGCCGGTGGATTCGGCGTCGGTAAGACGACGCTGGTCGGCTCGGTCTCGGAGATCACGCCGCTGACCACCGAGGCCATCATGACCTCGGCCGGCGTGGGCGTCGACGATACCCGGCAGGTGCCGGGCAAGACGACGACCACGGTGGCCATGGACTTCGGCCGGATCTCGATCGACCGTGACCTGATCCTGTACCTGTTCGGTACGCCGGGTCAGACCCGATTCTGGTTCATGTGGGACGAACTGGTGCGGGGTGCGATCGGTGCGGTCGTGCTGGTGGATACCCGCCGGCTGGCCGACTGCTTCGCGGCGATCGACTTCTTCGAGCACCGGCGGCTGCCGTACCTGGTGGCCATCAACTGCTTCGACGGGATGCAGTACCACGACCCGCAGGACGTCCGGGACGCCTTGGCGATCTCGAGCGACGTGCCGGTGGTGGCCTGCGACGCCCGTAACCGGGAGTCGACGAAGCACGTGCTGATCTCGCTTGTCGAGTACGTGCTCACCATGCGTCGTACCCGCGCCGTCGCCCCGGCCTGACCGGTAGGCTTTCGCGCCCGGTGGTGGTTCCGACCGCCACCGGGCGGGCGATGCTGCCCACCCACCCACGCGCGCGACCAAGAATCCTGGAACGGCCCGCAGAGGCCCTTCCAGGATTCTGTGCGTCGCGGGCAGTGCCGCCCGTGACGGCGCGGCCCGCCGAGTTCGCTCCTGAACGCACTCCCGCCCCCAGCCATGTCGGCGGTGGGGGCGGGAGGAGGAACGGACGCTACCGAGGCGCTCAGGACTGGTAGCCGGCCGACCGGTACTCGTACTCGCGGTCGTCGTCGCGGTCCCCGTGGTCGCGGCTGAAGTCCCAACCGCCGGCGGCCTCGCGGCCCGGACGACCGCCCACCGCGAAGCCGCCGATCTCCTGACCGCGACGCCAGCCACGGAAGTAACCCGTGGTGTTCTCCGCGAGGCTCGCCGCGTCCCGCACGATCCGGAGTGGACGCTCCTCGCGCAACGGGGAGCCCGGGACCAGGTTGGCCTGCGGAACGCGCTTCGGCAGGCCGGCGTTGGTCTCGGCGCCGACCGCGGGGCGGGCGGCCTGCTCGGCGGCCTGCCATCCGGTGTCGGCGGTGGTCGACCAGTCCAGGTCGGACTCGTCGTCGCCGTGGCCCACGAACCAGGCGGACTTGGCCTGCGCGAAGATCAGCAGGTCGCCGTCACCCTCGTCGGCGACCGGCGGCGGCCGGTGCTCGACCGGGGGCGGCGGCCGGTGCTCGGCGGCCCGCTCGACCAGCGGTGCCGGACGGCCGTTGCGGTTGGCCTGCTCACGGTCGACCAGCCGCAGCGGCGGAGCGTCCAGGCGAGGCTCGCCCGAGGGTGGGTTGAGCCCTTCCCGCAGCGCCCGGTCGGCCAGCGGCGGCGGCTCGACCAGCCGCAGCATGGGAGGTTCCTGGGGTAGGTCATCGGCCAGCCAGGGTGGCGTGACCCGCCCGTCGGCCCGACCCGGGTCCGTCGGGGCTTCGACGCCCCGGTTACCGCCGTACGGGTAGGCGACCGGATTGTTCGGCGAGCTGTCGGCCGGGTCCTCCGGGTTGTTGACCAGAGGCCAGTTCGCCCGGGACCCCGGGGGGGCGGACAACTCCTGCTCCGGCCGGGGAGCGGGCACCGGGATGCTGAGGTCGGTGACGCTGAACCCACCGGTGGGTGGGTCCTGGACCGACGGCCGCTGCGGGTGGCCCTGCCGCTCGCCGTTGGTCTTCGGGCGGGGCGGGATGACCGTGCGCTGCCGCTCGGCCCGAGCGCTGTTGATGGCGGCGGTGGTCAGCGTGGGCCGGAACGGTTCGCCCGCCTCGGCCGGTGGCACCGCACCCCGCTGGGTCGGCGCGATCGGGGTGATCCCCGGTGGCGGGGGCGGAGGCGACGAGACCGGCCGGTTGGTCGGGCCGTCGATCCGGCTCGGGAGCGGCTCGGCACGACCGGGTGGCGCGGACACCGGCGGGCCGGCCACGGCGGCGGGCGCGATCGGTGCGGGCGCGACCGGTGGCGGGGTGACCGGAGCGGGTGCGACCGGTGGCGGACCGAGTGGCCGAGGCGAGGCCAGGGGAGAGCTGCCCGGGGCGGGCTCCGGCCGGCTGCGTCGGCCACCGACGGGCGTGGGCTCGGCGGGGGTCGGGGTCGGTCGGACGGAGCGCAGGCCGCTGCCCGCGCCCGTGCCGGCGAGACCGGTCAGCTCGCCGACGGCTTCGCCGCGTCGGGCGGCGGCCCGACGGCCGGGAATCGGCGCGGGGGTGCTGACGCGGGCGCTGAGCGCGCTCACCAGCGCCTCACAGCCCGCGTCGCAGGCCCGTACGGAGGCGACGGCCTGCCGGACCGTCTCGGCCACGGCAGAGGTGAGCGCCCGGTTGACGGCGGCGCGACGTGGCGTCTCCGAGATGGCGACCCGCAGCGCGGTGACCGCCTCGTTGATCTCCTCGGCGTCGGCGACCCCGTCCGCCGCGAGGTGAGCGGCGATGGCGTCCGCGGCGACGGAGACTTCGCGGCCACGGGCGATGGTGCCGCCGAGCATGCCGGGCTCGGGCAGTGCGTCCAGCACGGCCAGCGACACCGGTTCGGCCGGGTCCGGGTACGCGCGCAGCGCCGCCGGATACAGCTCCCGCAGCACCTCGCGCAGCGCCACGGCGGCGGAGTGCCGGCCGCTGGCCAGGGCGGCGTGGGCGGCGAGTACCTGCTTGTAGCCGGCGAGGTCCCGGGGAGCCGGCAGTGTGACGGCGGAGAGAGCGCCGGCCTGCAACGCGCGGGCCAGGCCGACGGCCCGGCGCTCAGCCGGGGGTGACTGCATCTCCTCCAGGGAGTCGTCGTCGGCGAAGCGCTCGGCGAAGTCGTCCACCGAGTCGTCGTCGGCGATCGCCAGGGGCCGACCCGCCGCGCTCAACAGCGAGGTGACCGTGTGGTCGTCGCTGTCGGCGGCGATGGCCGCACCGCTCGGCCCGCCCGACCGCTCCACGAGCAGCGCGACGAGCTGGGCGTAGCCGGCCGCGTCGTCGCCGATCTCGCAGACATGCAGCAGACGGCCTGCGTCGTCGACCACAGCGGACGTCAGCGTCGAACCGGCCGAGGCCGGTCGGTCAGCCGAATCCGCCGAGGCCAGACCGCAGTACACGCGCACGAGCGCCACGGCGTCGTCCTCCTCCCGGGACAGGTCTTCCTACTGCCAGCAACTGATGCTCCCCGGTACGGGTCAGTCGCGCCAGTCCACCACCGCAGAGATCTTGCCGACAATGGTGCGCCAACCCAAACTCGCGGTTTGTGCCCCGATCTTCTTCAGCCGTCGCCGGCCCATGAAGGCGCCGATGCCGCCGTTGGCCGTGGCGCGGAGCGCCTCGTCCAGGTCGTCGAGGCTGGAGCCGGCGGAGAGCATGTCCAGGACCGCAGGCAGGCGCAACGCGTACGACAGGTCGCGGGCGACCTCGCCGGCCTCGATCAGCAGGGTCGAGTCCCAGGTGTCGTGGCCGCCCCGCAGGTTCTCCACGACGAGGTCGAGTTCGTAGGTGTCCTCGTCGAGCGGCACGATGTCGGCCGGCTCCACCCGTTCGGACAATTCATTCCAGCTGTCCAGTTGGGACAGATCGTTGGGCGCGCCGGATCGGACGAAACTGACCAGCGACTCGGGGGTCTTGAACAGCAGCAGCTTGCCCCGGTGGCTGAGGAAGACCGGCACCTCCTCGTCGTCCGCCTCGTCGGTGGCGTCCTCGTCCTCGTCGGCGTCCTCGTCGGCGGTGGCGTCGGCATCACCGTCGGCGTCGGCGTCGCGGCGACGGCGCGAGGACTTCTCCTCCTCGTCGGCGTCGGCGAACTCCTCGGCCAGCTCCTCGTCCAGGATGACGACCGTCTCGTCGTCCTCCTCCTCGATGACCTGGCGGCGGGCGAGGAACGGGTCGTCCTGGTCGCGCTCGGTCACGTCGGTCGGGGTCAGCGAGCCGGCCGTCCGGTAGGCGCGCAGCGTGAAGCCGGTACCCGCTGGTAGGGCGATCTCGACCGGGTCGATCCGCAGCTCTTCCCAGAGCGACCTGTCGACCGCCGCGCGGGGGGTGTCGTCGGCCTCGTCGGCCTCGTCTGGCTCGGCCGGGCCGGTGGTGTCGTCGAGCTCGGGCTCGTCGGCGTCGGGCCGTTGGGGCGACTGGCGGGCCACGCTGACCTCCGTGTGCTTCGGGTTGCCCACCCACCGGGGTCTCCGACCGGCGAGTGACTCTGGGCACATACCCTAGTCGGCGACTCGGGAAGCCCGGAGCCCGCACCCCGGTGGCCGGCCGGGGAACGTCTCGTACCTGCGGGTGCGCGATGGTGGCGGACCGGCCGCCGGACAAGTAGCGTAGCTACACATGAAGGCCCAGTCGCTGCACGGTCACCTCGACGCCCTTCTGCTCGCCGTCCTCGAACAGGGGGCGCTGCACGGCTACGCCATCATCGAGTCCCTGCGGACACGCAGCGACGGCAGCCTCGACCTGCCCACCGGCACGATCTATCCGGCGCTGCGCAGGCTGGAGCGGGCCGGGCACGTGGCGAGCGCCTGGAGCACCGTCAACGGTCGGGAGCGGCGGACGTACCAGCTCACCGACTCCGGCCGCCGCGCGCTGGCCGGGGAGCGGGCCGGGTGGCAGGAGTTCCGGGTGACGGTCGGTCGGTTCCTCGACCCCGGCGGCGCGCCCGTCACCCCCGCCTGAGCGGCGACCGGGTCAGCGGGCGGTGGCCCGTACCCAGCTGCGCGCCGCCCGCGTCAGCGAGAAGTTTCCCGCACCCACCACCACCATGCCGACGATCATCGGCGGCCAGGTCAGCGCCGCGTCCCACAGGTCGATCGACCACACGAAGAGGGCGCCGCCGGCCGCCATGCCGAGGGCCAGCGTGCCGGTCAGACCGACGCCCACCACTCGCTGCGCCACCGCCAGGTGGGGTCGCGACGACCGTGCGCTCGCCCAGATCACCAGCAGCCCGGTCACCGCGAGCAGCAGCCCGCCGGCCCAGATCCAGTCGACCGAGGCGGACAGCAGCCGGTAGGCCGCGGGCGGCTGTGGACCGGCGCTCCAGCTCGACCCCTGCCACGTGAGGTCGCCGGCCGCCACCAGGACCCCGGCCACGGCCAGCATCCGCAGGGAGAGGCCGCGCAGGGCGGCCACCGCCAGCTCCGCCTGCCAGGAGGGCAACACCTGCGCCGGCGCGCCGAACTCGGCCACCGCCCGGCGCTGCGCCTCCGTGGTCGGCACACCCCTTTCGCGGTACGCGTCGACGGCGTCCAGCAGGTCGTGACGCGCCTCGGTCAACAGCTCCGACTTCAACCGCGCCGGGCCCTGCAACCGGGACCCCAGGTCCCGCAGGTGCTCCTCGACCAGGAAGTCGTCCGCATGCCGCATGGCACCACCCTGCCACGGGCGCGCGGGCGTCCACGTCGGGGACAACCCTGGTCCGTCCCCGAAACACGCCGCTGGTCGTCGTTCGGGCCCGCCGCAGGCCGGCCAGTTCTTATGAAACAGGCCCTGAGGGCGCGAACGCCAGGTACCCGCGCTCCGCCGCTGTCTGAAGAAGCCACTGGTCCCGGTACCAGCCGGGGACGGCGACCAACTCGGCGTGCCGGCCCCGCTGGATCACCCGACCGCCGTCGAGGACGACGATCTCGTCGAGGCCGGCCAGCCCGCTGAGCCGGTGACTGATCAGCAGGACCGAGTGCCCGGCGGGGGTGGCGGCGAGGGCGGAGGCGAGCACCGCGTCGGCGGCGGCCGGGTCCAGCCCCTCGGTGGGCTCGTCGAGCACCAGCACCGGCGGCGCGGCGAGCAGGGCCCGGGCGAGCGCGAGCCGCTGCCGCTGACCGCCGGAGAGCTGGCCGCCCTCCTCGCCGACCAGGGTGTCCCAGCCGGCCGGCTGGGCGCGGACCCAGTCCAGCAGGCCGGCGGCCGTGCTCGCCCCGGTCAGCTCGGCCTCGCTCGCGCCGGCCCGGCCGAGCAGCAGGTTCTCCCGGACGGTGGCGTGGAAGACGTACGCCTCGGCGAGCAGCCCACCCACGACCCGGGGCAACTCCTGCTCGCCGTACGCGGACAGGTCACGGTCGGCCAGGGTGACGTGCCCGGCGGTGGGGCGGACCGCACCGGTCAGCACCGCGGCCAGGGTGCTCTTGCCGGCGCCGCTCGGGCCGACGACAGCGATGCGCCGGCCGGCGGGCAGGTCCAGGCTCAGCCGGTCCAGCGCCGGCGCGGCGCCGACCCGGTACCGCACGCTCACCTCGACGAAGCGCAGGTCGTGCGGGCCGGACGGGTCCACCCCGGCGGCGGAGGGCGAGGGGGCGGGCGGGGCGGCGTCGAGGAGGGCGGCGACCCGGGCCAGGCCGGGCCGCAACTGGGTCCACTGCCGGGCCGCCGAGACCAGGGCCAGCGCCACCTCCACGGCGGCGAGGGTGCCGACGGCCAGCACCCCGACGAGGACACCCCGTACGTCGGCGGCCAACGCGACCAGCACCACGGCGGCGGCGGTCAGCCCGGCGACCAGCACCCCGACCGCGTCCACCGCGAAGCCGGTGGCCGCCAACCGTCGTTCCAGGCGAGCCAGCCGACCGGCCCGCCACTCGGCGGCGCGCAGCGCGGCGTCGGTCGCCCCGAACGCGGCCAGGTCGGCGGCGCCGTGGGTGAGGTCGACGGCGTCGGTGGCCAACGCGCCACGCAGCGGCGCCACCTCGGCCGCGCTGCGTCGGGTGACCACGGTGGCCAGCGCCGGCAGCGCCACACCGGCGACGACCAGGCCGACGGCGAGCACCCCGGCGGCCGGTGCGGAGATAAGTGCCGCCCCGAGCACCGCCAGCACCCCGACCAGGGCTGCCGCCGCGCCGGGCACCAGGACCCGCAGCAGCAGATCCTGGACGGCCTCGACGTCGGAGACCAGCCGGCTCAGGACGTCCCCCGAGCGGTGTGGGGTGTGGCGACGGGCCGCGAGGGTGGCGAAGACCCGGGCCCGCACGTCGGTGATCATGCGAAGGACCGCGTCGTGCCCGGCGAGCCGTTCGGCGTACCGGAAGACACCCCGGCTGATGGCGAGGGCCCGGACCGCGACGATCGCCACCGTGAGGCGGTCCAGTGGAGGCCGGCCGGCGGCGCTCATCAGCAGCCACGTGGCGGTGGCCATGAGGGCGAGACCCGCGAACTCCGTGGCGGCGGCGAGCAGCCCGGCGCCGGCCAGGCGACCCAGGTACGGGCGGGCCAGCCGCAGCACGGCACGCTCCGCGGCGACCCGCCCGGTCGGTACGGCGTCGGCCTCCGGCGCGGGGTCCACCGGCTCTGGCACGGTGTTCATCTCCTCACCTTCGGAGTCGGCTCGGGCGTCAGCTCGGTGACCCGCCCGTCCTCGACGCGCAGGACGCGGTCGGCGTCGGCCAGCAGCGCCGGTCGGTGCGCGACCAGCAGCGCGGTCCGGCCCGCCACCAGCCGGCGGGTGGCGTCGAGCACCACCGCCTCACTGGCCGTGTCCAGCCGCGCGGTGGGCTCGTCGAGCAGCACCACCGGCGCGTCCCGCAGGAACGCCCGGGCCAGCGCCACCCGCTGCCGCTGCCCGCTGGAGAGTCCGTGGCCGCGCTCGCCGAGCAGTGTGTCCAGACCGTCGGGCAGGCCGGCGACCACGTCGTCCAGGGCCGCGTCCCGCACCGCGGTGGCGACCGTCTCTGCTCGGGTGTCCGGAGCGCCGAGCCGGATGTTGTCGGTCAGCGAGGCGGCGAACAGGTGGGCGCGCTGCGGTACCCAGGCGAGCTGTCGACGCCAGGCGTCCAGGTCGGCGGTGGCGAGGTCGATCCCGTCCACGGTGACCCGACCCTCGGTCGGCGTCACGAAGCCGAGCAGCAGACCGAGCAGCGTGCTCTTGCCGGCGCCGCTGGGCCCGATGACGGCGATCCGTTCGCCGGGCCGGATGGTCAGGGTCACGTCGCGCAGCGCGGTGGTCCGCTCGTACGCCACGGTCACGGCCTCAAGGTGGATCGCACCGCGCCCGTCGGGGACGGCCGCGCCCTCGGCGGCGCGGGGGGTGGCCGGCGCGGCGGAGACGGTGAGCGCCTCGTCCAGCGCCGTCAGCCCTTCCATGCTGGCGTGGAAGCGGCTGCCGGCCGCCCGGAGCGGCAGGTACGCCTCCGGCGTGAGCAGCAGCACCAGCAGCGCGGTGTGCAGGGCCAGCCCGCCGCCGAGCAGCCGGATGCCGACCGGCACCGCGACCAGGGCCACCGAGAGGGTGGCGACGAGTTCCAGCACCAGCGCGGAGAGGAACGCGATCCGCAGCGTCTTCATGGTGGCGACCCGGTGCCCGTCGGCCATCCGGCGCACCACCTCGGTCTGTGCCCGGGCCCGACCGAACGCCCGCAGGGTCGGCAGCCCGGCGACCATGTCCAGGAAGTGCCCGCCCAGCAGGGCGAGCCGCCGCCACTGCCGCTCGGTGGCGGCCTGCGCCTGCCAGCCCAGCAGCGCGCCGAAGACCGGGATCAGCGGCAGCGTCAACGCGATGATCAGCGCCGAGCTCCAGTCGGCGAGGACGATCCGCGCCAGCACCGCCACCGGCACCGTCACGCTGAGCACCAGCTGCGGCAGGTATCCGGTGAAGTACGCGTCCAGCGCGTCCAGCCCGCGCCCGGTGAGGGTGGCCAGCTCGCCCGCCCGCTGCCCCGCCACCCAGCCCGGCCCGTGCCGGCCCACCGCGCCGAGCAGGTCGGCCCGCAGGGTGGCCTTGACCGTGGCGGCGACCCGCGCGGACACCGTGCCCTGCGCCCAGACCAGCGCCGAACGGGCGGCGACGGCGAGCACGAAGCCCGCCAGCGCCGGCCGGTTCAGGCGCCCGTCGAAGGCGGTGGCCAGCACCGTCGCCAGGGCGGTGGCCTGCGCGACGATCAACGCGGCGGCGGCCACGCCGAGCAGCGCGAGCACGGCGAGGTCGCGCCGGGCCGCAGGGACCCGACGCAGCAGACGCGGGTCGAACGGACGGCGGTTCACCAGTACACCGGTGCCCTACCGTCGGTCCGTCCCCGGAAAACCCACCAGCACATCGCCTGGAAGCCTAGTAGGGCCGGCAGCAGCGGCAGCGCCACCCAGCCGAGCAGCCGCAACGTCGGCGCACTGGCGACGGCGTCGGCCACCGTCAGTGAGGCGCCCGGGTCGGCCGTGGACACCAGCACGTAGGGCCAGAGGGCCGCGCCGACGAGCGCCACCGGCAGCGCCAGCGCCGCGCCGGTGGCGACCAGGGCCCACCCCGGCCGCCGCCGCGCCAGCGCCGTCCGGGCCGCCAGCAGCGCCGCCACCAGCAACACCGGCAGGAGTACGGCCACCGCCGGTCGCTGGACTGCGTCGCGTACCCGGCCGGAGAGCAGGCCGACGACGGTGGCGAGGCCGACCGCGGCGAGTGCCACCGGCATCAGCCGACGGGCCGTGCGTCCGGCCACGGCGGCGGCGTCGGATGGCAGGCGCAGCGTGAGGAACGTCGCACCGTGCACCGCGACCAGGGCGAGCATGGCCAGCCCGGCGGTGGCGGCGAACGGGGTGGCCAGGTGCGACACCCCGGCGACGTGCCCGTCGGCCTGGCGGGGTACGCCCTGCAACAGCGCGGCCAGCACCACCCCCCAACCCAGCGCGGCGAGCGCGCTCCCGACCACGATCACGCGGTCCCAGCGGGCGCGGACCCGCTCGTCGCCCGGTCGGCTACGCAGTTGCACCCCGGCGGTGACCAGGACGACCCCGACCAGCACGCCGGCGACCGCCGGATAGCAGCCGGCGAGCAGTTCACCCTCCAACACCGGGAAGGCGCCGAACAGGATGCCCACGGCGGCGACCAGCCAGACCTCGTTGCCGAGGAAGAACGGGCCGAGGGCGGTCAGTGCGGCCCGTCGCCCGGCGGGCGCGCCGCCCCGGGCGAGCAGCAGCCCGACGCCGTAGTCGTAGCCGGCGAGCACGAGGTAGCTGGCGAAGAAGAGGCCGAGCAGGGCGTACCAGGCGAGGTCCACGGGTGATCTCCTCAGGCGAGCACGGGTTCCGGCTGGGCCGGTTCGGTGGGTGGTGCCGGCGGACGGCCGAGAGCCGGGTCGGCGGCGCCGCGGCCCGCGTGCCGGGCGAGCAGCACCCAGTTGGTGACGGCGAGGGTGCCCAGCAGCAGGCTGAAGCCGATCAGCGAGGTGAGCATCACCGGCGCGCCGACCCCGGAGACGGCCTGTTCGGTAGGGAGCAGCCCGTATGCCACCCAGGGCTGGCGGCCGACCTCCCGGGCGATCCAGCCGAGGATCACCGCGACGAACGGCAGCGGCGCGCCGAGCAGGATCAGCCAGAGCGGGAAGCGCAGCCGGATCACCCAGTCGCGGAAGAGCAGCGGCAGCAGGAACCAGACGCAGCCGAGCGTGAAGCCGATCAGGATCATGAAGCCCAGCCCGACGCTGGCCAGGGCCGGTGGGGTGTAGTCGCCGGGGCCGAACCGCGTCGTCCACTCGCCGATCAGCGCCTGCGCCTCAGGACTGTTCCCGCCGAACTTGGTCGGCTGCACCGTGCCGACCGGCCCGAACTGGGCGAACCCGAAGCCCTGCACGAGGCTGATCGCCAACGCCGAGGTGACCAGGCCGATCCGCAGCGAGGTGCGAAAGAGCGCAAAGTCGGGCGTACGTCGGATCAGGTGCCACGCGCTGACCGCCGCCATCAGCATCCCGCCGACCAGGAGCGCGGCGGAGACCACGTGCCCGAACGCCATGCCGAGACTGGGATTGGTGAGCAGCGCGCCGAAGTCGGTGAGGTGGGCGATGCCGTCGCGGACCTCGTACCCGACGGGGTGTTGCAGCCAGGAGTTCGCCACCATGATCCAGAAGGCCGAGGCGTACGCGGTGAGCGCCACGCCCCAGAGCAGCGCCAGGTGGACGCCCTTGCCGAGTCGGTGCCAGCCGAAGATCCACATGCCGAGGAACGTGGACTCCAGGAAGAACGCCACGAGTGTCTCGATCGCCAGCGGGGCGCCGAAGACGTTGCCGACGTAGCGCGACAGGCCGCTCCAGTTCAGCCCGAACTGGAACTCCATCACGATGCCGGTGGCGATGCCGAGCACGTAGTTGATCACGTAGAGCTGGCCCCAGAACCGGGTCAGTCGCTCCCACTTCGGATTGCCGGTGAGCACCCAGGCGGTCTGCATGCCGACCAGCAGGGTGACGAGGCCGAGCGTGACGACCACGAACAGGAAGTGGATCGACGTGGTGGTGGCGAACTGGAGGCGAGCGAGGAGCAGCGTGTCCATGGCCGGCTCTTTCCTAGCTGTTGGCTCCCTTGTCATAGCAACCCTACACGTAGTCTAGCTACATATCCCGACGCCCGAAGGCGGTGATCAAGAGGTTCGCGTCAGAAATCGAGCGGTTCTTGACGCGAACCTCGTGGACACCGCGCCCGGGCGGGTGGGGTGGGGTGGGGGTGGGGTGGGGTGGGGGTAGGTCAGGAAGAGG
>NZ_JBFAOC010000051.1:0-43084 GCF_040675055.1 Micromonospora sp. NPDC049662
GGCCGGAGCCCTCGCGGACTCCGGCCGGCGCCGTGGCGGCCCCTCCCCCGGTGCGGCGTCGCCGGCTCCCCCCTGCGCGGCGACGCTCATGGATCAGCAGACCCGGACCGCCTCGATCCGCTGATTCCAGTTCCCCCCGATCGCGGCCGAGTCGTACGCCAGGTTCGCCCGGTAGCCATAGGCGTGCTGGTAGCCGAGCAGGCCGATGGCGTTGGCGTTGTCCCAGAAGGTGGAGACGGTGCCGGACGGCCGGTTGTTGATGATCGATTGGGCCCGGTTGCGGAAGTACGAGGGCAGCGGGACGTCGTTGCATCCGTTGTACGGACCGTCGAGCAGGAAGATGTCGCCGCTGAAGTTGGCCCCGGCGTACAGGCAGAGCAGACCCGACGGGCAGGCGTAGTTGGCCTGGGCCGGACTCGGGGCGACGCCGAGCGTGGCGCCCACGGCGATCGTACCGAGCAGCGCGGACGTGAGCCTTCGCAGAGCACTTCGCACGATGGTGACCTCCGGTGTCGTCACGACCGGAACCGGCCGCGAGTCGAGTTGCCGACATCACGTTGATCGATGTCCTTGTAGCAACGATGATCTGCGCGGAAGGTCGACGAATTCCTGCCGGAACCTCAATCCGGCTGTCCCGGGGGTGCCGGTGGGGCGACCGGCGGTGCAGCGAGCGGCGGTTCATGGAGATTCGGGTCCTCGGGCCGGTCGAGGTCTGGGCGGACGGCCGTCCGGTCGATGCCGGAGCGGCCCGCCAGCGCGCCGTCCTGGCCGCACTGGCGGTCGACGTGGGCCGACCGGTGAACCTGGACGCTCTGGTGGACCGGGTCTGGGGCGACGCGTCGCCGCCCCGGGTTCGCCACAACCTGCACGTCTACCTCGCCCGGCTCCGCCGGGTGCTGGCCGACGCGGGCGCGCCGGACGTGTTGGCGCGACGGTCGGGTGGTTACCTGCTGGACCTGCCACCGGAGACAGTGGACGGCCCGCACTTCGACGCGCTGCGGCAGCGTGCCGACGGGCTGCCCGACGGGGACCCCGAACGGGTGGAACTGCTGCGCAGGGCGCTTGAGCTGTGGCGTGGCGAGCCGCTGGCGGGGCTGCCGGGCGAGTGGGCGGCCCGGGTCCGGCAGGACTGGCACCGCCGGCACACCGACACCGTCGTGCAGTGGGCCCGTGGGCTGTTGCGACGGGGCGAGCCGGATGCGGTGATCGATCCGCTGACCCGGCTCGCCGACGAGCACCCGCTCGACGAACCGGTCGCCGCCGTGCTGCTGCACGCGTTGGCCGCGGCTGGTCGCGGGGCGCAGGCACTGACGTACTACGCCCGACTGCGGGACCGGCTCGCCGACGCGCTCGGTGTGGACCCGGGCATCGAGCTTCGCCAGCTGCACCAGGCCATCCTGCGCGGCGAGGTCACCTCGCCGACCCCGGAGGTGTCCCCCGTGCCGGCCGCCGCGGTCATCGTCGCCCCGTCGCGGCCGGACCGCCCGGTCCCCGCGCAGTTGCCGTCGGATGTCCGGGGCTTCGCCGGGCGGCGTTCGGAGCTGGACCGTCTGGACGCGCTGCGGGCGTCCGCCGAGGAACGACCCGGGGCCGTCCCGCTGGCCGTGCTCTCCGGAGCGGGCGGGGTCGGCAAGACGGCCCTCGCCGTGCACTGGGCGCACCGGGTCGCCGGGCAGTTCCCGGACGGGCAGCTCTACGCCAATCTGGAGGGCTACAGCCACAGCGGCGTCGTCCGAAGCGCGGAGCAGGTGGTCCGGGGCTTCCTGGCCGCGCTCGGGGTGCCGCCGCGCGAGGTGCCGGCGGACGAGCAGGCGCAGACCGCGTTGTACCGCAGCCTGCTCGCCGGTCGGCGGGTGCTGGTGCTGCTCGACAACGCCCGGGACGCCGCGCAGGTACGGCCGCTGCTGCCGGGCGCGGCCGGCTGCCTGGTGCTGGTGACCAGCCGGGATCGGCTCACCGGTCTGGTGGCCACCGAGGGCGCCGAGGCGGTCGTGCTGGATCTGCTCAGCGCCGACGACGCCCAGGCCCTGCTGTACGCGCGGATCGGGGCGCGGGCGGAGGCGGAGCGGGCCGCGGTCGACGATCTGGTCCGACTCTGTGACCGGCTACCGCTGGCCCTGGTCGTGGTGGCGGCGCGGGCGGTGGTCCGGCCCCACCTGCCGCTGGCCGAGTTGGGCGCGCAGCTCCGGGCCGGCGGCCGGCTGGACGGGCTCGACACGGGCGACCACGACAGCAGCGTGCGGGCGGCGCTGTCCTGGTCGTACCGGCTGCTGTCGGTGCCGACCGCGCGGCTGTTCCGGCTGGTCGGCGGCAGCACGGACGTGACGGTGAGTACGGCGGCCGGGGTCAGTCTCGTCGGTGCCGGCCGGCGGGCCGTCCAGGCGGCGTTCGCCGAGCTGGCGGATGCGCACCTGATGCTGGAACGTGCCCCGGACCGGTACGCCATGCACGACCTGCTGCGGGCGTTCGCGGCCGAACTGTCCGCCGAGCACGACCCAGCCGGCGACCGGGCCGAGGCGCGCGGCCGACTCTTCGACCACTACCTGCACAGCGCGCACGCCGCGGCCGTGCTGCTGCATCCGCACTGGGATCCGATCACCCTCGCCCCGGCCGTCGCCGGCGTGCGGCCGGAGAAGTTCGGCGACCACGACGAGGCCATGGCGTGGTTCACGCGCGAGCGCGACGTGCTGATCGCGCTCGTGGAACGGTGCGCCGCCAGCGGCGCCGACCGGCACGCCTGGCAACTGGCGTGGAGCCTGACCAGTTTCCTGGACCGCCAGGGCGGCTGGCACGACCAGTTGGCGGTGCAGCGGACGGCGCTGGCGGCGGCGCGGCGCGGCGGCGCGGCGGTCGGGCAGGCGTACGCGCACCGCAGCCTGGCGCGGGCGCAGGCCCGGCTGGGCCGGCTCGACGAGGCGCCCGGTCAGCTCCGGCGGGCGCTGGAGCTGTTCCGCGAGCTGGGCGACCCCGCCAACCAGGCGCACACCTACCTCGATCTCGCCGAGGTGGCCGACCGGGAGGGCCGGCGAGCCGAGGTGGTCCGGCATGCCGAGGCGGCGTTGGCGCTGTACCGCGAGGCGGGCCATCGCTACGGGCAGGCGATGGCCCTCAACGCGGTCGGCTGGTACCGGGCCCAGCTCGGCGAGCACGACGCCGCCGTTGAGGCGTGCCAGCAGGCGCTGGAGCTGCTGCGCGAGTTCGACGACCGGCAGGGCCAGGCGCCCACGTGGGACACCCTCGGCTACGCGCAGCACCGCGCCGGACGACCAGCGGAGGCGGTCATCGCCTACCGGCACGCGCTGGCGCTGTACCGGGAGTTCCGGGACCGGTACTACGAGGCGGACACGCTGACGCACCTGGCGGAGGCGTTGGTCGACGCCGGCGACCCGGCGGAAGCGGCGCGGAGCTGGCGGGCGGCGCTGGGCATCCTCGACGAGCTGGGCCACCCGGACGCGCAGCGGATCCGTCAACGGCTCACGGCGGCCGACGGGTCGTGACGGCGGGGCCCGCTGTTGGGCCGGCCCACCGCCGCTCCCACGGAGATCACGAACAAGACCAGGGACACGATCGGAAACCAGTCTCCCGTACGCGAATAGACAGTGCCGAACCCCGCCGTCGGAGCGGCCGTGACCAGCAGCTCCGCGTCACCGGCGGTCGCCTCGCCCACGACCCTGCCGCCCGGGTCAGTGACGGTCAGCCGGCCGAACGCGGCGGCGCGGACCACGGTGATCCCGTTCTCCACCCCACGGACGAGGGCCATCCGGCTGTGCAGCCAGCCGTCGGAGGTGAAATCCAGGCCGGGGACGAGCAGCACCGAGACGCCCTGCGCCCGATACCGCCGGACCAGACCGGGATAGTCAAGGTCCTTGCAGATCGCCACGCCGAACCGCCCGTCCACGATCACCTCGTCGCCGCCCGGCGTCAGCCAGTCCTCCAGGCCCGGGATCAGATGTCGCTTCTCGTACGTCCTGATCGTTCCGCTCGGGTCCAGCACCAGCGCCACGTTGCTCGCGGTCCCGGCCCGCCGCAGCACCACGCCGACGACGACCCGGGCCGCGGTCTGCTGGAGCGCCTCGACGAGCAGGGGCAGGGTGGCGTCTGTCACGGCGAACACCTTCTCCGGCAGCACGACGATCCGCGCCCCGCGCGCGGCCAGGTCCGAGACCCGCGGAACGTACCGGGTGAGCAGGTCCCGCCCGGACGGTTCGTCGATCGGGAGCCCGTCCTCGGACTGTCGCAGCGCGACGAGGCCCACGGTCAGCGGCTCGGCCGGCTGCGGGGAGCGACTCAGTGACCAGGCCGACCATCCGCCGACGCCGAGCAGGAGGGCGAGCAGGCAGGTGAGGGCCGGGCGTGGGCCGTCGAGCCGAGCGGTGCGGGTGGGTCGCAGGCCTGCGAGCAGGGCGGCGAGGGCGATCGGGACGGCGAGCAGCAGGTAGGTGACGCCCCACACGCCGGTGAGCGCGGTCAGCTGGATGACCGGGCGGACGTCCGCCTGCGTGTAGGCGAGGCTCCACCACGCGCCGTGCGGCAACAGGCGGGACGCGGCGTACTCGCCCAGCACCCACAGTGACGGCACGGTGAGAACAGCGGTCCCGACTCGCCCGTGCCGCAGGAGCGTCCGGGCGAGCAGGACCGTGCCGGCTGCCAGGCCGAGGCCGAGCACGAACACGCCGCCGACCACGAAGACCGGTAGTCGCAGCGTGCCGCGGTAGTACCCGACAATGCCGAGTTGGCCGATCGACCAGGCGAGAACCGTCGCACCGAGCGCGGTCCTCGGGCGTACCCGCACCGAGGCGAGGATCAGCGGGATCGGGGCGAGCCAGGTCAGCGCGGCAACCGGGTGCAGCCCGGAACCACCGAGCCAGAGCAGTCCACTGAGGAGCGCGGCGATGATCGTCGTCATGCGTCGATCGTGCGGCGGGAGCGGCCGGGGCGGATCGCCGTACGAACTGGAGGTGATCTGGTCCTGTGGAGGGAGGCGCGGCAGCGCCCGGCGAGACCATACTGCCGGCGTGAAGCGGTACGTCAATCTCGCCGTCACCGTGGCCGCCGTGGCCGCGACCGTGCTACCCGCCCTGGCCGGCGGTCCCCGTGCCTGGTGGGTGCTGCCGCTCGCGGTCGCGTCCTCGGTCCCGGTGCTGTGGCGTGACCGCGCGCTGGTCCAGGTCGCCGTCGTCGTGGGCCTCGCCACGACCGTCTCCGCCTCGCTCGGCGCACCCCCGCTGCTGCCGGTCGGTCCGCTCGTCTGCCTCTACACGTTCGCGGCGCGGGCCGCCCTGCCGATCCGCCTGCTCGGCATCCTGGTCACCGCCGGCGGCCTGCTGGTCTCGCTGCTCTATCCACACCCGGACGTGGAGGTGCTGCGGTACCTGGTGGTCGCCTACAGCTTCGCGTACGCCCTGGGCACGAGCGCCCGCGCCCGCCGTACCCAGGCCATGGCCCACGCCGAACGCGATCGTCGCGTCGCCGGTGAACGTGCGGCGGCCGTGCTGCGCGAACGCGCGCGCATCGCCCGGGACCTGCACGACATCCTCACCCACGCGGTCGGCGTCATGATCGTGCAAGCGGAGGCGGGACCTCTTCTGGTGCGCCCCCACCCGGACCGCGCCGACGCGGCGTTCGCCACGATCGCGGCCACCGGCAGGGACGCGGTCGTCCAGCTCCGCCGCGCGGTCGGCAGCCTGCACGAACCCGCCGATGAGTCCCTCGACCAGCCGGGCCTGGCCCACCTGCCCGTCCTCGTCGAACGCGTCCGCGCCACCGGACTCGACGCCGTCCTCACCATCTCACCCCCGCCGTGCGGATCCGTCGCCGGATCTCAGTCCGAGGTCACCCTCGGTCCACCGGTCGAACCGCCCGCGCACGTCGGGGTCGCCGCCTACCGGATCGTGCAGGAGTCCCTGACCAATGTGGTCCGGCACGCCGAGGCCCGATCGGTCCGCATCCTGCTGAGCTTCAGCGCGGACGCCCTGACCGTGTCGATCACCGATGACGGTCGCGGCAACCGGGCTGTCGGCGTCGGGGTGCCCGGATACGGGATCGTCGGCATGCGCGAGCGCGCCCGGACCTGCGGCGGAACCCTGCGCACCGGCCCGGCCTCCGAAAGCCACGGCTTCACCGTCACCGCCACCTTGCCGCTCTGCGCACCCGTGGCCGTCTGATGCTGCGTGTGGTGCTCGCCGACGATCAGGATCTGTTCCGGGCCGGATTCGCCACGATCCTCGGCGCGGAGCCGGACATCGAGGTGGTCGCCGAGGCCCCCGACGGCGCCGCCGCCGTGCGGGCCACCCTCGACCACCGTCCCGACGTCGTCCTGATGGACATGCGGATGCCCGTTCTCGACGGTGTCGCCGCGACCCGGCACGTCTGCTCACTCACCCCGAGCCGGGTCCTCGCCCTGACCATGTTCGACACCGACGACTACCTGTACGCGGCCCTGCGTGCCGGTGCCAGCGGCTTCCTGCTCAAGGACGCCCCACGAGCCGACCTGGTCAACGCGGTGCGGGTGGTCGCCGCCGGCGATGCGCTGCTCGCTCCCGGCGTCACCGCCCGGGTGATCGGCGAACTACACCGGCGCGGCCACCCGGACCCGGCGCTCGCCGCCGCGGTGACCGCCCTGACCGCCCGCGAGACGGACGTCCTGCGCCTGATCGCGGCCGGTCTGTCGAACGCCGAGATCGCCGCCCACCACCACCTGAGCGAGCACACGGTGAAAACTCACGTCGGCAACCTGCTCGCCAAACTGAGTCTGCGCGACCGCGCCCAGGCAGTCATGATCGCCTACGAATCCGGCCTGGTGATCCCCGGTCGCTGACCGGTGGCGACGTCACGGTCTGCCGACCTCGTCGATCATGGAGTCATGGTGCCTGTCAGGCACCGTGATGAGCGCTTTGTCACCCACCACAACTCCATGATCGACGAGGCGAGACAGTTCGCGAGGAGGCTTACAGGGTGCGCGCCAGCCGGTCGGCGAGGGTACGGGTGAACCGGGCCGGGTCGGCCAGCTCGCCGCCCTCGGCGAGGACCGCCAGGCCGTACAGCAGCTCGGCGGTCTCGGTCAGGGCCGGGCCGGAATCGCCCTGCTCGTGGGCCTTGCGCAGCCCGGCGACCAGCGGGTGACCCGGATTGATCTCCAGGATCCGCTTGGTCGAGGGGACCTCGTGCCCCATCGCCCGGTACATCTTCTCCAGCGTCGGCGTGAGGTCGTGCGCGTCACCGACCACACAGGCCGGTGAGGTGGTCAGCCGCGAGGACAGGCGGACCTCCCGGACGCTGTCGGCCAGGGTCGTGCCCAGCCAGTCGACCAGCGCGGCGAACTCCTGCCGCTGCTGCTCACGCTCGGCCTCGGCCTGCTGCTTCTCCTCGTCGGTGTCCAGGTCGACCTGGCCCTTGGCGATCGAGCGCAACGGCCGGCCGTCGTACTCGCCGACGCGCTCGACCCACACCTCGTCGACCGGGTCGGTGAGCAGCAGCACCTCGTGGCCCTTGGCGCGGAACGCCTCCAGGTGCGGGGAGTTCTCGATGGTGGTCCGGGAGTCGCCGGTGGCGTACCAGATGTCGCTCTGGCCGTCCTTCATCCGCGACACGTAGCCGGCCAGGTCGGTGGGCTCCGCCGCGTCGTGGGTGGACGCGACCGACAGGATCTCCAGCAGGGTGTCGCGGTTGTCGGCGTCGTCGATCAGCCCTTCCTTGACCACCGCGCCGAACTCGGTCCAGAAGGTGCGGTAGCGCTCGGCGTGGTTGGCCTTGAGGTCCTTGACGGTGGCGAGGACCTTCTTGACCAGGCGGCGGCGGACGATCTGGATCTGCCGGTCCTGCTGGAGGATCTCGCGGGAGATGTTCAGCGACAGGTCGTGGGCGTCGACGACACCCTTGACGAAGCGCAGGTAGGTGGGGACCAGCGCCTCGCAGTCGTCCATGATGAACACGCGCTTGACGTAGAGCTGCACGCCGCGGCGGCCCTGCGGGGAGAACATGTCCAGCGGGGCGTGGCTGGGCAGGAACAGCAGCGCCTCGTACTCGAAGGTGCCCTCGCCCTTCATGTGCACGACCTCGAGCGGGTCGGCCCAGTCGTGGCTGACGTGCTTGTAGAACTCGTTGTACTCGGCGGCGTCGACCTCGTCGCGGGGACGCGCCCACAGCGCCTTCATCGAGTTGAGGGTCTGCACCTCGCTGGTGGGCGGCTCGCCCTCAGCCCGCGAGCGCTCGACGCTCATCCGGATCGGCCACGCGATGAAGTCGGAGTAGCGCTTGACGATCTCGCGGATCGTCCACTCGGCGGTGTAGTCGTGCAGGTTGTCCTCGGTGTCGGCGGGCTTGAGGTGCAGGGTCACCGCGGTGCCCGCCGGCGCCTCGTCGACGGACTCGATCGAGTAGGTGCCCTCGCCGGTGGACTCCCAGCGGGTGCCGCCGGTCTCGCCGGCCTTGCGGGTCAGCAGGGTGACCCGGTCGGCGACCATGAACGCGGCGTAGAAGCCGACGCCGAACTGCCCGATCAGTTCCTGCGAGGCGCGGGCGTCGGCGGATTCGCGGAGCTGGCGCAGCAGCTCGGCGGTGCCGGACTTGGCGATCGTGCCGATCAGCCGGACCACCTCGTCACGGGTCATCCCGATGCCGTTGTCCCGCACGGTCAGCGTGCGCGCGTCCCGGTCGACCTCGATGGCGACGTGCAGGTCGTCGGTGTCGGCGACGAGGTCCTTGTCGACGAGCGTCGCCAGCCGCAGCTTGTCCAGGGCGTCGGACGCGTTCGAGATGAGTTCCCGCAGGAAGACGTCCTTGTTCGAGTAGATCGAGTGGACGACCAGCTGCAGGAGCTGACGCGCCTCGGCCTGGAACTCCAACGTCTCGGCCTGGTTGCTCACACCGTCTCCCTTCTCGGCTCGTACGGAGGTTCGCGCAAAGGATACGAGCCGTCACCGGCGCGGGTGTGTGCGCCTCCGGGTCGTATTCCCGATTCTCGTCCGCCCGTCGCGTGACCTACCTGACTTTGCCTAACAGAAGTCAGCCGGATAGCGTTCCGGTCGAGAAGCCGCCACGAACCCTGGAGCACTCCATGAAGATCGCTGGAAGCACCGCCCTCGTCACCGGCGCCAACCGGGGCTTCGGCCGGCACCTGGCCGCCGAGCTCGTCGCCCGCGGAGCAACGGTCTACGCCGGCGCGCGCAACCCGGACAGCGTCGACCTGCCCGGCGTGACGCCGGTCCGGCTGGACATCACCGACCCCGCCTCGGTGGCCGCCGCGGCGAAGCTGGCCGGCGACGTGAACCTGCTGGTCAACAACGCCGGCATCGACAGCCGGGCGGACCTGCTTGAGGGTGACCTCGACCTGATCCGCCTGGAGCTGGAGACGCACTACCTCGGCAACCTGTCGATGATCCGGTCCTTCGCGCCGGTCATCGCCGGCAACGGTGGCGGAACCATCCTCAACGTCCTGTCCGTGCTGTCCTGGGTGAATTTCCCCCTGCACGCGGCGTACGGCGCGGCGAAGTCGGCCGAGTGGGCGATGACCAACGCGCTACGCCTCCAGCTCGCCGAGCGGGGCGTGCGGGTCGCCGGCCTGCACGTCGGCTACATGGACACCGACATGGCCGCGACGATCGACGGCCCCAAGTCCGACCCGGCGGAGATCGCCCGGATCGGCGTCGACGGCATCGAGGCCGACGCGTACGAGATCGTCACCGACGACGTCAGCCGGCAGGTGCAGGCCGGGCTCGCGGGCGGCGTCGCCGCACTCTACCCGCAGCTCCCCTGACCGCCCCCCCACCGGGAACGCGACGGGCCGCCGCCGGCATGCACCGGCGGCGGCCCTTGATCGGGTACGCGGTCAGCTCCCGCCGCGTACGCCGTCACACTCGCGGTCAGCAGCCACCGCAGGTGTAGAAGAGGATGTCCCAGTGGCTCCCCTCCTTGGTGTAGAGGTTGCCCGACGGCGCCCGGTACTGGTACCCGAAGCCGGAGATGTAGCCGACATAGGCGTAGTTCGCGGAGATGTAGTTCTGGATGCACGTGCTCAGCGCGATGTCGAGCTTGTAGCCGTTCCAGTGGCTGTACGTGCCCCCGGCGTGCCCGACCTCGGTTCCCGCGGTGATGGTGACCGCGCAGCCGCTGGCCCGCTTGAAGGTGATGATGCCGTCGATGGTGGCCTGCCGGACCCCGTCGAACGAGGTGCAGGTGGACACGTTGCGGTCGCTGCAGTTGCCGCTGGAGGTCCAGGAGATGCCGGCGGCGCGTAGCTGCGAGGTGGCGCTGGAATGGCTGATGGCGAAGGCCGGAGCGGCCAGGCCGAACGTGGCGCAGACCGCCGCCAGGGTGGCCACGAGCAGCGTGAGCACGCGGCGGCGCAGGGTGGATCGAGTGGGTGACATGGCACTCCCGTTCGCGTGAGGGGCGGAATTCTGCGAATCAGGGGCCGGCCTTGGAGGATTTCTACCAGAGATAGACGGACGTGACCAGATGTCGGGTGGGAGCGCGACGCGCGCCCCCACCCGACGCGCCTCAGCTGGCCTGCAGCGTCACGTCGTCGATCACGAAGCTGGTCTGCAACGACGAGTCCTCGGTGCCGGTGAACTTCAGGGTCACCGTCTGCCCGGCAAACCCGGCCACGTTGAACGTGCGCTGGGTGTAGCCGGAGGCGGCGTTCAGGTTCGAGTACGTCGCCAGGGTGGTCGAGCCCACCTGCACGGTGAGCTTGTCGTACGCCGTGGAACCGGTCGTCTCGGCGGTGTCGATGTGCAGCCAGAACGACAGCGTGTAGCTGGCGCAACCCGCCGGCACGGTCACCGACTGGGACAGGGTGTCGGTGTGGGTGCTGCCGTACCCGTCGAGCCACGCCTTGTACGACCCGGTCCGGGCCGCCTGGCCGCTGGAACTGGTGATCACGCCGGAGGAGGCGGTCCACGGCGTACTGCCGCTCTCGAAGCCACCGTTGCCGATCACCTGCCCACCGGCACAGCCCCCGGTACCGGTCACCGTGAGGGTGAGGCTGGCGGTCCGGGTGACCGAGCCGGTGCCGGTGACCGTGAGGGTGACGGTGCCGGTGGCGGCACTGGACGACGCGGTCAGCGTCACCGTGGCCGAGCCGCCGGAGGTCACCGACGACGGGCTGAACGAGACGCTCACCCCGCTGGGCGCGCCGGACGCGCTGAGGCTGACCGTCTGGGCCGAGCCGGAGGTGGTCGCGGTGCTGACCGTGGCGCTGGTGCTGGCGCCCCGGGCGACGCTGAGCGCGGTGGGGCTGACGGCGACCGAGAAGTCGTTGGTCGGGGTGCCGGTGCCCACGGCGAGCTGCCACAGCGCGTACGCGACACCGTCCGCGGCCCGGTTCAGCACGGTGGCGCTGACGTTGGCGGTGGTGTCACAGGACCGGTGGTAGCAGGCGTCGTACGCCGCGTTGGCGGTGCCGCCCCACTTGGCCGCCTGGCTGCTGGTCTTGCGGGCGCTCGCGCCCGCGGCGTACCCGGAGGTCGGGATGCCGGCCTGCTGGAAGTAGTAGTCGTCGGAGCGGCCCTGGCCCTCGACGTTCTCCTCCGGTTGCAGCCCCAGCGAGTCCCAGTACGCCTTCAGCGGCGCCGCCGTGGTGGAGGTGACCCGGTTGATGAAGTAGCCGCCGTTGGTGGAGCCGACCATGTCGAAGTTGTAGTAGCCCTTGAGGTAGCCACGCTGGGTGGAGTTGAGCGAGTTGACGTAGAAGCGGGAGCCGTTGAGCCCCTGCTCCTCGTCGGTCCACCAGGCGAACCGGACCTTCTTCGTCATGGTCGGGTTCTGCGCGGCGAGGACCAGGGCGTTCTCCAGCAGGGTGGCCGAGCCGGAGCCGTTGTCGTTGATGCCCGGACCAGCCGAGACGCTGTCCAGGTGGGCGCCGAACATGACCACCTGGTCGGCCGGGCCGCCGGGCCACTCGGCGATGAGGTTGTTCGACGGGTACGTACAGCTGGAGCAGTACTGCTCGCTGACGGTGTAGCCGGCCGCCTGGAGCTTGCCCTTGACGTAGCTGAGCGAGGCGGTGTAGCCGGCAGACCCGGCCCTCCGGTTGCCGCCGTTGCTGCTGGCGATGGAGTTGAACTGGGTCAGGTGCGCCTGGACGTTGGTGACGGAGATGTCCGGCGCCGCCAGGACGGCGGCGGACGCGGCGATCGGCCGGCCCGCCGTCGTCGCGGCGGAGGGTGACGCGGTCGCCGGCTGGGCGGCCAACGTCACCGTCATCCCGGTGAACACGGCGAGCGCGATTCCCGCGCTCAGCGTTCTACCTCTCATGGGGGCTCCTCGGGGTCGGAGAGATAACCGAGACACTTACAGATATCTATGTCTGTGACATCGGACGTTCGTCCCGAACCCCCGCCCGTTAGACGGTGGGTACCGGCGTCGGCACAGGTGAGTAGAGGTGCCAGGATGGGTAGGTAACGCCAGCAGGGGTCGTCGGGCCCGGAACGGGGGGCTAGCGATGAGGCCGGGTCGAGCGTGACACGACCCCGCAGCGACCTGTTCGACGACGGCGGGGCCACCGGACAGCTGATGGCGGAGCTGGACTGGGCCGACACACCGCTCGGCGCGGTTTCCGACTGGCCGCAGAGCCTGCGCTCCGCCGTACGGATGGTGCTCTCCTCCCGCTACCCGATGCTGCTGCTCTGGGGCGACCGCCTCTCGCAGCTCTACAACGACGCGTACTCGGCGTTGATCGGCGACAAGCACCCCGGCGCGCTGGGCGACGACGTGCGGGTGACCCTGGCCGAGGGCTGGGACGTCCTCGCCCCCCTGATCGAGCAGGCCATGGCGACCGGGGTGGCCAGTTGGGTACCCGCCCTCCAGCTTCTGCTGGAGCGCGCCGGCTACCGCGAGGAGGCCTACTTCAGCGTCTCGCACGCCCCGGCCCGCGACGACGACGGCCGCACCGTGGGTGTGCTGACGGTGTGCAGCGAGGTCACCGAACAGGTCGTCGGCGAACGGCGACTGCGGCTGCTGCGCGACCTGTCCCTGCGCGGCGACGGGCGCACCGTCGACGTGGACGCGACCTGCGCGCGGCTGATCGACGCGATCGGCGGCCACCCACTGGACGTACCGTTCGCCGCGATCTACCTGCGCGACGGTGGAACCCTGCGGCGGATCGCCCACGCGGGCGGCGGCCCGCGCGACGCGACCATCACCGGATCGCTGCCGACCGTCGTCGACCTGGCCGACCCGGGCCCGACGGCCCGCGCCTGGGGGCTACCGGACGCGGCGGCGGGGCGGCCCACCGACGTGACCGGCCTCGACGAGCGGCTGTCGCTGCCCGCCGGTCCGTGGGGCGATCCGGCCCGCGCCGCGCTCGCGCTGCCGCTGCCGGCGGGTGCCGACGACCAGCCGCTCGGCGTCCTGCTGGTCGGCGTCAGCCCCAACCGCTCGCTGGACGAGGCGTACCGCTCGTTCTACCAACTGTTGACGCAGCAGGTCTCGACGGCGGTGCGCAACGCCCAGGAGTACGAGCGGGAGCGACGTCGGGCCGAGACGCTGGCCGAGCTGGACCGGGTGAAGACCACCTTCTTCACCAACGTCAGCCACGAGTTCCGTACCCCGTTGACCCTCATGCTCGGGCCGTTGGCCGACGCCCTCGCCGACACCGCCGCGCCCCTGACGCCACCGCAGCGGGAGCGGGTCGAGACCGCCTGGCGCAGCGCGACCCGCCTGTTGACACTGGTCAACAGCCTGCTCACCTTCTCCAGCCTGGAGGCCGGCCGGGCTTGCAGCGACGCCCACGAGGTAGACCTGCCGGCGCTCACCGCCGAACTGGCCAGCGTCTTCCGCGCCGCCGTCGAGCGGGCCGGGCTGACCCTGGACGTCGACTGCCCGCCGCTGCCCCACCCGGTCACCGTCGACCCGGTCAACTGGGAACGCGTCGTCACCAACCTGCTGTCCAACGCCCTGAAGTACACGTTCATCGGTGGCATCCGCGTCGCCGTGGACGCCGACCACGACGAGGTACGCCTGACCGTCGCCGACACCGGCATCGGGATCGCCGAGGCGGAGCTGCCGAAGCTCTTCGAACGCTTCCACCGGGTGCAGGGCGCGCGGTCGCGCAGCCACGAGGGCACCGGAATCGGCCTGGCCCTGGTCAACGAGCTGGCCCGGCTGGAGGGCGGCGAGGTGCGGGTGACCAGTCAGGTGGGCGTCGGCACCACCTTCACCGTGGCCCTGCCCTGGTCGGCGGCACGGCGCGCGGCGGCGACCGGTCCGTCCCCCGAAGGGCGGGGCGACGCGGCACGCGCCGCCGTCCAGGAGGCGACGGGCTGGCTGACCGACCCGGCCGGAGACGTCGCCGAGCCCGCCACGGCGCCCGGTCCGGCCGCCGACGAGCTGGCCGGCGCACGGATCCTGCTCGCCGACGACAACAGCGACATGCGCGCGTACCTGAGTCGGCTGCTCGCCGCGCAGGGCTGGCGGGTGCGGTCGGTCACCGACGGCCGGCAGGCCCTCGACGCGATCCACCGGGACCCACCGGACCTGGTGCTCACCGACGTGATGATGCCCGTGCTGGACGGCTTCGACCTGGTCCGCCGGTTGCGCGCGGACCCCGCGACCCGGTCGCTGCCGGTGCTCGTGCTCTCCGCGCGAGCGGGCGAGGAGGCCAGCGTGGCAGGTCTGAGCCTGGGCGCCGACGACTACCTGGTGAAGCCGTTCGCCGCCGCCGAGCTGATCGCCCGGATCCGGACCGCCATCCGCCGGTCGCGCAGCGGCGCGTCCGACCACGACAGCCCCGCACCGACAGCCGTCAGCACCCCGACATCGACGCAACCCGTCGGCACGGCCACGGAGACCAGGGCCCGGACCGGACCCCCCGGTGACCAGCCCGCACCGGTCGAGGCCGCACCGGCAGGGGGCGCGTCACCCGTGGACCGCGCCGGCGACCCGACCCGCGCGTCGGCGATCGCCAGGCCCGACGAGGACGGGCTCGGCGACCGGCTGGACGAGCAGTGGACGTACCCGTCGGTGCCCACCTCCGCGGCGGCCATGCGACGGGACGTCCGGCTGGCGTTGGACGACCTCGACGTCGACGGGGAGGTGGCGGAAGATCTGCTGCTCGCAACCTCCGAGGCGATGAACAACGCCGTCGAGCACGCGCAGCGACCCAGCCGTCCCGAGGTGCGGGTCCGGCTCCAGGTGGGCGACACGCTGGTCCGGATCTCGGTACGCGACTTCGGCACCTGGCGGGACCGTCGACCGGCCATGGACCGGGGGCGTGGCGCGCTACTGATGAACGCCTACGGCGACGTACGGCTGGTCTCCACCGGCGAGGGAACAACCGTGACCATCGAACGCCGGCTGACCTGAGCCACGGCGACCAGCTCGGCTGAGGACTAGCCAAAGGCCCTGAACTAGGCCAAAACAAGGTACCGATTCCCACCCCGCCCCCGCGCCCGCGCCCGCCCCTACGCCACCCCCACGCCCGCGTCGATCATGGACTTATGGTGGGCGTTATGCATTCGCTCACACCCTTCGTCCCCACCACGACTCCATGATCGACGGGGTGGGGGCGGGAGTTGTGGTGGCGTTCGGACTGGGGTCCGGGACTTGCCGGGTTTAGGGACACCGACCCGAGCCACATTCAGAGCGTGTTTGAGCAGCTGAGCCCTGGGTCCAGCCCGCACCGCGTCAGAAGCGGATGCGCCCAGTGCTGGGACGCTGGTTGCGACATGGCTGAGTTGGGCCATCGCCGTCGTCAAGGCGCACCGCACAGCTGCCGCCCGAAGACCGTGATCGAGCAGGAGCTACCCACCACGGGCCAGCGCTGTCCCAGGGATCAGAGTCGGTGGCCCGCGCCGTCGCGGGCGACGATGCCGTCCAACCGCTCCCCCGGCGCGAGGGTGGCCGGATCGAACCAGAAGATCACGACCTGCTTGTCGAGACTCCATCGCGCCAGCGTGGCGTCGACCTGCCGACCGTCGACCGTGCCGATGATCCGCGCCGCCGGACCGACGAAGTAGCCGAAGGTGGGCACCGCCGGGGTCGACGCGCTCTCGTCGTACCCGATCTGGTGGAACCCCAGGCTGCGGTCGGCGCCCTCGACGTCGTTGACCAGGATGTCCGTGCTCACCGTGCCGTCCACGGCACGACGACCGGCGGCCAAACCGATGGTCACCCTGGGCGCCCCCGGGACCGTCACCGCCACGAAGAAGTAGACCCGCCGGTCGGTGCCGTGCCCTATTCCGGTGTCGATCACCTGGCCCAGGGGCTTCGGATGCGGCACGCCACGAGCCTGCGTGGGCGGTGGCGTCGACTCGTCTGACATCGCCGCCGCCGTCGGCGTGACACCGGCCGGGGGCGAGGCCACGGCGACCGGAGACGCGGGCCCGGCCGGCGCGGGATCGCGCGAACCGCTCGGGTCGACCGTCACCGCGGTCACGGCGACCAGCCCGGCCGCGAGCGTCGCCGCAGCCGCCCCGGTGACCCGCCGACGGGTCCGCAACCGTCGCCCGTCACGCATCACCCGGGCCAGGTCGATCACGGCGTCGGGGCGTTCGGTCGCCCGCATGGCGTCCCGGAGCCGATCCAGCTCGCTCATCGGCGCGCCCCCTCGTCGGTGGTGCGCGGTGCGGCGGTGCGCAACTTCTCCAGGGCCCGTGAGCTGGTGCTCTTGACGGTGCCCACGGACACGGCGAGTTCTCGGGCCACCTGCGCCTCCGGCAGGTCGAAGTAGTACCGCAGCACGACGATGGCCCGTTCCCGAGGGCTCAGCACGCCGAGGATGGCGACCAACCAGCGCCGGGTCGCCACGTCGTCGGCCACGTCACCGCGTCGCTGCTCCGGCACCTCGTCGGTCGGGTACTCCCGCATCGGCCGTCGCCACCGGTCCACCAGGTGATTGACCAACGTGCGACGCGCGTACCCGTAGGCGTCGTCGTCGTGGATCCGCGACCACGACGCGTACGTGCGGACCAGCGCGGTCTGTGCGGCGTCCTCGGCCTGGTGGTGATCGCCGGTCATCAGGAACGCGGCGTGCACCAGCCGCGCGGACGCCGCCCGCGCGAACTCGACGAACTCCGCGTCACCCCGCGCCACCGCGAACCCTCCCCCGTGCCACATCACCTCAGACGGGTGCGGCCGCCGGAAGGTTGAGATCCGGATCACTTCAACTTTTTGTCGCCATGACCCGTCTTCTCCTGTGTGCGCGCCTTCAGGCGACGCGCGAGGGGAGAGACATGTCGACGAAGGGTACCCGCCGGTGGCATCTGGCCTCGGCGGCGTCACTGCTGGCGGTGGCGCTGCTCACCGGATGCACAGGGCCAGCGGCCGGGCAGCCCGCCGGAGACCCCGGTACCGGACCGCGACCCGATGACCACGCGGCGGCGTCGCACCGGCCAACCGGCGTCGGCATCCTCGGCACCCGTAGCACGCCCAACCACCCGGTCAGCTATCCCGCCACCGGCGGGAACCGCTGGACGATGGCCGCGGCCGAGACGACGCGTGGCGGCGCGGAGAGCGGCACTCTGCTGCGCTACCGGGTCGCCGTGGAACGCGACATCCATGGTCTCGCGGCGGGTGACATCGCCACCGCGATCACCGCGACGTTGAACGACCCGCGCGGATGGACGGCGGGCGGGGACTGGCGGCTGCGGCGGGTGGGTGCCGGCGATCCGGCGGACTTCACCATCTACCTGGCGACCCCCGGCACCCGCGACACTCTCTGCCAGGACGTGCCGGACGGCTACACGTCCTGCCGCAGCGGCGACAAGGTGGTGCTGAACGTGGCGCGCTGGGTGTCGAGCGTGCCGGACTACGGCGCGAGCCTGACCACCTACCGGCAGTACATGGTCAACCACGAGGTGGGGCACCGGCTCGGGTTCGGCCACGAACGCTGCCCGGGATCGGGCCGGCCGGCGCCGGTGATGCAGCAGCAGACGTTGGGCCTGCACGGTTGCCGTGCCAACGCGTGGCCGTACCCGAACGGCACGACCCGCTACCACGGCCCGTCCGGGGCGTACGACGACGCGATCCCCCGGCGCGAGGGCGCGTACCCGAAGCACTGAGACCGCCGCTCAGGGTCGGCGGCGGCGCTCCTGCTCAAGTCGCTCGTCCAGCCGACCCAGCTCATAGATGGCGTTGAGGCTGGTCGGCAGGCGGCGGACGTTGTCCGGCCCGGGGTCGGGATCGGGAGGTGACGTCGGGTCGGAAGTCGGTGCCGGAACGGCCGAGGGACCGGCACTGCCACGGCGGCGCAGCAGCAGCACCGCCAGCCCGACCAGGACCGCCGCCACCAGCAGATAGGACACGGGCGGCCAGCCATCGCGGACGGGGTCGGCGATGGCCGGCGCGACGATCGGCGCCGGGGTGTCGCCGCCCCGCACGGGCACGACCGGGTCGCGTCCGTCGGCGCCCGCCCGCTTGTCGGGGCGATCGGGCGGGACCGTCGCCCGCGCACCGGCCGACGACTCGGCGGGCCCGGGGGTCGCGCCGGGCTTCGACGGGCCGGACGGCGCGGTCGCCGGTGGTCGGCTCGGCCCGGAGGTCGGGCCGCGGGTGGCGCTCGGCGTCGGGATCGGTGTGGGCGTACCGCCGCGGCCCAGCAGGTCGCCGACGATCCGGCCGACACCGCCGACCAGTTCGCCGAGCGGACCGGGTGTGGCGGAGACCGACGGCGTGGGCGCGGGCGCGAGGGCGAGGGTCAACGCGAGGACGACGACGGCAGGCATCCATCCACCTCCGATGTGCCGATGCGAGGCACCGTATCGCAAGGTGGGATGCCGTGGGGTGCCACGCCACGCCACGCCGAGCCACGTCAGGACGCAACGCGACGCGGCTGACGTCGATCGCGGTCGGGGCGTCGGCTGTTACGCGGCGGTTACCCGACGGCGAGGTGCCCGTGTCGGGGCGGGACGACGGTGACGACTGAGGGTCACCGGCAGAGCCGCCGCGACGTGACCCCGGGACACCGAATGGAGAACCACGATGAGGATCAGGAGCGCGTTGACCGCGACAGCGGTCGTCCTCGCCGGAGTGCTCGCCACGGCGGGCAGCAGCGCGGCCGGCACCAGCAGCGCGACGGGCACCGGCTCGGCGCGCGCCGCCACCGAGGCGGCGTACTGCGGGATCACCTGGGGCAGCGGGGAGAAGTCGGCCGGCGCGCTGAGCGACGCTCCCCTGGTCGACGTCCGGACGGGCCGGCACGACTGCTACGACCGGGTGGTGTTCGAGTTCGCCGGCCCGGTCGACGGGTACACGATCGGCTACGGCGAGACCTGGACCGAGGGCGAGGGGCTCGCGCTGTCGCCGTACACCGCCGGAGGCGCGCTGCTGCGGGTTTCGCTGCGGGCCCCGGCGTACGACGCCGACCACCTAGGCACGGTGCCGTACCCGGTCGGCACGCACGTCACGAACCTGCTGCGCTACCCGACGCTGCGCGACGTGGTGTTCGGCGGCAGCTTCGAGGGCTACACCACCTTCGCCGTCGGCGTACGGGCCCGGCTGCCGTTCCGCGCCGTCGTGCTGGCCGGTCCGGGCGCCCACAGCCGGATCGTGCTCGACGTCGCCCACCAGTGGTGACCGCCGCCGTACACCGGCCCGGCACGGTCGGACCCGGGCGGCCGTGCCTCAGGGCGGTGGCGGAACTTCGTCCGGCTCGACGCGGCGGGTCGTACGGAACCGCCGTTGGTACGCGGCGGGGCTGATCGACAGCTTCCGGGCGAAGACCCGCCGCATGCTCTCGTAGCTGGGGAACCCGGCGAGCGTCGCGGCCTGCGTCGCGGTGTGGTTCTGGTCCAGCAGCGCCCGCGCCAGGTCGAATCGAATGTTCTCGACGTAGCGGGCCGGTGTCGTGGACAACTCGTCATGGAACAGCCGGGTGAGCTGCCGAGTGCTCACGTTGAGGTGTTTCGCGAGTTCGGTGAGCGAATGGTCGGCGCGGGGGTTCGCCGTCACCACGTCGGCGATCCTGCGCAGGGCCGGCGACCGGGGCGCGGGCCCCTGCAACGGCGCGGAGAACTGGGACTGACCGCCGGCACGCTGCATGTACACCACCAGAGCGCGGGCCACGTCGCGCGCCAGGTCGGGCCCGTGGTCCTCCTCGACGAGAGCGAGCGCCAGGTCGATGCCGGCGGTCACGCCCGCCGAGGTGTAGGTCGCGCCGTCGCGCACGTAGATCGCGTCGGGTTCGACGCGGCAGGTGGGACACCAGGCGGCCAGCTCGTGCGCGACCTGCCAGTGCGTGGTCGCGCGCTTACCGTCGAGGAGGCCGGCGGCGGCGAGGACGAACGCTCCGGTGCAGATCGACGCGACCCGTCCGGCCGCGACGGCCGGCCGGCGGGCCGCGTCCGCCAGGTCGACGGGGACGCGGGCGCGGGGATACCGGTCGGAGCCGGCCACCAGCAGCGTGTCGATGCCCGGCGTCGCGGCGGAGACCGCGCCGTCGACCGCCATCCGAACGCCGAGGCTCGACGTGACGTCCGCACCGGTCGGCGAGAGCAGAACGATCCGGTAGGCGGCGCCGAACCGGTTCGCCTCCTTGAACACCTCGGCCGGACCCGCGACGTCCAGCAGCGTCACCCCGTCGTACACGAAGATCGCGACGCGATGCGGGCCGCCGTTCACGGTCTCCGGCCCTGCGCCGTCGCGCCTTGCCGCACCCGGCGCGGTGGGTGTCGACGGTTACCGGGGTGGCGGACGGGCGGCGTGGACACGATGCATTGGTAGCACGCCGCCAGCGGAAACGAACGAGGTCTCGGCGACCAGCCGCTGTCCAGATATGAGGGGTTCCTGGCTCGACGAGGGCGGCGGGCCACGACGACCGGTGGGCACCATGGGGTCATCAGCACTCGGCTCACCTCGTCGGGAAGGTGAAAGGTAAATGGCAGAGGTCATCGCGGGATTCGAGATTCCGCGGTCAACGGCGGTCGCCGAGGCGACCCGGCACATTCAGGAGACGACCGGGCCGCTCATCTACCACCATTCACGTCGGGTCTTCCTCTTCGGCCTGATCCACGCCCGACGGCTGGGCGTCGAACCGGACCCGGAACTGCTCTACCTGGCGGCCATGTTCCACGACGCCGGGCTCGGGACGCCGTTCTCGGACCTCCAGCAGCGCTTCGAGGTCGACGGCGCCGACCATGCGCGCCGGTTCCTGTTGGACCGGGGGTTCCCCACGACCGCCGCCGAGACCGTCTGGACGGCGATCGCCCTGCACACCACGCCGGGTATTCCCGACCGGTTGGGTCCCGAGATCGCGACCACCTACCTCGGTGTGCTGACCGACGTTCTCGGCCTCGGCCTGGACGGGCTGGACACCGACCAGTTGGCGGAAATCCTCGCCGTCCATCCGCGCGGGGATTTCAAGAACGAATTCCTGCGCACCACGGTCGACGGGCTGAAGAATCGACCCGAAACCACGATCGGCACCGTCAACTCCGATTATCTCGAACACTTCGTTCCCGGCTTCCGGCGCGTGACGACGGTCGAGCGCATCGTCGGCGCACCCTGGCCGAGCTGAAAGGCAACGAGCATGAAAGCCATCACCGTACGCGACCGTGACGCCGGGGTGCAGGGACTCACCCTGACCGACATGCCGTACCCCCACGCCGCGGAGAACGACGTCATCGTGCGCGTCCACGCCGCCGGCTTCACACCCGGCGAGCTCGACTGGCCGACGACGTGGACCGACCGCGCGGGCCGTGACCGGACGCCCACCATCCCCGGGCACGAGCTCTCGGGTGTCGTGGCCGACCTCGGCTACGGCACCACCGGCCTCACCGTGGGTCAGCGGGTGTTCGGCCTGACCGACTGGGCCCGCGACGGATCCCTCGCCGAGTACACGGCGGTGGAGGCGCGGAACCTCGCCCCGCTGGCGGCCGACGTCGACCACCCGGTGGCTGCGACGCTACCGATCTCCGGACTGACCGCCTGGCAGGGGCTGTTCGACCACGCCCACCTCACGGCCGGCCAGACCGTCCTCGTGCACGGCGCCGCCGGAGGTGTCGGCTCGATCGCCGTCCAACTCGGGCGGGAGGTGGGCGCCCGCGTGATCGGCACCGGTCGCGCCGCCGACCGGACCGTCGTGCTCTCTCTCGGCGCGCAGGCGTTCGTCGACCTGGACGCCGACGACCTGCGACAGGTCGGCGAGGTGGACGTGGTGCTCGACGTCATCGGTGGCGACATCCTGCGACGGTCGACCGAGCTGGTCCGCCCCGGCGGCACCGTCGTGACCATCGCCGCGCCGCCCGAGGTCCAGCCCAGGGACGGGCGAGCCGTCTTCTTCGTCGTCGAACCGGACCGTGCCCGGCTGGTCGACCTCGCCGAACGCGTCCGCACCGGACGGCTCAGGCCCATCGTGGGCGCGGTACGGCCGCTCGACGAGACGGCCTCGGCGTTCGCCCGACGCCAGCGCACAGCGGGGAAGACAATCATCAAGATCGCGGACTGACCGGGATCCGGGCCGGCGCCCGCCGAGGTCGAGGCGGGAGCCGGCCGGCGCCGACCGTGAGACGGCTAGCCTGCGGAGCCCTGCGGGGCCTCGTCGGCCAGGTGCCAGACCTCGCGCATCGGGGCCCACCAGTCCCCCGAGCCGGGCTCGGCCAGCGACTCCTGGCACGGGTCGGTCAGCTTCCACCACTCCTGCGTCTGCGGGTCCGCGGCGATCAGCCGCAGGTCGGCCTCGTAGTCGTCGCCGACGTACTCGTAGTAGCCGAAGAGCAGGTCGTCGTGGAGGAAGATCGTGTAGTTGCGGAAGTTCGCCTCGCGCAGCGTCTGCTCGACGCTCGGCCAGACGGCGGCGTGTAACCGCAGGTAGGTCTCCCGCTGCTCGGGGCGGAGTCGGATCACGCAGCCATGACGTTGCACGTCGTGCCCTTTCGTGTGAGGGGGATGCCCGGAGGCACCTGACCGTAGCGGTGACGACGCCGGGATGAGGACCCGACCGGCCGCCGATGACGACCGTTCCGCCAGGGTTACGCACAGTGGTCACGGGTCTACCCTCGACTGATGGAGGGCCGCGTACTGGTGGTCGAGGACGACGTCTCCATTCGGGAGGTCACCGCCCTCGGTCTGCGCCGCGCCGGCTTCCGGGTCGACACCGCCACCGACGGACGACAGGCGCTCGTGACCTGGCGAGCGCACCCGGTCGACCTGATCGTGCTCGACGTCATGCTGCCCGAACTGGACGGTCTGGAGGTGTGCCGGGAGATCCGGCGGACGAGCCAGGTGCCGATCCTCATGCTGACCGCGCGCACCGACACGCTCGACGTGGTGGTCGGTCTGGAGTGCGGCGCGGACGACTACCTGCGCAAGCCCTTCGACCTGCCGGAGCTGGTGGCCCGGGTCCGCTCGGTGCTGCGGCGGGTGAGCGCGCCGACTCCGTCGCGCACCATCGCCGTCGGCGACCTGGAGATCGACCCGGGCGCATTCGTGGTACGCCGCGACGGCCGGGAGGTGGAGCTGACCGCGACCGAGTTCCGGCTCCTGCTGGAGCTGGCCCGACGCCCCGGCCAGGTCTTCACCCGGGAACTGTTGCTGGACCTGGTCTGGAACCACCGCTTCCTGGGCGACTCACGGCTCGTCGACGTGGCGGTGCAGAGGCTGCGCGCGAAGGTCGAGGAAGATCCGGCGCACCCGCGGCGCATCCGCACGGTACGCGGCGCGGGCTACAAACTGTCCGCCGGTTGACGGGAGGTCGGCGATGGCCGTACGCCCGGTGCCGCCCGGCCGGCTGCGGCGCCGACTGACGATCGCGTTCGTGCTGGTCGCCGGGGTGTCCGCCGGACTGCTCGCCGGCGGGACCGGGCTGCTGCTGCGGCAGTCCTGGTGGGACGCGTCGCTGCGTCAGGCCGCCGCCGACGCCCGTTACCAGCTCGTGCTCGCCGGACAGTTCCCGCCGTTGACCGAACAGCGCGACGCCGAGCTGCTCACCAGCTTCGAGGGCAGCGGTCGGCATGTGGTCCTCGTCGACGGCGTCATTCGTCCCTCCCATCCCGGGTACGCCCCCGCCCTGGGCACGCGCTTGCGGGCGTCGGTCGCGGACGGGCAGCTCGCGTACCAGCGGTCGACGTCGGCGCAGCGCCCCCGCCTGCTGGTGGTGGGCGGGCGTGTCCCCGGTTCGACCGCTGAGCTGTACGTGATCACCGTGGAGGACGACGTCGCGGCCGACCTGAACCAGGTGTACGCCGCGCTGCTGGCCGGCTGGATGGTCGTCGTCCTGGTCGCCGCCGCGGTGGGCAACCTCCTGGCCCGCCGCACCCTGGAGCCGGTGGGCCGGGCCAGCCGCGCCGCCCGGGCGCTCACCGAGGGGCTGCTCGCCACCCGTCTGCCGGTACGCGGTCGGGACGAGTTCAGCGCGTGGGCCGCGTCGTTCAACGAGATGGCCGAGGCGCTGGAGGCGAAGATCGCCGCCCTGTCCGCCGCGCAGGCCCGGGAGCGGCGGTTCACCGCCGACGTCGCGCACGAGCTGCGTACCCCGGTGACCGCCCTGGTGGCGGCGGCCTCGCTGCTGCGCGAGCAGCTGGACCGGCTGCCGGACGACGCCCGGCCGGCCGCGCGGCTGCTGGTCGGGGACGTGGTCCGGCTGCGCCGCCTGATCGAGGACCTGATGGAGATCTCGCGGCTGGACGCCGGGCGGGACCGCCCGAGCGTCGAGCCGGTGGACGCGCTGGCGCTGTTTCGCGCGATCGTCGCGGCGCGCGGCTGGTCGGACCGGGTGCTGGTCACCGGCGATCCCGTGGCGCTGCGCACCGACCCTCGCCACCTGGAGCGGGTCCTGGCCAACCTGGTCGCCAACGCGGTCGAGCATGGCGGCGGTGAGATCTCCGCGAGCGTGCGCGCGGCGGGCCGAGGCGTCGTGTTCGAGGTGGCCGACCAGGGGCCCGGCATCCCGGTCGCGCACCTGCCGTTGGTGTTCGACCGGTTCCACAAGGTCGACGCCGCGCGCGCGGCCCCGGGCAGCGGCCTCGGTCTGGCGATCGCCCGGGAACACGCGGCGGTGCTGGGCGGGGTGCTGAGTGTGCGCAGCGCGCCGGGCGTCGGCACGCGGTTCCGCCTGGAACTGCCCGCGCGGGATCCCGACGGTGCCGCGCGGGAGGGGGTGCGGGATGAGCGGCCGTGACGGGTCCCGCGCGGCAGGATTGGCGCTGGTCGCCGCGCTCGTCCTGAGCGGGTGCGGCACCCCCCGCTCCGGCGTCCTGGGCACGGCGCCGCCGGGGCCGCCGCCCACCACCTTCCCACCGACCGTCGCGCCCGCCACGACCGCGCCGGCCGCTTCGGCGCCGCCGACGCCGCCGGCCACCGGCACCCCGCCGCGTCCGTCGACGCCGGCGGTCACCGGGACCCGCCGGCCGGACCCGGTGACGATCGAGCTGTGGTACGTCCGCTCCGGGCGGCTCGTGCCCACCCGGCGCACCCGACCGGCCACCGTCGCGACGTCCCGGCTCGCCCTGAGTGAGCTGTCCGCCGGGCCGACTCCGGCCGAGGCCGCCACGGGGATGGTGACCCTGCTGCCGGCCGGCGTCGAGGTCACCCGGATCGTCGACGGGGTGGCGACACTCGGCCCCGTCCCGTCCGCCGACGACCCGGCGGACCGTCGGCGGCTGCGCGAGGCGCAGGTGGTGTGGACGCTCACCCAGTTCCCCACCGTCCGGCGGGTCCGCTTTCCCGGGGGCGCACCGGTCGGTCGGGCCGACTATCCGGGCCTGCTCGCGCCGATCGTGGTCGCCGGGCCGAGCGTCGGCGAGCGGGTCACCGCCCCGCTCACCGTCAGCGGCACGGCGGACGTGTTCGAGGCCACGGTGAGCGTCCGGGTGCTGGACGACGCCGGCCGCCAGGTGGCCGCCGCCTTCGGCACGGCGAGCTGCGGCAGTGGCTGCCGGGGCGACTACCGGGTGGTGGTGAACTGGCGTACGAACAGGGAGCAGCACGGCACGATCGAGGTGTACGAGGTGTCGGCCCGGGACGGCACCCGGATCAACGCCGTGGCCGTGCCGGTACTCCTCGCGCCGCCCGACAGCTGAGCGCGAAACGTGACCGTTTCGCTCGCCCGATGCGACGCACCTCATAAAAGCCTGCAGGAAGGGCTCCGAGCGAACTAGGGTCAGTACGACATCGTTTCACGGGGGGTGCCAGTGCTGGAGGGTCAGCAGGTGAGCGCGGGCGTCGGCGTGCCGGCCGCCCGGTCGGCCCGGTGCACGAGCACCGACCTGTTCAGCGTGGTGATCGACCTGCTGCGCGAGGTCGGCTACGACCGGATGACCATCGACGCCGTGGCCGCCCGCGCCCACGTGAGCAAGGCCACCATCTACCGACGGTGGGACGGCAAGGCCGAGCTGGTCGTCGCCGCCCTGAGCGACCGCCAGGTCGGCGTGCTCAACCCACCCGACACCGGCTCACTGCGGGGTGACCTGCTCGAGCTGCTCCGCGCCACCGCCGCCATCTGTGTCGCCGACTGCGACCTGATGCAGGCGCTGACCTTCGCCATGCGGACGAGTCCGGAGCTGGAGCGTCTGGTACGCCACCAGGTGCTGCCCGCCGGTCGGGTGGCCAGCACCGCCGTCCTCGTCCGCGCCGCCGCCCGTGGGGAGATCCCCCCGGAGGCCGGCGAACGGGACCTGTTCCACGATCTTGCGCCCGCGCTCCTCATGTCCCGACTGGTCGCGCACGGTCTACCCGCCGACGACGCGTTCCTCACCCAGGTCGTCGACCAGGTGCTGATCCCGGTCCTGACCTACCGGCACGACCGCCCGTCCCAGGCCTGATCCATCAACATCCGCACCACGGAAGGCTTCACCATGCCCGGAACCACCTCGACCGCCCCCGGCGCCCCCGGCGCCGGGACGTCGACAGGCGCCCCGCACCCGCGGCGCTGGATCGCCCTGGGGGTCATCGCGGTCTCGCAGCTGATGGTCGTCCTCGACGCCACCATCGTGAACATCGCGCTCCCCCAGGCCCAGGCCGACCTGGGCATCACCGACGCGAACCGGCAGTGGGTGATCACCGCCTACACGCTGGCCTTCGGCGGTCTGCTCCTGCTCGGTGGCCGGATCGCCGACTACTGGGGGCGTAAGCGCACCTTCCTGGTCGGCATGACCGGCTTCGCGCTGGCCTCCGCGCTGGGCGGCCTCGCCACCACCGGTGGGATGCTCTTCGCCGCCCGCGCGTTGCAGGGCGCGTTCGGCGCGCTGCTCGCGCCGGCCGCCCTGGCGCTGCTCACAGTGCTGTTCACCGAGGCCACCGAGCGCGCCAAGGCGTTCGCCGTGTACGGCGCGATCGCCGGTGGCGGCTCCGCGGTCGGGCTGCTGCTCGGCGGGGTGCTGACCGAGTACGCCGACTGGCGCTGGTGCCTGCTGGTCAACATCCCGGTCGCCGCCATCGCGATCGCCTTCGCCCTCCCGCTCGTGCCGGAGAGCCGGGCGCACGGCAACACCCGCTACGACGTGCCCGGCGCGGTCGTCGTCACCGCCGGTCTGGTCTCCCTCGTCTACGGCTTCACCAAGGCGGCCGAGGACGGTTGGGACGCGACCGCCACGCTCGGCTTCATCGCCGCCGGTGTGGTGCTGCTGGCCGCCTTCGTGGTGATCGAGCTGCGCACCAACCACCCGCTGCTGCCGCTGCGGATCATCCTGGACCGCAATCGGGGCGGGGCGTACCTCACCTCGACGCTGATCGGCGCGGGCCTGTTCGGGGCGTTCCTCTTCCTGACCTTCTACTTCCAGGTGGTCCTGCAGTACAAGCCCCTGGAGGCCGGCCTCGCGTCGCTGCCGGTCACCGCCGGTGTGCTGATCGCCGCGGGCGGCGCCAGCCAGCTCATGCCGCGACTGGGCGCCAAGCCGCTGATGGTCGCCGGTGCGGTGCTCGCCGCCGCGGGCATGCTGGTGCTGACCCAGATCGACGTCGACACGTCGTTCCTCACCCACCTGCTGCCCGCCCAGGTCGTCCTGGGTCTGGGACTCGGCTTCACCTTCGTCCCGCTGTCCAGCCTCGCGCTGGTCGGGGTGCCGGAGCACGACGCCGGCGCGGCCAGCGCGACGCTCAACGCCACCCAGCAGGTCGGTGGCTCACTCGGCACCGCGCTGCTGAACACCTTCTACACCAGCGCGGTCACCGCGTACCTGGTCGGCCGGGCGCCGAACCCGGCGACGCAGGTGGAGGCGCTGGTGCACGGGTACCGCGTCGCGTTCGCCTGGGGCGCGGTCCTGATCGTGCTCGCCGGGCTGGTCACGCTGGTCCTGGTGAAGGTGCGCAAGGAGGACATCCCGGCCGGCAACGCCGTGCACATGGGCTGAGCCCGAACGACGCCGCCCGGCCCGCGCCCGATGGGGTACGGGCCGGGCGGCGCACACCGGGTGCGTCCGACCGGGGCGAATCGTCCGGTAGCGTCCCGACCATCGTCGAAGATCCGTTGAGGAGACACATGTCCACGGCTGCCGACCAGATCATCCACGCGCTACGGGCGGGCCACGAGGAGCTTGCCGCGCTCGTGCGCGACCTGAAGGACGACGACCTGCGCCAGCCCTCCGGGGCCAGCGAATGGCAGGTCTCCCAGGTGCTCAGCCACCTGGGCAGCGGCGCCGAGATCGGCCTCGCGGGGCTGAACGCCTCCATCGAGGGCACGCCCGCCCCGGACGGCGACTTCAACCGCGGCGTGTGGCAGCGCTGGGACGCCATGTCCCCCGAGGAGCACGCCGCCGGTTTCCTGGCGTCCAACGAGCGTCTGGTCGAGGCGTACGAGGCGCTGGACGCCGAGACCCGCGAGACGCTGCGGATCAACCTCGGCTTCCTGCCCGACCCGGTCGACGTCGCCACCGCCGCCCGGTTCCGGCTCAGCGAGTTCGCCCTGCACCAGTGGGACGCCGAGGTGGCGTTCAATTCGTTCGCGGCGGTGACGCCGGAGGCGGTGCCGCTGCTCCTCGATCAGATCGGCGGCATGCTGAGCTGGACCAGCCGGCCCAAGGAGCTGGCCGGCCGGGAGGCGACCCTGCTGGTACGGCTGCGGGACCCGGAACGGACGTTCGGGCTGCGGCTGGGCGAGCAGATCACGCTCACCGACGCGCCGGAGCAGCCCGACGGTGAGCTGTCCCTGCCGGCCGAGGCGTGGCTGCGGCTGGTGGTCGGCCGGCTCGGGCAGCGTTACACCCCGGATGGCGTGCGGGTGAGCGGGCCGGTGACCCTGGACGACCTGCGCCGGGTCTTCGTCGGCTTCTGAGGAGGTCCGCGCGGGCCGGTGCTCCCGGCCCGCGCGTACACCTCAGCCCTTCACGCAGACGACCTGCTTGAGGTGCGCGACCACCTCCACCAGGTCGTGCTGCTGGGCCATCACCTCGGTGATGTCCTTGTACGCGCCGGGGATCTCGTCGACCACCCCGGCGTCCTTGCGGCACTCCACGCCCGCGGTCTGCGCGGCCAGGTCGGCGGTGCTGAAAGTCCGCTTCGCCTGCGCCCGCGACATCCGCCGCCCGGCACCGTGCGACGCGGAGCAGTACGCGTCCGGGTTACCCCGGCCCCGCACGATGTACGACCCGGTCCCCATCGACCCGGGAATGATGCCCAGGTCACCCCGGCCGGCCCGGATCGCGCCCTTGCGGGTGACCAGCACGTCGACGCCGTCGTAGCTCTCCTCGGAGACGTAGTTGTGGTGGCACGAGATGGGCTCGTCGTAGCCGACCTGCGGGAACTGCTCGCGCACCACATTGCAGAGCAGCGCCAGCATGACGGCCCGGTTGCGCCGGGCGTACTCCTGCGCCCACCACAGGTCCCGCCGGTACGCCTCCATCTCCGGCGTGCCGGCAAGGAACACGGCGAGGTCCCGGTCGGGCAGGTCGGCGTTGTGCGGCAGCCGCCGGGCCACCCCGATGTGCCGCTCGGCCAGCTCCTTGCCGATGTTGCGCGACCCGGAGTGCAGCATCAGCCAGACCCGGCCCTCGTCGTCGCCGCCCTGCTCCAGGCAGACCTCGATGAAGTGGTTACCGCCGCCGAGCGTCCCGATCTGCCGCTGCGCCCGCGTCTCGAGCTGCGCCACCCGAGGGTCCAGACCGGCGAAGCGACCCCAGAAGTCGTCCCAGCCGGCCTGCTCCAGCCCGCGGACCCGACGCGGGTTGACCGCCTCGGGCCGCTGCGCGAAGCCGACCGGGATGGTGGCCTCGATCGCGGACCGCAGGCCGCCCAGGTCGTCCGGCAGGTCGGCGGCGGTCAGCGAGGTGCGCACCGCCGACATGCCGCAGCCGATGTCGACGCCGACCGCAGCCGGCGAGACGGCCTGTCGCATGGCGATCACCGAACCGACCGTCGCGCCCTTACCGAAGTGCACGTCCGGCATCACGGCGACACCCTGCACCCAGGGCAGCGCGCCGATGTTGCGCAGCTGCTTCGCGGCCTGCGGCTCGATGGCGTACGGGTCGGTCCAGACCCGGACCGGCGCCCGGGTCCCGGCGAGCGGGGTGAATCCCATGATGGTCTCCTTCTGTCGTGCGGGTGACCGATATCGATCATGCGCCGGGCGGCTGTGGTCCGGCGGCGGTACGGGGATACGAGAAGGCCGCCCGATCCCGGTGGGGATGGGCGGCCGGCGGACGCGCTACGCGTCGGCGTCAGTCGCGCCACCCCGGCCCGGTGCCCCGCAAGGGGTTGCAGGCAGTGGTCGTGGCTGTGGTGAGGAGATAACCGCCGGCAGGAAGCAGACGCCGAGCGGCGTCGGTGCGGACGCGTCGCGACACGGCGTACTCCCCTCGTGGTTGCTCTCGTGGTTGCTCTCGACCTTGCACCGGTGACAGTAGGAGGATGGCGGCACGTCCGCAATGGATATCTCCGTCGGCGCGGCACCGGCGGGCCTGGCGGGCCTGGCGGGCGTGTCACCCGCAGGTCCTGTCGAGCTGCCCCAGATATGGGGCGGCACCGAGCGACCGGCCCCGCCACCCACACCACCGTCTGCCAAGCGGACCGGTGCCCGCGACCCGGACCGGCGGCCGGCGAGCAGATGGGCGCCCGCCACGGCGACGCCGCGCCCGGCTGCGCGGAGCGCGCCCGGCTGCGCGGAGCGCGCCCGGCTGCGCGGAGCGCGCCCCATTTATGGGGCAGCTCGACAGGGGCACGACACAGCGAGCGGCCCACCGGGCCGGCCCTCGTCGCTAGGCCCGTTCAGGTGTCGTAGCAGCCGTCCCACGGCGGGTCGAACCCCAGCTCGTCGGGGAGGAACTCGGCGTGGTCGTCGCCGTCGTACTCCTCGGACCAGTCGACCAGCCCGAACGCGTGCCCGTCGACCTCGACCCGGAACAGGCGGATGGCGAAGACCCGACCGGGCAGCGCGTCCAGGCACCGGGTGAGGCGGGCCTCCGCCCGGTCGGTGGAGGCGTCCTCGTGCTCGCTCGCGCCCCTGTGGCGGTACCAGTCGTCTTCGGCTCCGGCACCGCCGGTGAGGGTGGCGGTGACGGAGCCGAAGAACTGTCGGGAATCGCCATGGCCGCGAGGCTATGGCCGACCTACGACGCGGACACCAGCCGGAACGACTGCGCCGCGGTGCCGTTGCACGTGTACTGGATGAGCTGGACGCTGTCCGCCGTGGATGCGCCCGGCACGTCCAGGCACTTGCCGCTGCTGCGGTTGACCAGGCGGTAGTAGCCGCCACCCTCGGACTCCGCGCGCCACTGCTGGTTGACGCCGCCGCTGTAGGACCAGAGCTGGATGGGGGCCGAGTCGGCGGTCGACCGGTCGGTCACGTCGAGCACCTGCGCGCTGTTGTTGCGGTTGTTGACCCGCAGGTAGCCGTCGCTGGTCGGGACGAACTGGTACTGCTGGGCGGTGCTGTTGTTGCAGGCGTACTGCTGGATCGCGGTGCCGTTCGCGGTGCCGGCGGCCCGCGCGTCCACGCACTTGCCGCTGCCCCGGTTGACGACGGTGTGCCAGGCGGTCGGGGAGATCGGGCCGGCGCTGCCGGTCGGGGTGGGCGTCGGGGTCGGGGTCGGCGACGTGCCGACGCCGGCGAGCCAGTGCAGCCCGTCGATCAGCAGCTTGTTCTGCTGGGCGCTGTCGAAGGTGGACGACAGGCCGGTCTTGGTGCCGTAGTCCATCCTGTTGTGCCCGAAGTTGGCGTAGATCATCTTGTACTGCCGGTTGCTCCAGACCAGCGGGTAGTAGCCGCTGTACCAGGACTGGTTGGGGTCGGTCCCGACCGGGAAGCTCGACGGGTCGACCGAGGCCAGGATGTCGATGTTGGAGTTCTGCCGCAGGTCGTTGCTCCACGAGTACCACTCGCTGAACGACGACGAGAACGTCGCCGGCAGGTTCCGGGTGGCCGCGTGGGTGCGGTTGTCGACGCGCATGGTGACCCGGGTGGGCAGCCAGGTGTTGGTCCGGAACGAGCCGGAGCCGAGGAACGTGTTGTAGTACCAGCTCCAGCTCGACGGGTTGTCGGTCCACGCGCTGACGTGGAAGCCCATCCACGCGCCGCCGTTCTGCATGTACTGCTGGAAGGCGGGGCGCTGGGCGGCGGGCGGCGCGTCGTCCAGGAACATGACGACCTTGTACTGGGCCAGGTTGGACGTGTTCAGCAGGCTCCAGTTGTTGGTGGCCTCCCAGGAGAAGCCGTACTGCGCGGCGGCCTGCGGGAACCAGGCGCGCGCGTCCTTGATGAAGTCGATGTGCGCGTCGTCCCAGGTGCCGTTGTAGAAGGCCAGGACCTTGAACGTCGGCGCGGCCTGCGCGCTGCGCGCGACGCCGAGACCGACGCTGGCGGTCACGGCGACGACGAGCGCGACGAACACCGACAGGATCCTTCTGGTACGGGAGGAAAGTTCTGCGATCACCTGATCGTCCCTTCGGTGGGGACGCGCGCCGCCGCGTCGTCGTAAATCTGTTCACAAGGTTTACAGATAGACGAAAGGTTATGCTTTTCCGACGTGCGGCGTCAATCGCCAGCCGCGTCGATCGGGTGGGATTCCTGCGGTAGCGGGTACTCCGGCCCGATGACCAGCCCGGATGCCGTCGACGTCGACAGGCCGCTGGCTGTGGACGTGCCCGCCGCGACGCACGACGCCAGCGGCGAGCGGGTGCCGATCCGCGACCTGGCCGCCCTCGCCCCGGAGGCGCGACCCGCGCGCCGGTGGACGCCGGGCCGGGTGGTGGCCACCCCCGCCGCCCTGGACCACCCGCACGGACAGCGGATCGTCGACCGGGTGCAGGCGCTCGGCATCGAGGTGGAACGGCTCCGATCCAACCGACTCAGCGGAGTACGCGGGCAGACCGACCGCGAGACCTACGCGCGGGCCAAGGCGACCATGGCGATCGTGGTGAGCCCGCCGTCCCGGCGCGACCTGCAACCCATCGCGCCCAGCGCCGACTGGCGCGTCGACCTCGCCGAGGGCTGCCCCGCGCACTGCCAGTACTGCTACCTGGCCGGCTCGCTCTCCGGCCCGCCGGTGACCCGGGTGTACGCGGACCTCGACGACATCCTCGCCGGACTGACTCCGTACGCCGGGCGTGGCACGGTGACCAGCCGCGACGCGCGTCGCGCCGACGAGGGCACCACGTTCGAGGCGTCCTGCTACACCGACCCCCTGGCGCTGGAGCACCTGACCGGCAGTTGGCAACGGGCGGTGCGGCACTTCGCCGACTGGGACGCCCCCGTGCAGTTGCGCTGGACCACCAAGTACGCCGACGTGGACAGCTTCGTCGGCCTGCCCCACCGCGGCCGTACCCGGGTCCGGTTCAGCGTCAACTGCGCCCCGGTCAGCCAGCGGTTCGAGGGCGGCACCGCCCGGGTGCCGGACCGGCTCGCCGCCCTGCGCCGGCTCGCGCTCGACGGTTATCCCGTCGGGCTGACCATCGCGCCCATCATCGCGCTGCCCGACTGGCGCGAGGCGTACGGCGACCTGCTGGACCAGGTCCGCGCGGCGGTCGACGGGGTACCGGAGCTGGACCTGACCGCCGAGCTGATCACCCACCGGTTCACGCCCGGCAGCCGGGAGGTGCTGCTCGGCTGGTACCCGCGTACCCGGCTGGAGATGGACGTAGCGGCGCGCAGCCGCAAACACGGCAGGTTCGGCGCGGTGAAGTACGTCTACCCTCGGGACACGATGGCCGAGCTGCGACGGTGGTTCACCGACGAGCTGACCGCGCGGATACCCGCCTGCCGTGTCCTCTACTGGACCTGAGCGCCGGGTCTCAGCCGACCGACGAACGGGCGACCGGCGCGGCGAAGAACGTGTCCGGGTACGGCTCGTCGCGCAGGCGGTAGTGCCACCACTCCCGGTCGTAGTTCACGAAACCGGCGTCGGTCATCAGCCGTCGCAGCAACCGCCGGTTGTCCCGGGCGGTCCCGGTGATCCGGGGGTCGTCGGTGTGCGCTCGGGCGTCGAAGCAGTCGAAGCCCGTACCCATGTCGATGGTGTTGTCCGCGAAGCGCTGCGCCCGGGGCGCGGTGCAGGCCACCAGCGACTGGCCGGGCCGGTACGGAGGTTGGCTGGCGGCGGGCTCGTCGACGAGGGTGAGGTCCATCGTGCTGCCCCGGCTGTGCGCGGTCGGCGCACCGATGTAGCCGTCGGCGAAGAGCCTGTCCTTCGCCAGGTCCGGGTAGAACTCGGCCTTGGTCTGCTGCTCGCCGGGACGCTTCGACCAGGCGACGAAGTCGTCCACCGCCGGCTGCGGGCGGTAGCAGTCGTACACCTTGAGGCTGTGGCCCCCGGCGAGCGCGGCGTCCTGGACCCGACGCAGCGCCTCGGCCGCCGGCCGGGTGAGCAGGCACAGCGGTTCGCGGTAGCCGGTGATCGGCCGGCCCACGAAGTTGTGCGCCGTGGCGTACCGGATGTCGGCGTGGATGCGCGGGTCGACGTCGGTCAGCACCACAAAATTCGGTAACTCGCCCGCGCCCGGCGGGGTCGCGCTCGGGCGGGCGGTAGGGCCGTCAGGCGTCGGTCGAGGGCTCGCCGAGACCGGGGTGGCGACCGTCGGCGTGGGGCGCGGCGGCGAGGAGCAGCCGCCGAGCGCCGCGGCGAGCGCGAGTACGGCGACGCCACCCAACCGTCCTGACCTGCGCACAGGTCCTGTTTACCAAAGGCGGTCGGTGGCGCGCGGCGGATCGGTCGGGGCGTCCCGCGCCCGGTCCAGCGGGCCCGCTCAGTCGCCGGACGTCAGCGGAACCGGGTGGACGCCGACCCTCGTCGCCTCGGGCGTCTCGGCCAACTGCGCGGCGAGGAAGCGCAGGGCCGCCTCGTCGTCGTCGATACCCCCGGCCTCGTGGCCGTTGTAGCGCCACACCGACAGCTCTGTCGGTCCCGCGTGGGAGTTGTGGGCGGCGTAGACACCCGAGGGCGGCACGATGTCGTCCATCAACGCCACCGAGTAGCGGGTGGGCCGGCGGCAGCGCCGCGCGAAGTTGACGCCGTCGACGTACGACAGGGTCGTCAGCGTCCGCTCCTCGGCGTCGCGGTGGATCGCCAGGTAGTCACGGATCTCCCGGTACGGGTGGGCGTCGGTGACCACCACGGCGCGGGGAATGTCGCACAGGAACGGCACGAGGGCCACCACCGCCCGCACACCGGGGGCCAACGCGCCGGCCGCGAGCGCCATGGCCCCGCCCTGGCTGTGCCCGAGCACCGCCAGTCGGGTCGGGTCGACCATGGGCAGGGTACGGGCGGCGTCCACGGCCCGTACCGCGTCGGTGATCAACCGTCGGTAGTAGTACGTGCGTGGGTCGGCGATGCCCCGCGTCGCCACGCCGGGCGCCTGCGCGCCGGTCGCGCCCAGGTCCGTCGTGTCGCCCCGGCTCCAGCCGGAGCCCTGCCCCCGGGTGTCCATCTGTAGATGGGTGAACCCGGCGGTCGCCCAGAGCAGGTTCTCCAGCGGGTGCCCACGCCCGCCGCCGTAGCCCACGTACTGCACGACGGTCGGCAGGGCGGTGCCGGTGCCGTGGGGAACCCGGAGCCAGGCCCGTACGGGCTGTCCGGCGAAGCCGGGGAACGTCACGTCGTACACGTCGATGGCGGTCAGACCGGTCACCACGGGTTCGAGCCGGACCGGCCACGCCGCGTCGCGCGCCTGGGCGAGCGTGCGCGCCCAGAAGTCGTCGAAGTCGGCGGGCTCGCGCACCACGCCGCGGTACTCGCGTAGCTGCTCCTCGGGCAGGTCCGTGTACATGGCGTCCTTGTCTGTCACGTGGGACGGTACGCCGAGACGCATCCGACAAATTACCGGAACATTTCCGCAACTCTGCCGAACGCTATGACCGACCTGGCGTGTCGTCAACCCCCTCGGTGAGGCAAGATGACCCGAGGAGCGGGCGTGCCGTTCCGGGACACGGGACGGGCGACGCGGGCGGTGGCCCCTCCCGGAGCGGTGAAGGAGACACGGGTGGACGCGGACGACGGACGCAGGGTGACCATCACCGCGATCGCACGGGAGGCCGGCGTCTCGGTGCCGACCGTGTCACGGGTGCTCAACGGCCGGTCCGATGTGGCCCCCGACACCCGGGAACGCGTCGAGGAGCTGTTGCGCCACCACGGCTACCGGCGCCGCAGCAGCCGCAGCGTCCGCCGCGCCGGCCTCGTCGACCTGGTCTTCAACGACCTGGACAGCCCCTGGGCCGTGGAGATCATCCGGGGCGTCGAGGACGTCGGGCACGGCGCGGGTGTCGGCACCGTCGTCTCCGCGATCCACCGGCAGCCCACCGCGGCCCGGCAGTGGTTGCAGAACCTGCGCACCCGGGCCACCGACGGGGTCATCTTCGTGACGTCGCACCTGAGCCCGCCGCTGCACGCACAGCTGCGCCGCCTCAACGTGCCGGTGGTGGTCGTCGACCCGGCCGGCGTGCCGGCCATGGACGTGCCGACCATCGGCGCGACCAACTGGGCGGGCGGGCTCGCCGCGACCGAGCACCTGCTGGCGGTCGGCCACCGCCGGATCGGATTCGTGGCCGGACCGACACATCTGCTGTGCAGCCGGGCCCGCCTCGACGGCTACCGGGCCGGGCTGGAGGCCGCCGGAGTGCCGGTGGACGACGCGCTGATCTACCCGGGCGACTTCTACCACGCCTCCGGCTTCGCGGGCGGCACGGCGCTGCTCGACCTGGCCGATCCGCCGACCGGCATCTTCGCGGCCAGCGACCAGATGGCGTTCGGCGTCTACGAGGCCATCCGCCGCCGAGGGCTGCGGGTCCCCGACGACGTCAGCGTGGTGGGATTCGACGACCTGCCGGAGGCCCGCTGGGCGTCCCCGCCGCTGACCACCGTCCGGCAGCCCCTGGTGGAGATGGGCCGCCTCGCGGCGCGGACGGTGCTGCGGCTGGCCCAGGGTGAGGGCATCGACTCCCCCCGGGTGGAGCTCGCCACCGAACTGGTCGTCCGGGACAGCGCCACCGCGCCGTCGACCGGGTGACCCACGTCGTTCCAACGGCCTGAACCGGGTCGGATACCTGGTTCCACCGCTACCGGTCGGGCTCCCGGAAGTTCCGGCAACCGGTGGCGCGGTGAGCGGCCCTCGCCGCCCACCGCGCCCAGCGGATCAGTGGTGGTGTGCGCGTACGGCCCGACAGATGGTCACCGGCAGGGCGGGCGCGCCGTCGACCGGCGCGGGATCCTCGGCCGTCGGCGCGACGCCGCCGGCGGCGACCCGGTCCAGCGTGTCCAGCCCGGCCGCGTCGACCGTCCCGAAGATCGTGTAGTTGGGCCGCAGCGCCGAGTCGGCGTACACCAGGAAGAACTGGCTGCCGTTGGTGTCCGGACCGGCGTTGGCCATCGCGAGCACGCCCCGCGCGTAGAGCCGCCGTACGCCGGTCGGGTCGGTGGGCGCGGGCGGCAGGTCGGTGGGCAGCTCGTCGCGGTACCGGTAGCCCGGTCCGCCCTCGCCGGTGCCGGACGGGTCGCCGCACTGCAACACGCTGAGCGTGGGGTACGCGGTGAGCCGGTGACACGGGGTGCGGTCGTAGAACCGCTTGCCGACCAGGTGCAGGAAGCTCTGCACCGTGCACGGCGCGGCAGCCCGGTCCAGGGTCAACCCGATCGGCCCCTGGTTGGTGGAGAGCGTCACGCGGACGGTGCCCCGGTCCGGGGTGCGGCGCGGGTCGGGTGGCAGCGGCACGGGTCGGGCGGCCGGCTCGTCGGGCGTCTCGGTGTACGCGCACGGGCCGTGCGTGGTGCGCGGCGGGCGGTCATCGGCGGGCGGCGCCGGGGCGTGTGCCACGGTGGCGACGCCGGACGCGTCGACGGTCGCCCCCGGCGCGGCCACCGCGCTGGCCGAAGCGCCGACGACCAGCGCCGCGGCGATCGCCGTCACGCCCGCGAGGCGGGTCAGCGCACGCACCGACGGGCGGGGTGCCGCCGCGCCGGAGGGCGTTTCGCGTTCACTCGACACAGGGATCCTCCTGGGACTCGCGCTGCCAGAAAGACCGGAGTCTATGGATGCCGGAGCCGGTTGTCGATCGCTGCGGCCGGTTGCCGACCCCTCAGGGCAGCCGGCGGCGGCGGTGCCACAGCAGCCCGCCCAGCAGCACCAGCACTCCCGCGCCACTGATCGCGGAAACCGACCAGAGCCAGCCGGAACCGGTGTGCGCCGGACCGCTGGCCGCCGCCGGGCGGGGCGGACCGGGCGCGGCCAGCACGGACGGGGTCGCCGACGGCGTGGCGGTCAGCTCTCCCGGCTCGACCAGGCGACCGACGCCGACGTCGCGGGGCAGCGAGAAACCCCAGTCCAACAGGGCCGCGCCCTGCTCCCAGCCCCGCTTCGGCGTCGGCTCGGCACCCAGCAACGTCACCACCAGCCGGCGACCGTTGCGTTGCGCCGCTCCGACGTACGTGTGCCGCGCCAGGTCGGTGAAGCCCGTCTTGCCGCCCAACGCGCCCGGGTACCGGTAGATGAGCTGGTTCTCGTTCTGGATCTGGAACCCCTTCGTCCGCTGTGCCGGCTGCGCGGGGATCGTCGCCAGGTCGGTGAGCGCGTACCGGCGGAACGTCGGCTGCGCGAAGCAGGACCGGGCGATCAGCGCCAGGTCGTACGCGCTGGTGAACTGGCCCTTGCCGTCCAGCCCGGACGGGGTGACGGCATGTGTCTGGAGCGCGCCGAGGTGGTGCGCCTGCTCGTTCATGGCGCGCACTCCCCCGGCCGCGCCGTCCGGGCCACCGCCGAGACGTGCCAGCGCGTTCGCCGCCTCGTTGCCGGAGTTCAGCAGCAGTCCCAGCCAGATCGTCTCGATCGTGTAGCGGCCACCCTCGACCAGGCCGACGGCGGACGAGCCGGGCTCGATGTTCATGTCCGCCGCGGTGACGGTCACCGTCTGGGCGGGGTCGAGTCGGGGCATCATCGTGGCCGTCAGCAACAGCTTCTGGACGCTGGCCGGGGTGCCGTACTCGTGCGGGCCGCAGCCGCCGAGCACCTGGCCGGAGTCGAGGTCCGCGACCAGCCACGACGTGGCAGTGATCGCCGGTGGCGCGTCCACGCCGGCCGGCACGACCAGGCCGCTGGTCGCCAGTCCGACGCCGCCGACCACCCGAGCCTCGGGCACGGTGGGCGGGGGCGACGGGCGCGGCGGCCGGGACACCGTCGGGGCCGACGCCCGCGGACACCGCACGGCCGGCGGGGCGGCAGCGGTACGCGTGGCCGCCGCCGCCGTGCCGACAGCCGGCGCGGAAGCGGGCAGGACGGCAGCCGCCGTGACCGCCAGCAGCGCAGCAGCTCTCATGTGCCCGACCCTAGCCAACAAGATCGCTCGGCGGGAGCGGTTGGCCGCTCGACCATCCGGCGGCGGACCGCTCCACCAGGTAGTCGTGCAACGCGGCACTGCCCCGCAACCGCCGCAGGCTGCGGGCGTGCAGGTCCTGCTCACGACGGGCCAGCTCGGCGCGTACCCGCTGCGCGCTGCCGGTGGTGCGCAGCTCGCCCAGCACCGCCTCGATGATCTCGAACGGGTACGCGCCCCGACGCAGGAGCGCGACGACCTGCGCGGCGCGCAGCTCGGTCTCGTCGTACACCCGGTAGTTGGTGCCGGGCGCGCGGCCCGGCCGCACCAGGTCGCGCGCCTCCCACAGGCGCAGTTGCGAGGTCCGCACGCCGACCAGCGCCGCCACCTCGCCGATGCGGACACCACGGCGCTGGGCCGGCCGGGTCGCCGGCGGGTTGGCCAGCACGGTTTCGAAGGCACCGAGCACGCGGCGGATGTCGGCGCGTTCGCGGTCCAGTTCGGCATGGCCGCCGTCGAGCGCCGCCAGGGCCGCCGGCACGTCGCCCCGGTGTACCGCCGCCATGATCTCCCGGGTACGGCCCCAGCCGTGCCCCTCGGCCAGCCGGCGGGCCACGGTCAGCGCGCGGGCGTGCGCGGTCGTGAAGATCCGGTAGCCGCTCGCGGTTCGCCGCACCGGCGGCAGGACGCCCTCCTCGACGTAATTGCGCACCTGCTGCACCGAGATCCCGACGGTGGCGGCGAGGTCCACGGCTCGCAGGCGATCCTTCGGCATGGCCTCCACCGGGCAACCGTACCGCTTGTCATGTGATTTGAGACTTTCCCGTCCTTAAGTAACAGCCGCACGCTCGATTGTTCGTCAAACCCTCTATGTGAGGATTAATGAGACAATTTAATGCGTCCCGTGCAGGGCGGGGTCGTTCTGCCATCACTTCGTGAAGGGTTCGCATGTCGCAGCCAGCAAGGTCCGCCGCCGACAGCCACGACATGATCGAGGTACGCGGAGCGCGGGAGAACAATCTCGCGAGCGTCTCGGTCGACATCCCCAAGCGCCGGTTGACCGTCTTCACCGGTGTCTCCGGGTCAGGTAAGTCGTCGCTGGTCTTCGGCACCATTGCCGCCGAGTCCCAGCGCATGATCAACGAGACCTACAGCGCGTTCCTCCAGTCGTTCATGCCGAACCTCAACCGGCCGGACGTCGACTCGCTGCGCAACCTCAGCGCCGCCATCGTCGTCGACCAGGAACGGATGGGCGTCAACTCCCGCTCCACCGTCGGCACCGCCACCGACGCGTACGCCATGCTGCGGATCCTCTTCAGCCGGCTCGGCGAGCCGTCAGTCGGTGGCGCGGGCGCGTTCAGCTTCAACCTGCCCGAGGGCATGTGCCTCACCTGTGAAGGACTCGGCCGGGTCTCCGACCTCGACGTCAACGAGCTGGTCGACGTCGAACGCTCGCTCAACGACGGCGCGATCACCGCGCCCAACTTCGCCGTCGGCTCCTGGTACTGGCAGACCATCGTCGGCTCCGGCCTGTTCGACCCCGACGCCAAACTCCAGGACTTCACCCCGCAGCAGTGGGAGGACTTCCTGCACAAGCCAGCCACGAAGATCAAGGTAGGCAGCAACAACTGGACGTACGAAGGGCTCGCGGTCAAGGTCAAGCGGCTCCTCCTGGCCAAGGACCGCGAGTCGATGCAGCCGCACATCCGCGCCTTCGTCGACCGTGCGGTCACCTTCACCACCTGCCCGTCCTGCGCCGGCACCCGGCTCAACGCCGCCGCCCTGTCGTCACGGATCGCCGGCCGCAGCATCGCCGAGTGCTCCGCCATGCAGATCAGCGACCTGGCCGCGTTCGTCCGGACCATCGACGACCCGGGGGTCGCCCCGCTGATCGGCAACCTGCGTGACCTGCTCGACTCACTGGTCGAGATCGGGTTGGGCTACCTCAGCCTGGACCGGGAGTCCGCGACCCTCTCCGGCGGCGAGGCGCAGCGGGTGAAGATGGTCCGACACCTCGGCTCCAGCCTCTCCGACGTCACGTACGTCTTCGACGAACCCACCGTCGGCCTGCACCCGCACGACATCGCCCGGATGAACGACCTGCTGCTGCGGCTGCGTGACAAGGGCAACACCGTGCTGGTGGTGGAGCACAAGCCGGAGACGATCGCCATCGCCGACCACGTCGTCGACCTGGGACCCGGCGCGGGCACGGCCGGCGGGCAGATCTGCTTCACCGGCGACGTCCCCGGCCTGCGCCGCGCAGACACGCTCACCGGCCGGCACCTGGACCACCGCGTGACCCTGCGCGACGAGGTACGCCGACCGACCGGCCAGCTCGGGATCCGCCGCGCCGACCTGCACAACCTGCGCGACGTGGACGTGGACATCCCGCTCGGCGTCCTCACCGTGGTCACTGGCGTGGCTGGCTCGGGCAAGAGTTCGCTGATCCACGGCTCGCTGCGCGGCCGGTCCGGTGTGGTGATCGTCGACCAGTCCCCGATTCGCGGGTCACGACGCAGCAACCCGGCCACCTACAGCGGGCTGCTCGACCCGATCCGTACCGCCTTCGCCAAGGCCAACGGCGTCAAGGCCGGGTTGTTCAGCGCGAACTCCGAGGGCGCCTGCCCGGCCTGCAAGGGCATCGGGCTGATCTACACCGACCTGGCGATGATGGCCGGCGTGGCGAGCGTCTGCGAGCGCTGCGCGGGGCGGCGGTTCACCGACGAGGTGCTCACGTACACACTGCGCGGCAAGAACATCAGCGAGGTGCTGGCCATGTCGGTCACCGAGGCACACGGGTTCTTCCCCAGCGGGCCGGCCCACCTGATCCTCGACCGGCTGGTCGACGTCGGGTTGGGCTACCTCAGCCTCGGTCAGCCGCTGACCACCCTGTCCGGCGGGGAGCGGCAACGACTCAAGCTCGCCATCCACCTGGCGGAGAAGACCAGCACGTACGTCCTCGACGAGCCCACCACCGGCCTGCACCTGGCCGACGTGGACCAACTGTTGGCCCTGTTGGACCGCATGGTCGACGCGGGCAACACGGTCATCGTCATCGAGCACCACCAAGCCGTGATGGCCCACGCGGACTGGCTCATCGACCTCGGGCCGGGCGCCGGGCACGACGGCGGTCGCATCGTCTTCACCGGCACGCCGGCCGACCTGGTCGCCCACGGCGACACTCTCACCGCCACCCACCTGCGCGAGTACGTCCACAAGCCCACGATGCGGTGACGGGTCGGCGGTACCCGGGCCGGGCGACTTGACCTGACGCCGCACGGAGGGCGGTCCGGGCGCCCCGGGCGGCGATGTGAGCGGGCCAGCGGCGGCCGGTGCGCGGCCGGCGCTGTCGGGTGGCCGGTGCGCGGCCGGCGCTGTCGGGTGGCCGGTGCGCGGCCGCCACCGCCCATCGTCTTGGACGGAAACGACACCCGCGGAGCCGTCAGCACGAAAGAGCGTCACCAACAGGGCCATGGACCGGCAAGATTAGTT
>NZ_JBFAOC010000052.1:0-42503 GCF_040675055.1 Micromonospora sp. NPDC049662
AGCCCCACCCCGCGGGGGGGGGGGGGGCGCCCCCCGGCGGCGGGGGGGGCCCTGCCCCCCCCGCCGCCCCGCCGGGGGGGGGGGGGGGGGCCCCCCCCGCCCCCCGCCCACCGCTCGACCAGCCCCGCCTCGTACGCGAGGATCGCCGCCTGCACCCGGTTGCGCACCTCCAACCGGGTGAAGATGCTCGTCAGATAGCTCTTCACGGTGCCCTCCACCAGGTGCAGCCGGCGAGCGATCTCCGCGTTGGACAGCCCCGCGCCGACCAGCGCCAGTACCTCGCGTTCCCGTTCGGTCAGCCCGGCCGTCCGGTCCCGCGCGGCGGGCCGGCGCGCCAACCGCCCGGCGCCCAGCTCGATCACCCGACGTGCCACCCGCGGCGACAGGTACGCCCCGCCGTCGGCGACCGCGTGCACCCCGGCGATCAACTCCCGTGGATCGCCGGCCTTGAGCAGGAACCCGCTCGCGCCGTGCCCGAGCGCCCGAGCCACGTGGTCGTCCTCACCGAAGGTGGTCAGCATCACCGTCGCCGTGGCCGGCGCCAACCGGTGGATCTCGGCCGCCGCGGCCAGGCCGTCCAGGCGGGGCATCCGGATGTCCAGCAACGCCACCCGTGGCCGGTGCGCGCGGACCAGCTCCACCGCCGCCCGGCCGTCGGCGGCCTCGGCGACGACCTCGATACCCGGGTCGGCCGCGAGGATGGCCCGGACCCCGGCCCGGATCATCGCCTCGTCGTCGGCCAGGACCACCCGGACGGGCGCGGTCGGAACCGTGTCGGTGTCCACTACGCGATGCGCTCCTTGCTGACCAGTCGGCCGTCGGTGAAGCAGAGCCGCCACGTCGCCTCGGCGAGGGGGAAGTTGCCGTCGGTGTAGTACTCGCAGCCCGGCGCCGCGACACCGAGCGGCGGGGCGAGCTGCCGGCGGGGCAGCCCGGGTAGGTCGGCCCGTGCCGTGCCGGGCCGCATCTGGTCGTACGTCGACTCGTCGAGCACCGTGCCGGCCGTGGCGAACGGGTAGTAGACCAGCGACAGGGCCAGCCCGAAGCCGGCCGGAGCCGCGAGCGCAGTCAGCAGGCTCCGTCGAGCCCGGCGACGAGCCTCGCGCAGCCGGCGTTCGGCGTCGAGCGGCCGTTCCGAAACGCCCCCGGACGCGGGGACGTCCTCGAACGTCCCGCTGGCGGCGGCCACCGCTGACAGCCCCGGTTCGGCGACGAGCGGCAGCCGGGCCCGCACCGCGAATCCGCCGTCCGGGGCCGGGCCGGCGTCCAGGACGCCGCCGGCCAGGCGTACCCGCTCGGCGAGCGCGACCAGACCACTACCCGAGGAGGCCGGTCGGGGCAGCGGACCGGCCGGCGGCGGGGCGTTGCGCACCCGCACCTCGACCCCGTCCAGGTCGGACGCCAGGCGCACTGTCACCGGGGCGCCCGGGGCGTACCGGGCCGCGTTGGTGAGCGCCTCCCGCACCACCTGGTGGGCGGCGGCCCCGGTCATGCCGGGCAGGCGCAGGGTGTCCGGCGGCGCGTCCAGGCGTACCGCCATCCCGGCCTCACGAGCCCCGGTGACGAGGTCGACGACGGTCTCCCCCACCGGCCGGACAGCGGCCGGGCCGCCCTCCTCCCGCAGCACCCCGATGATGTCGTGCAGCCGTTCGGTCGCCGCCGCCACGCTGGCCCGCAGGTCCCCGACCGCCGTCCGGTGCGCCGGAGCGAGGTCGTCGGCCAGCTCCAACGCGGCGGCCCGCACCGCGATGAGACTGAGATCGTGACCCAGCGAATCGTGCATCTCCTCGGCGATCCGCGCCCGCTCGCGGAGCCGGATCCGCTCCGCGACGCCACGCCGCTCGCGCGCCACCGCCTCGACGTGCCGGCGGCCGGCGTCGGTCAGCGCCTGCTGCTGCCGGCGGTACCGACCCACCAGCCACGGGAACACCCCGCCGAACAGCAGCACCGACGCCAACAGGAACCAGGTCGCCGCCCCGGTGCCGAGCAACCCGAGGTTCAGCACCGTGCCGCCGACGGCGATCACGCCGAAGAGCACGGCCGCCGGCGTCGCCGTCGCGCTGCGCCGGCCGCTCAGATAGCTGAACACCGGGATGGCGAAGACGAAGTTGCCGTCCACCAGCGAACCGAGCACCACCAGGAGCAACCCCACCAGCGGCCACCGTCGCGCCGACGCGACGGCGACCGCGAGCAGCGCCAGCGAGCCGAACAACAGCGCCACCCCGAAACGCGGGTACGGCGGAGTCACCCGCGCGGCCGCGATCGGCGCGGCCACCAGCGCCCAGAGCGACACGTCCCGCAGTGGACGCCGCCACCGGGGCGCCCCGCGCACGGACGGCTCCAGGATCCTCACGGCGGCCACGCTACCCACGCACGACCTGCCCGGACACCGACGAAAGTCAGGTGTTCAGCTGCTCTCCTCGGCCCAGACGCGCCAGTCGTCGAGCACCCCGTGCAGCGCCGGAGTGAGCCACCCCGGCGCCGACCGCCGGAACACCCCCGGATCGATCGCGCTCGCCCCGGCCGGCACCGCGCCCAGCAGGTTCGGCACCAGGTCGGTCAGGTTCGTCCAGTGCACCAGCTCCGGCGACGCCGGCCAGGCCCCGATCACCACTCCGGCCGGTACCGCCCGACGGTCCAGCGCCTCCAGGGTCAACGCCGTGTGGTTGAGCGTGCCCAGCCCGGCGCGGGCGACCACGACCGCGGGCGCGCCGAGGGACACCGCCAGGTCGGCCATCGTCCACGGCTCGCCGGACGGGCGCAGCCCCATCGGCACCAGCAGACCGCCGGCCCCCTCGACGAGGACCAGGTCGTGCTTGTCCGCCTCCGCGCGGACGGCGTCCACCGCCGTGTACAGCTCCAACGGGGGCAGGTCCGCGACCCGGGCCGCGGCCAGCGGCGCGAGCGGGTCCGGAAAGCTCGCCAGGGTACGACCGGTCAGCGGGGCCGCTAACCGGTTGACCGCGTCCACGTCACCCGGCTCACCACTGGCCGTGCCGGTCTGGCCCGGTTTGACCACCGCCACCCGCAGGCCGGCGGCCTGCGCCGCCGCCGCGATCGCCGCCGTGACGACCGTCTTGCCCACCTCGGTGTCGGTGCCGGTGACCAGCACCGGCCCCTCCCACGCGCTCACGGCACCAGCTCTGTACGCGACTGCGGGGCTCGCAAAACCGGCTCACTCCTCGCGCTCATGGGGCACCGTCCACGATGACGTCCAGCGCCCGCTCGAAGTCCGCCCGCGGCACCCCCGCGCTGATGGTGAGGCGCAGCCGGGAGCGGGTGTCCGGGGTCGACGGGGGCCGGAAGCACCCCACCGCGACGCCCCGGTCCCGGCAGTCGGCCGCCCAGGCCGTCGCGGCCTCCGGACCGGGCGCCGTCACCGAGATCACCGCCGCGTCCGGCGCGGAGACGGCCAGCCCGGCCGCGCGCAGTCGACCGACCGCCAGCGTCACCCGGTCGGCGATCTCGGCGCGCAGGTCGTCACCGGCTCGGGCCAGCCCCAGCGCGGCGTGCACCCCGGCCGCCACGGCCGGCGGCAGCGCGGTGTCGAAGATGAACGTACGGCCGGTCTCGACCAGGTGCCGGACGAACTCGGCCGGACCGGCGACCACCCCGCCCGCCCCGCCGAGCGCCTTGGACAGGGTGGCGGTGACCACCACGTCCGGCTGACCGGCCAGACCGGCGGCGGCCACCGCGCCCGCTCCGGACGGACCGGTGACGCCGAGCGCGTGCGCGTCGTCGACCAGCAGTAGCGCGCCGTAGCGGCGGGCCACCGCGTGCAACTCGGCCAGCGGTGCGAGGTCGCCGTCGACCGAGAAGACCGACTCGGTGACCACCACCGCCGGGCGTCCCGGCGCCACGGCCAGCGCTGCGGCCACCGCCGTCACGTCGGCGTGCGCGCTGACCACCGTCTCGGCGCCCGAGATCCGGCAGCCGTCGATGAGCGACGCGTGGTTGTGCGCGTCGGAGACGAGCAGGGTCCGGGGCTGCACGAGAGCCCGCAACGCGCCCAGGTTCGCCAGGTAGCCGGAGGAGAAGACGAGAGCCCGGTCGGTGCCCAGCCACCGCGCCAGGTCGTCCTCCAGGGCGTGGTGCGCGTCGGTCGAGCCGCGCACCAGACGCGAACCGGTCGCGCCCAGCCCGTACGCGGACAGTGCCGCCGTGGCCGCGGCCGTGACCTCCGGGTGGGTGGCCAGGCCGAGGTAGTCGTTGCCGGCGAGGTCGGTCATCCGGTCGTCGGCGGGACGCGGGTGCAGCCGCCGGGTCAATCCGGCCTTCGCCCTCAACTGCGCGCGACGATCGAGCGCCGCCAGCCAGTCCGCCACCGTCACCCCTTCACCGCCGTCCGCGCCGGTCACGCCGACGTCCGCCGGGCGAAATTACCACCCGCGACCATCGAGCAGACGAATCCATTCGGTACGCGAGGCACGGCGGCGGCGAACGTAGCCGCAGCGAGACCGGCCACCACGGACCGTCGTAACGTCGTCACGGATGGTTGCCGCAGGCGCGGTGCGTCGCCCGACCCGCACGGCCGGCGATCGGGCCCGGCCCCGCCGGTTCGCGTCGACCCCGGCGGCAGGTCGTACCCGGCCGGACCGGGGCCTTGTAGGGTACGAGCCATGCCAGAGATCCTCGACCAGGCCCGCACCCAGGTCCTGGGTGACGGCGTCGGCCTCGACCAGGCCGGCGTCCTCGCCGTGCTCACCCTGCCCGACGAGCACCTGCCCGCCGCCCTGCAACTCGCCCACGAGGTGCGGATGCGGTGGTGCGGCCCCGAGGTCGAGGTCGAGGGCATCGTCTCGCTGAAGACCGGCGGCTGCCCGGAGGACTGCCACTTCTGCTCCCAGTCGGGCCTGTTCACCTCGCCGGTGCGCTCGGTCTGGCTGGACATCCCGTCGCTGGTCGAGGCCGCGAAGCAGACCGCGAAGACCGGGGCCACCGAGTTCTGCATCGTGGCCGCCGTGCGCGGCCCGGACGCGCGGCTGATGAAGCAGATGCGCGAGGGCGTCGCCGCCATCAAGGCCGAGGTCGACATCCAGGTCGCCGCGTCGCTGGGCATGCTCAGCCAGGAGCAGGTCGACGACCTGGTCGACATGGGTGTGCACCGCTACAACCACAACCTGGAGACCTGCCGGTCGTACTTCCCCAACGTGGTCACCACCCACTCCTGGGAGGAGCGCTGGGAGACGCTGCGGATGGTCCGCGACTCCGGCATGGAGGTGTGCTGCGGCGGCATCCTCGGCCTGGGCGAGACCGTCGAGCAGCGGGCGGAGTTCGCCGCGCAGCTCGCCGAACTCGACCCGCATGAGGTGCCGCTGAACTTCCTCAACCCGCGCCCCGGCACCCCGCTCGGCGACCGCCCGGTGGTCGAGGGCAAGGACGCGCTGCGGGCCATCGCCGCGTTCCGGCTGGCCATGCCGCGCACCATCCTGCGGTACGCGGGCGGCCGCGAGATCACCCTCGGTGACCTGGGCACCCGCGACGGCCTGCTCGGCGGCATCAACGCGGTGATCGTCGGCAACTACCTGACCACGTTGGGCCGGCCGGCGACCGCCGACCTCGACCTGCTGGACGAGCTGAAGATGCCGGTCAAGGCCCTCTCCGCCACGCTGTGACGACCATGACGACGACCTCCGACGCCGAACCGACCCGCAGCGGCGGCCCGGCGTCGGCGGCCGTGCCCTGGTGCGACAGGTGCGGCGAGGCGGCGGCCGACGACGCCCACCCGGGCTGCGCGGCGGCCCGGCAGTTGGAGCCGCCGCGCTACTGCTCGCGCTGTCGACGCCGGATGAAGGTGCAGGTCCTGCCGGTCGGCTGGTCGGCGGTCTGCGTCGAGCACGGCGAGATCCGGGGCTGAGCCGATGCTGCGCGGGCGGGCGGTGACCCTGCGACCGGCGACGGTCGCGGACGTGCCGGCCCTCGCGGCCATCCGGGCGCACCCCGAGGTACGCCGGTGGTGGCGCGGCGGTGACGACCTGGCCGGCGCGGTCCACGCCGACCTCGGTGACGACGACCTGACGCTGTACGCCATCGAGCACGACGGCCGGGTGATCGGCGCGATCCAGTGGTACGCCGAGTCCGACCCGGACTACCGACACGCCAGCCTGGACGTGTTCCTCGACCCGGCGTCCCGTGGCGAGGGCCTCGGCGGCGACGCCATCCGCACCCTGGCCCGGCACCTGATCGACGAGTACGGCCACCACCGGTTCACCATCGACCCGGCGGCGGCGAACACCGCCGCGATCCGGGCGTACGCGAAGGTGGGCTTCCGCCCGGTGGGCATCATGCGGCGGTACGAGCGCGGCGAGGACGGCCGCTGGCACGACGCCCTGCTGATGGACCTGCTCGCCGACGACCTGACGGACTGAACCCAAGGGCGTGCCCGGCACCGCACGGGTGCCGGGCACGCGTTCCTCGAACTGGCTGACGCCTAGCGCTGGAGGGTCAGTACACCCGGCCGCCACGGCAGCCGGTTGTAGTCGCCGCTCGCGTTGGGGTCCTTGCCCTGGTACAGCAACTGCAGGTTGCAGGCGTCGACGGTCTTGGTCTGGTCGGGGTTGGTGCGGACCAGGTCACCGTGGCTGATGTCGTTGGTCCACGTGGCGCCGCTGTTGGCCTTGCCGGCGAACGGGTTGCTCTCGGTGGCGGCCTGCGGGGTCCACGAGCCGCCCAGGCTGGTGGACGTGAACGACCGGAAGTAGCGCTGCCCCTGGCTTCCGATCGCCTCGACGAGCATCAGGTACTGGTTCTGGCCCGCCACCTTGTAGACCTCGACGCCCTCGAACAGGTTGTTGGACGAGTCGGTCATGATCGTCGTGTAGCTCGAGCCGAAGCTGCCCGGGAAGTTCCCCAGCGGCATGCTCGACCGGTAGATCTTGCCGTTGTCCCCGGCGAAGAACAGGTACATGTTCTGGTCGTCACCGATGAGGGTCTGGTCGATCACACCGTACGGCGCGTCCGAGAGGGTGGCCGTGGACAGCGTCTGCGCCGAGGACCAGCCGTTGGCGTTCGTCGGGTCGCTCGACGTCTTGTAGCTGAACGAGGTCGGTCCCCACTGGTACGCCAGCACCCAGATGTTCTTCGGGGCGAAGTACAGCAGGGTGGGCGCCACGGTGCCCTGGCTCATTCCGTTCTGGCTGGCCGAGGCCATGTCGGACCAGTTGGTGAACGTGCCGAAGTTCATCGAGCTGTACTGGCCGCTGCTGTTGACGTATGACCCGTAGACCAGGTGCTGGCCGTTGTAGACCACGTTGGTGAAGTCCTTGAGCGAGAGCCAGCCGTTCTTCGGGCTCGTCAGCGCGCCGGTCGACGACCACCGGTAGGTCGACGGGAGCGCGCAGCCGTTGTTCGGCGGCGGCGTGGTGGTTGGCGGCGGCGTGGTGGGGGCCGGCGTGGTGGGGGCCGGCGTGGTGCCGCCGCCGAAGTCGGTCCGCCACTGCTGGTTGGTCTGCCCGTGGCAGTCGTACAGCTGGACCTGCTGGCCGTTGCCGGTGCCCCAGACGTCCAGGCAGCGACCGGACTGCACGCCGGTGATGGTGCCGTTGGAGTTGATGTTCCACTGCTGGTTGGCCCCGCTGCCGCAGTCCCAGATGATGATTGCGGTGCCGTTGGCGGTGGCCGCGCCGTTCGCGTCCAGGCACTTGTTGCCGTAGACCCGCAACTGCTTGCCACTGGTGTACGTCCACTGCTGGTTCGACTGACTGTGGCAGTCGTAGAGCTGGACCCGGGTGCCGTTGGTCTGCGTGGAGTTGGGCACGTCGATGCACCGACCCGACTGCACTCCGACGATCCGGCCGGCGCCACCGCTCGGCGGCGGGCTCGTGGTCGGACTCACCGTCGGACTCACGGTCGGGCTCACCGTCGGGCTCGCGGTCGGGCTGGAGGTCGGCGGGGCCGCGTTGAGCGCGTTGAGGACGGAGTTGTAGGCGGCCTTCTTGTTGCCGTTGCCGTCGAAGAGCAGCGGGCTCTCGTTGGAGCGCCAGGAGTCGCTGTCGCGTACGCCCCAGACGGTGATGCCGATGCAGCGCGGCACGTTCAGGCACGCCTGGGTCAGCCCGGCGTACTGGGTGGTGGAGGCGTTGGTGACGTCGACCTCGGTCAGCGCCACGTCCACGCCGAGCGCGGCGAAGCTGGACAGCGTCGTCTGGAAGTTGCTCGGCAGCGAGCTGCCACCGGTGAAGTGGGTCTGCAACCCGACGCAGTCGATCGGCACGCCGCGGGACTTGAAGTCCTGGATCATGCGGTAGACGCCCTGCGTCTTGCCGTACGACCAGTTCTCGATGTTGTAGTCGTTGTAGCAGAGCTTGACCGACGGGTCGGCCGCCCGCGCGGTGCGGAACGCCACCTCGATCCAGTCGTTGCCGGTGCCCTGGAGGTTGGAGCTGCGGCGGCTGCCGTCCTCGTTGAACGCCTCGTTGACCACGTCCCACGCGGCGAGCTTGCCCCGGTAGTGGCCCATCACGCCGTTGATGTGGTCGATCATCGCCTGACGCAGGGCGCTGCCGCTCAGGCTCTGCATCCACCCCGGCTGTTGGGCGTGCCAGGCCAGGGTGTGCCCACGCACCTTCAGGCCGCGCTGGGTCGCCCAGTTGTAGATCTGGTCACCGGAGTTGAAGTTGAACTGGCCCCGCTGGGGCTGCGTCGACTCCGGCTTCATCTCGTTCTCGGCCGTGATCATGTTGAACTCTTGTGCCGCGATCGTGCTGTACTGCGAGTTGCTGAGCCGGCCCGCCGCGATGGCGGTGCCGAAGTACCGGCCCGACTGCGCGGCGGCCGCGCCGAGCGTGCTCGCGGCGGCGTTCGCCGAGGGCATCATGACCGCGACGGCGGCCACGGTCACGACGCTGAACGCGCCGGCGAGCAGCGCTCGGAAGACGGGCGATCGCCGTCGCCGAGTGCCGCCGCGATGAACGGATGGGCGCACTGCCATCTCGGCCTCCTTAAAGGGCCAACACCCGGGCCGCCGAGGGCGAGGACGACCGGATGTATCGATTGAGACATCTAACTCAGTCGATGCTAACCACGCACCGGTCCGGGCAATGGAGTTTTCGGAAATGTTTCGGAAATGTTTTGGCCCTGCGTGGCGTGGCCGGTCGCCAGAGTTCGGCGCCGGCCACGCCACGACCCGTCAACGAGTCAGGCGACGGCGCAGGTGGTGTTGTTCACGGTGAAGGCGGTCGGCTTCGGGTTGCTGCCGCTGTGCGTGCCGTTGAAGCCGAAGCTCACCGACGCGCCCGGCGCGATCGTGCCGTTGTAGGACAGGTTCGTCGCGGTGACCGCCGCGCCGGCCTGGCTGACGGTCGCCGACCAGCCCTGGCTGACGGTCTGCCCGCCCGGGAAGCTGAACCGCAGGGTCCAGCCGTTGATCGCGGCGGTGCCGGTGTTGGTGATCGTCACCGTCGCGGTGAAGCCGGTGTTCCAGTCCGTCGTGGCGTACCCGACCGAGCAGGTGCCGCCGACCGGCGGCGCCGCCGTGGTCACCGAGACCGGCGCGGACGCCGCGGAGGTGTTGCCGGCCGCGTCGACGGCCACCACGTAGAACTGGTACGCCGTGGAGGCGGTCAGCCCGGTCACCGCGAGGGTGCTGCCGGTCGGCGACCCGATGAGCGCGTCGGTCGCGCCGGCCTCGCGGTAGACCCGGTAGCCGGTGACGCCCACGTTGTCGGTCGACGGTGTCCAGGCCAGGGTGAGGCCGGTCGCGGTGACCGCCGAGGCGACCGGCGTGCCGGGCGTGCTCGGCACGGTCGTGTCGGTGGAGCCGGTCGGCGGCGTGGTCACGGTGAGCACCGGCGAGGCCGCCGAGGTGTTGCCCGCGCCGTCGCGGGCCACGACGGTGAACTCGTACGACGTCGCCGGCAGCAGCGTCGAGATGGTCAGCGTCGTGCCGGTGACCGGCCGGACGACGACCGTGTCGCTGTTGACCTGGACCTCGCGGACGTCGTAGCCGGCCAGCCCGCTACCGCCGCTGTCGGTGGACGCCGACCAGGTCAGGGTCACCGAGCGGGACGCGAGATTGGACGCCACCGGCTTGCCCGGGACGCTCGGCGCGGTGGTGTCCGGCACGACCGGCCCCGGCTCGTTACCCCAGACGCGGGTGCTGCCGGCGTAGAGCGGAACCTTGCGGTTCGGCCCGGCGGTGGCCTGGTACGACGGGTCGTTGGTCGGATCCCAGGTGCCCCCCTCCGGCACACCGATCTTGAACTGGACCTCCATCCGGTGTGCCGACTGTCCGGCCGGGGCGATGGTGTAGCCGGTGCAGTCCACCTCGACGTACCAGATGTCGCCGCTGTACTGCTTGGCGGTGGTCGGCGACGGGCAGCCCTGGGTGTAGCCGGAGGTGACCTGCACCGGGCCGCTGCCGTCGGGCCGGAAGTAGTACCGGAACTTGCCGTTGGTCAGCGCGCGGGCCGGGAACGCCGACTTGTTGTAGACGATCGCCTTGAGCCCGGTGGCCCGCGGCTCGGCCTGCATGACGGTGGTCTCCACGGTCATCTCGTCCATGTCCGGCGTCTCGGCGACCGGGAAGTTCGCCAGCGGGGTGCCGCCGTACTCGGAGGTCAGCCGGACCAGCGCGGACGTGAAGCCGGCGTTGTAGTCGGTGGCTACCTCGTTCATCACGTAGTCCGACCGACTGTCGGTGTACGCGTCGTTGGCCGAGGACGGGCCGCCGACCAGCGCGCCGTAGAGGGTGTGTCGGGTCTCGACGGGCACGGTCTGGCTGTCCCACCAGGACCCGTGCGCGGTGCGGTGATGCGGGTTCTTCGGCGCGTTGGCGCCGAACCCGATGACGTAGCTGGAGTTGCGCGGGTTGTCGCCGAGCGCGTAGTTGATCTGCCGGACGGCGAAGTCGTGGTACCGCGCCTTGCGGGTGGTGTCGGTGGTCTTGTCGCTGTAGACCAGCGCGGCGAAGGAGGTGTTGGCCGCATAGCGCAGTGCGCCCCAGGAGTCGAGCACCGCCATCCCACCGGGCGAGTACGGCACCCGCTGCCCGTTCACCCCGACCGTCCAGTAGTCCAGCCAGCGGTTGGCGTCGTCGACGTACTTCTGCTTGCCGGTCAGGTTCGCCAGCAGCACGTACGCGCCGAACTGCTTGTTGTCCCAGGCGATCGTCCACTTGTAGGAACGGGTCGTGGACTGCGGCTCGGTGCCGAGCTTGTCGTACTCACTCTCGGCCTTGGTCAGGTAGCTGGCGTCGCCGGTGGCCCGGTAGAGCCAGATGGCGGCCCACACCAGCTCGTCCTGGTAGCCGCTCCACGACTTGTAGAACGCGGCCGCGTCGGTGATGCACTCGCTGTAGGCCTTCCGCACGGTGTCGGCGAACGTGTAGAGCTGCCGGGCGTGGGTGAGCAGCTTGTCCGCGTAGGTCGCGTCGGTGGGCCGAAACACCATCGAGGACGCGGCCATCGCCGCCGCCGTCTCCCCCGCCAGGTCCGCGCCGCCACAGCTCGCATCGATCTTGTACGCGGGCCGCGCCATCGGCAGCACCTCGGCCGGGCCCCACCACTTGTGGTCGTCGTCGCCCTTGCCGACCTGTCCGTAGAGGACGTTCGCCGACGGGTGCGCCTTGATGAAGTAGTCGTTGACGAAGCGCAGGTTGTTCAGCAGGTGCGGCAACTGGCCGGAGGCGCTGTAGCCGCTGCGGTACTCCACCGCGCCCCAGGCGAGCATGGTGGCGCTGAACGCCATCGGGAAGCCGAACTTGACGTGGTCGCCGGCGTCGTACCAGCCGCCGGTCAGATCGACTCCCGTACCGGCGCCGTCGGTGAGCGCGCTGTCGCCGCGCCAGGAGACGCGGTTCCAGTCGGGCAGTTGGCCGGACTGCTGCGCCTCGTAGAACAGCAGCGACTTCTGCAACGCCTCGGCGTAGTTGAAGGTGGGCGCGGCGGACGCCGGTCCGGGCGTCGGCGCGGCGACCGCGAGGGCCGCGCCGGTGAGCAGGGCGACGCCGGCGGCCAGCAGCCGCCGGGGCCACGGTTGGTCGACGGGCGACCGGCCGGGGTGGCCGGTGGACGGCCGGGTCAGGTGGCGCATGAAGGGCTCCTGTTAGCCAGGCGCCGCCGGCGGTCGCACCGACGCGGGACGGCGTGGGGGCGGCACGGCCACCGGCGACAGCGGGGGTGGCGGTGTGGCCACGGGCATGGAAGCGCTCCCATGGATATCCGACAATGTAATGTGCGCCACGTCGAATGGGAAGCCCACGCCGCGCCACAGCGCCATCGCGCTCGCCGACGTTACGGCGACACGCGTGCCACCGCGCGGAAAGTCGACCCGGCCGCCAGGTCCGTCCGAGACGTCGTCCCAGCTCAGCCCGATCTACCGAGGCCGTCGGCCGGTCCCGGACATCCCCTGGTGGCCGGTCGTGGTCGTTTCGGACGGCATCGGAACCCCGAGCGGTACGGTCAGCGCGAGCAGACCGCCGTCCCGCTGCACCGAGCTGGGCCGGTCCAGTCGACGCAGCGTCCGCAGCATGGGCGCGTTGTCCGCCCGCACGTGCAACACCAACGCCGCGTAGGCGGCCCGGTCGGCGTGCGACACCAGCCGGCGCAGCAGGGCCGAGCCCAGCCCACGCCGCTGCCAGTCGTCGCGGACCAGAAGCGCCACCTCGGCCTCGTCGCCCTCGCCGAGCAGGTTCGCCATGGCGACCACCGCGCCGTCGGTGTCGGTGGTCGTCGCGACCAGGGTGAGCCCCCGAGCCGGCTCCAACAGTCGACGCAGTCGGGCCGGTCGCGGCAGCGCCGCCCCACTCAGGTAGCGCCGTTCCCGACTGCGCGGGGAGCACGACTCGTGCAGCTCCACCACACCCGCCAGGTCGTCCGCGCACGCCGGTCGCACCGCCACCTCGATGCCGTCCGGCAGCACCAGGGTCACCTGCTCGGCGGCCCGCCGAGCCACGGTGGCGGCCAACTCGACCAGGGCCTGTGCCCGGGCGTACTCCGCCGGAGTGAAGGCGGGCGCCGTCCGGCGCAGCGCGAACGTGCCGCCCGCCGGGTCGGCCAGCACCATGCTCGTGCCGGTGCTGCCCCGGTCCGTACCGGTCGCCGCCGGACGCCAGCTCACCGAGTCGGCGCCGAGCAGCGTACGCAACGCCTCACCCGTCGCGTCCGGATCGCGCACCAGCCGGTTGGCCAGGCCGAGCACCCGGGTCGGTTGGTCGACCAGGCCGCGCGCCTCGCTGCGCGCCACCCAGCAGTCCCGCCCGCGCCCTCGTTCGACGGCGGCGATCAGCTCGGTCTCGTCGAGCGTGTCCGGCGCGTCCACCAGGAAGTCGTCGACCGCGCCATGCTCGGTGGGCTGCACCTGCACCGTGAGGATGTTGACCCCGCGCAGCGCGAGGCTCGCCGTGAGGACCGACAGATAGCCGGGCCGGTCGTCCACTGTCGCTCGGATCCGCCACAACGTCATGGGTTGGCTCCCTTCCCCACCCAGAGCCTCGTCCGCGGCTGTTGCCGCCCGGTTGCTCGCCGGTGTCGACCCGGGAACTCCTCGCGCTGGTCAGGGACCGGCGACCACCGGAGGCGCACCGACCAGGTCCAGTCGGTCGCCCAGGATGACCGCGCTGGCCCGGACGAGTTGGGTGAGCCGGTCGACCTCCGTGCTGTGGAAACCCGCGGCGCAGAGGGTCTCGTTGTGCTCGCGGGCCACCACCAGCACCAGACCCGCCCGCCCGAACGGGGCGATACCGTAGTGGGTGCCGTCGGGGGCGGTCATCGACCGCCCGCGCAGCGGAGTCACCTCCGGCAACCGCGGCGGTACGGGAGCGCGCCAGCTCGCGTGACCGACGGTGGCCCCGCCACCCCCCGTACGCGACGCCCAGTCCACCGGGACCACGGCCGCCACCGCCCAGTCGGCCGCCAGCAGGCCCGGTACGGCGTCCACCAGGGTCGCCAGTCCGTCGGCCGGGTTCGCCGCGACTTGGGCCAGCAGCTCCGCGTCCTGGCCGGTGGTGGTGGGCGCGCCGATCGCCCGCCACACACCGTCCACCCGTACGCCCGGGATCGCCGCGAGACCGGCCAGCAGACGCTCGACCCGTGCCGCGCCGGGCCACACCACCGTGAAGTCGTCCACCGCGCGCCCGCCGAGGCGCTCCAGGACCACGACCTGCACGATGTCCGCGCCGGAGACACCCAGCGTGCGGGCGACCTGACCGAGGGTGCCCGGACGGTCCGGCAGGGTGACCCGAACTCGCAGCAACATGTCTGTCCCTCCGCTCGGCGGGCCGGCGACGGCCGGCGGGCTGCTCACAGCCTGCCGGGTGACCATTTCGTCCCTGTTGCAGAGGCATATCCCGAGCGGAAATTCCGGCGGCCGATTACGGGGCGAAACCGGACGCTGACGCTCAGGGGAGCCCACCCAGGGGCAGGACCGGCGTGGAGGCGAGCTGTGCGTGGTAGTCGGCGGCGGACGTCTCCCGACCCCACTGGGGCATGCCGGTGGGCAGGTCCAGTGGGTCGGTCTCCACCTCGATCAGGGTCAACTGGGCCGGTAGGCCGTCGATGCCGGCCAGGATGGCGGCCAGCTCGGCTTCGGTACGGGCGACGTGCGCGGTGAAGCCCCGGTCCCGTCCGAACACCGCCGGTAGATCCGTGTACCGCCAGTTGTCGATGTCGTTGTACGGCTGGTGCCGCCCGTCGACCGCCCGCTCGACGGTGTAGCCGCCGTTGTTGACCACGATGATGATCGGGCGTTGGTTCGTGGCGAGCATCCGGCTGATCTCCTGCACGGTCAGCTGCAGTGATCCGTCGCCGGTGACCAGCACCGTCCGTCGATCCGGTGCCGCCACCGCGGCGCCGAAGGCGGCCGGGGTGGCGTAGCCGATCGAGCCCCAGATGGGCGGCCACACGACGGTGACGTCGGCGGGCAGGCGCATCGTCGCCGCGCCGAAGGAAGGGGTGCCGGTCTCCGGGACGAAGATGTCCCCCTCGCGCAGCATCCGCTGGATCGCCGGCCAGAGCCGTGCCTGCCGGATCGGCTCGTTGCTCGACGGGTCGAGTGCGGGCGGGTCGGCCGCGAGCAACGGCGCGCGTGACCACTGCGCCGTACGGTTCGGGGCGATCTCGTGCAGGCACCGCAGCGCTGCCGGCAGGGCGACCGGGGCGAAGCGGGTGCCGCCGACGACGGCGGCGTCGCGGTGCAGGCTGATGACCCGGTCGACCTTGATGTCGGCGGTGAACAGGCCGTCCCAGTCGAAGAACGTGGCGCCCACACAGACGAGCGCGTCCGCGTCCTCCACGACCGCGCGGACCTCGTCGACGCTGTCACCGCCGTTGTAGGCGCCCACGTAGTGCGGGTCGGACTCGTCCAGCAGTCCCCGTCCCAGCGACTGCGCGGCGACCGGCCAGTTCCGTTCGGCGGCCAGGGCGGTGACGGCAGCGCCGAGGTGCAGGCGGATCGGCAGGTTTCCCACCAGCAGGGCGGGCCGCTCGGCGCCGGCGAGCAGCCGCCGGGCGGCGGTGGCGAAGGCGTCGAGTTGCCCGGGTGAGACGACCGGCTCGGGGCGGGTGAACGGTCGCCCCGGCTCGGCGACCTCGGCGTGGACCACGTCGCCGGGCATCCGGACGTAGACCGGACGCTGCTGCGACCAGCACTCGGTGAGCACCCGGTCGACCTCGTCCAGCGCGTTCTGCGGCGTCAGCGAGGTCTGGGCGACCGTCACCTCGCGTGCCACCCGTACCCAGTGGTCGAAGTCGCCGTCGGCGAGCGAGTGGTGCATGGAGGTGCGCTGCCGCATGATCTCCGCGGTCGGACCGCCGACGATCGAGACGATCGGCACCGACTCCGCCATGGCCCCGGCGAGGGCGTTGACCGCCGACAGTTCGCCGGGACCGAACGTCGTGAGGATCGCGGCCACACCGGCGAGGCGGGCGTATCCATCGGCGCTGTAGCCGGCGTTGAGCTCGTTGCAACTGCCGACCCACTCGATCCCGTCGAACGCCTCGATCTGATCGAGGAAGTCCATGTTGTAGTCGCCCGGCAGCCCGAAGACATGGCGTACTCCGAGGTCGTAGAGCCGGCTGAGCAACAGCTCGCCCACCGTCGTCGTACCCTCGCTCGCCTTCGCCACGATCGCCCCCCACCGCTCCGGAGACCACTGCCGCGGTCCGCCCATCAAGAGACGATATCTGGGCAAATGTCGCAAGAAGGGGAGATCGCCCGTCGACTGGCTCGACCGCCGGCGACGCCACCTCACCTGGCCGAAGCGCTGACCACGGCACGTCAGGCGTACCTGACCTTGACAACGTGAACGGGCTGCCATCAACTAGTCGGATGAGTGATCCGGCCGCCAGCGCGCTCCGGCCGGGCGCTGTTCCGGCCGCCCCCGCCGGGATCGACCTCGATCGCCTCGCGAGCTACCTGGCGACGCACCGACCCGAGCTGACCGCCGGGCCGCTGCGCGCCCACCTGATCGCGGGCGGCAAGTCCAACCTCACCTACCTGCTGCGCTTCGGCGAGCGGGAGGTCGTGCTGCGCCGCCCACCGCTGGGGCACGTGCTGGCCACCGCGCACGACATGGCCCGCGAGTTCCGGGTCATCTCGGCGCTGGCGCCCACCGAGGTGCCGGTCCCCGGCGCGCTGCTGCTCTGCACCGACACCGAGGTTCTCGGCGCACCGTTCTACCTGATGGAACGGATGCCCGGCGAGGTGTTCCGCACCCGCGCCCAGACCGACCCGCTGGGCGACGAACGACGCCGGGCCCTCGCCATGGCGATGATGGACACCCTCGCCGCGTTGCACACCGTCGAGCCGGCCGCCGTCGGGCTCGCCGACTTCGGCCGCCCCGAGGGCTACCTGGCCCGGCAGGTCCGCCGCTGGGCCGGGCAGCTCGACCGCTCGCGCAGCCGCGACCTGCCCGGCATCGACGAACTGCGCGACCTGCTCGCCGCGACCGCCCCCGAGGGCGCGAACGCCGGCCGCATCGTGCACGGCGACTACCGGCTGGACAACCTCCTCGCCTCGGCCGACCCGGTGGCCGTACACGCCGTCCTCGACTGGGAGATGGCCACCCTCGGCGATCCCCTCGCCGACCTGGGGCTGCTGCTGACGTACTGGGACGTGCTGGGCGACAGCGACACCGCCGCCGGCAATCCCGTCGCCGACGGCCTCGGCCCGCGCGCCGGCTTCCCCACCGGCGCGGAGCTGATCGACAGGTACGCCGGGCGCAGCGACGTCGACGTCGGGCCGCTGCACTGGCACGTGGCGCTGGGCTGCTTCAAGCTCGCCGTCATCTGCGAGGGCATCCACTACCGCCACACGCTCGGGCAGACGCTCGGCGAGGGCTTCGACCGGATCGGCGACATGGTGGCACCGCTGGTCGCGCACGGGCTGACCGCTGCCAGGGAGCGGTGATGGACTTCGCGTACGACGCCCGGACCGAGGAGCTGCGCGACGAGCTGACCCGGTTCCTGACCGAGCACGTCTACCCGGCCGAGCCGGTGCACGCCGAGCAGGCGGCCACCGGCGAGGAGTGGTCGCGTACCCCGGTGCTGGCCGAGCTGAAGGCGGAGGCCCGCAAGCGCGGCCTGTGGAACCTGTTCCTGCCCGATCCGCGCTACGGCGCCGGCCTGACCAACCTCCAGTACGCGCCGCTCGCCGAGCTGACCGGGCGCAGCCCGCACCTGGCGCCCGAGGCGGTCAACTGCGCGGCGCCGGACACGGGCAACATGGAGCTGCTGGCCGAGTTCGGCTCGGACGCCCAGCGCGAGCGCTGGCTCGTGCCGCTGCTGGAGGGCGAGATCCGCTCGGCCTTCTGCATGACCGAGCCGGAGGTCGCCTCGTCCGACGCGACCAACATCGCCACCCGGATCACCCGCGACGGCGACGAGTACGTCGTCAACGGCCGCAAGTGGTGGTCGTCCGGCGCCATGGACCCGCGCTGCGAGATCCTCATCGTGATGGGCAAGACCGACCCGGACGCCGACCGGCACCGCCAGCAGAGCATGGTGCTCGTCCCCCGGGACACGCCGGGCGTGACCGTCCGCCGGGGCATGCACGTCTTCGGCTACTCAGACGGTACGCACGGCGGGCACGCCGAGATCGACTTCACCGACGTACGGGTGCCGGCGGCCAATCTGATCGGCGCGGAGGGCACCGGCTTCGCCATCGCCCAGGCGCGACTCGGCCCGGGGCGCATCCACCACTGCATGCGATTGATCGGAATGGCCGAGCGGGCACTGGAGCTGCTGTGTCGCCGGGCCAACGAACGGATCGCGTTCGGTCGCCCCCTCGCCGAGCAGGGCGTCGTGCGGGAGTGGATCGCCGAATCGCGGGTCCGCATCGAACAGGCCCGCCTCCTGGTGCTCAAGACGGCCTGGCTGATGGACACCGTCGGCAACAAGGGCGCGCACACCGAGATCCAGGCCATCAAGATCGCCACACCGGCGATGGCGGAGTGGGTGATCGACAAGGCCATCCAGGGGTACGGCGGCGCGGGCGTCAGCCAGGACACCCCGCTGGCCGCCCTCTGGGCACAGACCCGCACCCTGCGCCTCGCCGACGGTCCCGACGAGGTCCACCGCAACTCCCTGGCCAAACGCGAACTCCGCCGCTGGCTCCCCTAAAACCCCCCACCCCGTCCCTGCCCCGCGCCCCGCGCCCGCCCCCCAGCACGCGATCTTGCACTTTCTGTCGACAGTTCGCGCGGAATATCCCGTATGTCGCCACAGCAAGTGCAAGATCGGCCGGGAGAGGGGGCGGGGAGCGCGCGGGACGGGTTACGCGCTGGCTCGGTGGACGAGTTGGGTGTCCAGAAGGATGTGCGGGGCGGGTAGGTCGTCGCCGCGGATGCGGGCGACCAGCAGCCGGGCCATCTGCCGGCCCATCTCCTCGACCGGCTGGAACACGCTCGTCAACGGTGGGTCCGCCTGGCGGGCGACCGGCGCGTCGTCGAAGCCGATCACGGCGACGTCCTCCGGGACACGCCGGCCGGCGTCGCGCAGGGTCCGCAACGCGCCGAACGCCATCAGGTCGGACGCGACGAAGACGGCGTCCAGGTCCGGGCAGGCGTTCAGCAAGCGGCGCATGGCGGTCGCCCCGCTGCTCTCGCTGAAGTCGCCGTACGCGATCAGGTCGGGGTTGACGCCGACGCCGGTGGCCTTGACGGCCTCGGTGTAGCCGGCCAGTCGGGCCAGGCCGGCGCCCATGTCCTGCGGTCCGGCGATGGTGGCGACGCGTCGCCGCCCCTGGCTGGTCAGGTACTCCACCGCCTGCCGTGCGCCGCCAACGTTGTCCACGTCGACGAACCACGCCGGCTGGGCCCCGGGTTGCAGCATCCGGGCCGGTCGGCCACCGAGCACCGCGGGCAGGCCGCGCTCCTCCAGCAGGGTGGGCAGCGGGTCGGAGTCGTGCAACGACAGCAGCAGTACGCCGTCGACGTGCTGGTTGGTGAGGTGGTGCTCGACGCGCTCACGCTCGACCGGCGACTGGGCCATCGCCAGCCAGAGCTGCATGGGCGTCTCCAGCAGGCCGGAGCTGATCCCCCGCACGATCGCCGCGAAGAACGGCTCGGTGAAGACCCGCTCCCCGGATTCGGACACCACCAGGGCGACGGAGTCGGTCCGCTGGGTGACCAGCGCGCGGGCGGCGCGGTTCGGCACGTACCCCAACTCGGCGATCGCCTGTTGGACCGCGGCCCGGGCCTCCGGGCTGACCTGGGGCGAGCCGTTGACCACGCGCGAGACCGTGCCCCGACCCACGCCGGCGCGCGCCGCGACCGCATCGAGGGTCGGGCGCCCGAGCGAGCGGGTGCGCTGCGTTGTCATCGTCTGCTCCTCCGACGGCGGGCGGACCCGGCGCCACGCGAGAGTGGACGCCGGGACCGCCCTGATGGCTGGCCCGAGCCTATTGTGCGGCCAGACCGTTGCGTCGGATCACCGAGGCGTACCACCTGGCGCTGGACTTGGGGATGCGAAGCTGGCTGTCGTAGTCGACGTGGATCATGCCGAAGCGCTTGGTGTAACCCCAGGCCCACTCGAAATTATCCATCAATGACCAGGCGAAGTATCCCCGCAGGGGCACGCCGGCGTTGATCGCTTCGTGGCAGGCCCGCAGGTGCGCGTCGAAGTAGGCCAGCCGGTCGACGTCGTCGACCTGCCCGTCGACGACGGTGTCGACGAACGCGGAGCCGTTCTCGGTGACGTACAGCGGCAGGTCCGTGTACTCCTCGTGCACCCGCCGCAGCGTCTCCACCAGGCCCGGGGCGTCGATCTCCCAGTCCATGTCGGTCACCGGAACGCCCCGGGTGACGAACCGGACGTCCTCGCTGCCCGGCCAGCAGGAGGGTGCCCGCCAGTACGGCTCGGGCTCGGCGCCCTCGATCGGCGCGGCGACCACGTGCCGGCTGTAGTAGTTGATCCCGACCAGGTCCAGCGGCGTGGAGATGGTCGCCAGGTCACCCTCGCGGACGTGGTCGAAGTCGGTGACCTCGCGCAGGTCGGCCACCAGATCCTCCGGGTACGACCCACGCAGCAGCGGGTCGAGGAAGAAGCGGTTGGCCAGCCCGTCGATCCGGCGGGCCGCGTCCACGTCGGCGGGAGCGTCGGTGGCCGCGTCGACCGGGTACAGGTTGACGGTCACGCCCACCTCGGCCGTGGGCCGGACGGCCCGCAGGGCCTGCACGGCCAGGCCGTGCCCGAGCATCAGGTGGTGGCCGGCGCGCACCGAGTCCGCGCCGTTGGACCGGCCCGGGGCGTGTACGCCGGAGCCGTACCCGAGGAACGCCGAGCACCACGGCTCGTTCAGGGTGGTCCAGTAGCGCACCCGGTCGCCGAGCGCGTCGGCGACGAGCGTCGTGTAGTCGGCGAAGCGGGCGGCGGTGTCCCGCGACGGCCAGCCACCGGCGTCCTCCAGCTCCTGGGGAAGGTCCCAGTGGTAGAGGGTGAGCCACGGCTCGATGTCGTGGGCCAGCAGCTCGTCCACGAGCCGCCGGTAGAAGTCCAGGCCCTTCGGGTTGGCCGCGCCCGTGCCACCGGGCTGCACCCGGGGCCAGGAGACCGAGAAACGGTACGACTTGAGGCCCAGCTCGGCCATCAACGCGACGTCGTCGCCGAGCCGGTGGTAGTGGTCGCAGGCCACGTCGCCGGTGTGCCCGTTGACCACCAGGCCCTCGGTGTGGCTGAAGGTGTCCCAGATCGACGGGGTGCGGCCGTCCTCGGCCGCCGCCCCCTCGATCTGGTATGCCGCGGTCGCGGCTCCCCAGAGGAAGCCGGGTGGAAAGGTCAGCCCGGAACGCTCGTCGAGGTCGACGGCGGATGGGCTGGCGGGGTTGCTCACGACTTGACGGCACCTTCCATGATCCCGCCGATGATCTGGCGGCCGAACAGAACGAAGACGATGAACAGCGGAAGGGTAGCGATGAGCGTACCCGCGAAAATCTGAGAATTGTCCGCGAAGTACGCGGTGTTCAGACTGCGCAGGGAGATCTGCACGGTCGGGTTGGCCGGGTCGGCGAGCACCACGAAGGGCCAGAAGAACTGGTTCCACTGCTCCATGAAGGTGAGCAGCCCGAGCACGGCCGCCGCGGGCCGCAGCGCCGGCACCACCACGTGCCAGTAGACACGCCAGGTGGAGCAGCCGTCGACGCGGGCCGCCTCGATCAGCTCGTTGGGCACCGCCTGCTCGGCGTACTGGCGCATCATGAAGATGCCGAAGCCGCCGATCAGGAACGGAACCGTCACCGACGGCATCGTGTTCAGCCATTCCAGCTTGGCCATGAGGATGTACAGCGGGAGCACACCGAGCTGGATGGGAATCATCATCGAGGCCAGGATGATGAGCAGCAGCGCGTTCTTGCCGCGGAAACGCAGTTTGGCGAACGCGAATCCGGCGAGCGAGCCGAAGAACACGGTCGCCACCGTGATCGTGCCCGACACCAGGAACGAGTTCATCAGGCCCTTGACGATGTTCGCGTCGCCGTTGTCGAGCACCCGCTGGATGTTCTCGCCCAGCTTGCCGCCCGGCAGGAACGGCGGGGGCCAGGAGTTCGCGGCGTCACTGGTCCGCGAGGCGATGACGATCATCCAGTAGAACGGGAAGAGCGACAGGATGACGCCGAGGACGAGCCCGAACCAGGTGAGCGGGCTGGCCGTCCAGAGCTTCTCCGCGCTGTGGCGGATGCCGTTGCGTTCGGCCGGTGGCCGGACCGACGGCGGTCGCAGAGTGGTACTGGTCATGGGTGGGCCACCCTCACTTGTCGGAGCTGATGCGGCGGGCCAGCAGGTAGTTGATGAACGAGACGGACGCGATCAGCAGGAACAGCACCAGGGCGACGGCGCCCGCGTACCCCCACCGGAACCGCTGGTTCATGACGTCCAGCAGGTACATCGTGATCGTCTGGAACTGCCCCTCCGTGCCGCCGGAGAGCGCGCCCGAGCCGCTGGTGAACATCAGCGGCTCGGTGAAGAGCTGCAGACCGCCGATGGTCGAGATGATCAGCGTGAAGATGATGGTGGGGCGCAGCTGCGGAATGGTGATCGACCAGAACTGGCGGCGTTGCGAGGCGCCGTCGAGGGCGGCCGCCTCGTACACGTCCTTGCTGATCGACTGCATCGCGGCGAGGTAGATGAGGGCGTTGTAGCCCACCCACCGCCAGTCGACCATGGTGGCGATGGCGACCCAGGAGGCGAAGCGGTTGGCCCGCCAGTCGATGGGGCCGAGACCGACCAGGTCGAGCAGCCAGTTCATCAGGCCGAAGTCCCGGGCGTAGATCATCGAGAAGATGAGCGCCACCACGGCGGTCGAGGTGATGATCGGCATCGCGATGGCCAGCCGGAAGAACATCTGGCCGCGGATGCGGCGGTTCAACGCGTTGGCCAGCATCAGCGCGATGAGCAGCTGCGGGATGGTGGAGAGCGCGAACATCCCGAAGGTGTTCACCACCGCGTTCCAGAACTGCGGATCGTTCGTGAACAGCTCGACGAAGTTGTCCAGGCCGACGAAGCTGATCGTCGCGTTCATCGGTGACCGGTCGGTCATCGCGATCCAGAACGTGTAGACGATCGGGTAGACGCCGAAGATCGCGAAGAGCACGAAGAACGGCAGGACGAAGACGTACGGGGTGAAGCGCAGGTCCAGCCGGTTCAGCTGCCGGCGGCGCGCCGTTGAGTGCCGTGGCGCCGGGCGCGGCCCGCGGGCCGACGCGTCCGGTGGCGCGGGGGTCTTCAGGGAGCTCATGAGCGGTCCTTCACACTCGGCGGCGCCTCGTGGGGCGCCGCGGCAGGGCGTGTTGACGCGGGTTCACGGGTGGTGCCGGAGCGGCACCACCCGTGAGCGCGTCGCAGCCGTTACTTGCCTGCTGCCTGGCCGTTCTTCACCGCGTCCTGCCAAGCGGCGTCGGCGGCCTTACCCTGCTCGATGCTGCGCAGCGCGTTCTCGACCGCGTCCCGGACCGCCTGGTTCTTCGGGCCGAGGTAGACCGGCTTCAGCTCCTTGGCGCCAGCGGCGAAGATCTTGCCGATCGGCGCGCCGCTGAAGTACTCGTTGGTGGCGGCGAGCACGGCCGGGTCCTCGAGGGCCTGCGGCGACGACGGCAGGTTGCCGACCTTCTTGAACGCCTCGGTCTGGCTCTTGGCGCTGGTCAGGAACTTGGCCAGCTCAGCGGCTTCCTTCTGGTGCTTGCTGGACTTCGGCACGGCCAGCCAGGAACCGCCCCAGTTGCCGCCGTTGCCCGGCGCCTTGGCGACGTCCCACTTGCCGGCCGCCGCGTCACCGGCCTGGCCCTTGATGACACCCGTCATCCAGGCCGGGCAGCCGATGGTGGCGAAGCTGCCGTTCTTGAAGCCGGCGTTCCACTCGTTCGAGAAGCTCCGCAGGTTGTTCGACAGACCCGCGCTGATCATCTTGGTGGTCTGCTGGAACGCGGTCTGCACGTCCGGGTTCTCGCCGACGACGAGCTTGTTGCTCTTGTCGAAGTAGGTGTAGCCGTTGCCGGCGCCCGCCGTCTGCATCAGCACGATGTTGTAGAAGTTGGTGGCCGAGTCGACGAACTTGTGCTTCTTGTCGGCGGCGGTGAACTTCTGGCCCTGCTCGATGAACGCGTCCCACGTCGGCCAGAGGGCGCCGACCTGCTCGCGGTCGGTCGGCAGACCGGCGGCCTTGAAGAGGTCGCTGCGGTAGCAGACGGCCATGCCGCCGACGTCGGTGCCGAGACCGAGCACCTTGCCGTCCGGCGTGAGGCCACCCTCCCACTTCCACGGCAGGAAGTTGCCCTTGAGGTCGTTGGCGCCGTGGTCGGCCAGGTTCACGAACTTGTCGGCCTGCGCGAAGAACTGCACGATCGTGCCCTCTTCGAGGGCGACGACGTCACCGGCACCGGCGCCGGCGGTGATCTGCTGCGTCAGCCGGGTGTTGTAGTCACCGAGGCCGAGGCCCTTGCCGCGCTCCTGGATCGTGACGTTCGGGTGCTCCGTCTGGTACTGCTTGTAGAGATCTTCGTAGCCGAAGCCCTGGTCGCCGAAGACGTCGACGACCAGAGTGACCTTGCCGCCGTCCGAATCGGACGACGAGTCGCCGTCGCCGCAGGCGGTCGCCGCGGCAAGCACGGCGACGGACGCGAGCGCGATCGCCGCAAAGCGGCGACGTGAGGTGACGCTCATCCTGACCCCTCTCAAGTGGTGAGGCTTGGTGTGTCGTACGTGGTGGGGGGTGCTGTAGCGCCCCGCGCCGCTCAGCCGGTGGCCGTGGACGCCTGGGGAGAGCTGTGAAGGAGACTTCCGCCACTCCCCCGGGAGCGCTCCCATGAGATTGCCGGGGCGCTACCAGGGTGTCAATAGACCATTGGGAGCGTTCCCAGATCGTTACCGCCCTGTTTCAGGCCGGCGCACGAGGCATCGACGCCAGCCTGACCGGCCCGTTAGCAGAAGCGACGCAGCAGCGTGGTCGCGACGGCGGGATCGAAGAACGCCGGGTCGAAGCCGCCGGTGACCCAGCCGGTCAGCAGAGCCCGCTCCGGATGAGCCGGATCGGCCAGGGCCGCCAGCAGCGTCTGGTAGCCCAGCGGACCACCGATTCCCTCCGGCGGGCAGGCGCCCTCCCCGTCCAGGCAGACCGGGTACCGCTCGTCCTGGTCGGCGGTGAGTGCGTCCTCGACGACCAGGTCGTGCTCCCACCAGTCGCCGAAGTCGTACGTGTAGGAGAACCTGCTGCCCTTGCCGAGCACCGCGTCCAGCCGGACGTCCAGCTCGTCGTGCAGCCCCAGGCCCTCGTCCGGGACGGGTTCGCCGTAGGTCACCGTGTCGATCTCGAACGAGTGCAGGTGGCAGTCCCGCCAGCCCATCGCGTGCTGCGCGACCCGGTGCAGTCGGTCCAGCGTGTAGCCGGCCGGGACGAGCACCCGACGCCAGATGATCGGGCGCACGCCGGCGAGGGACATCTTCAGCTGGAAGATCTGACGCGGCATGCTGTCCTGTCCTCCCGCGGCTTAGGCTGCGACCATGATCTGCCGAGCGTGCCGGGCCCGGCGGCACGACGACTGCCCGGGCCGGAACTGGTGCGACTGCCAGCACCGTACCGCTGAACCGACCCCTCCGGTCACCGGTCCGGCCGGCGAATGACGGTCGGAATTCCGATCCGGCGGCTGTGGCCCGAGCCGTCCGTCGAGCCCCTCGACGACGCGGCGTTGACCGCCCTCTACGGCCGCGCCGACCGGCCCCGACTGCGGGTCAACTTCGTCTCCAGCCTGGACGGCGCGGTCACCGTCGACGGCTTCTCCGCCGGGCTGTCGGGCGAGCCGGACAAGCGGGTGTTCGGCCTGCTGCGGATGGTCTGCGACGCCCTCGTGGTGGCCGCCGGCACCCTGCGGCACGAGGGGTACCGGGCCGTCCGCCTGGACGAGGGCCGCCGCGCCTGGCGCAGGGCGAACGGGCTGGCCGCGTACCCGACGTTGGTGGTCGTCTCCGGCGCCCTCGACCTCGACCCGGCGCAGGCCGCGTTCGCCGACGCGCCGGTCCGGCCGATCGTGCTCACCCACTCCGACGCCGAGCCACCCCCCGGCCTCACCGACGTCGCCGAAGTGCTGCGCTGCGGTGCCGGCCGGGTCGACCTCGCCGCCGCCCTGGCCGAGCTGCACGGACGCGGACTGACGCAGCTGCTCTGCGAGGGCGGCCCGCACCTGCTCGGCGCGCTCACCGCGGCCGACCTGGTGGACGAGCTGTGCCTCACGGTCGCGCCGCTGCTCGCCGGGCCGGGGCCGGGGCGGATCACCGCCGGCGACGCCACCGGGCCGATGCACCTGCCGCTGCGGCACGTGCTCGCCGCCGACGACGGCGTCCTGATGCTCCGGCACGCCCGCGACTGACGGCCGCGCCCTGGAGGCGGCCCGCCACTCACCGACGCGTGACGGGCCGTCGCCCGGTCACCCACCCAGCGTCGCGGGTGTGACCGACCATGGTGTCGTCCGCCGCGTCGCGTGGCGACCTGTCGTACTCCTCGGGCAGGATGCACCTCATGCTTCCCGACCGCGCTGCCCGCCCGACCCGAGTCGTCCGATGACCGACGCCGACCTCGACAGCCCGGGCGAGCTGGTCGGCCGGGTGCTGGGCACCGCCGACGCCACGCCGTTGCAGTTCTGGACGGCGGTGGCCCCCGGCAGCTACCTCCAGCTCGACGACGTGGTGGTCACCCGTCGTGAGCTGCCCAACCGCGAGCCGGTGACGATCGCCGGTGTGGTCACGCAGGTCCGGGCCCGGCACGAGGGCGCCCAGTTCGACTCGGACGTCTTCGCCATCGCCGACGGCACCCTGCCCGCCCAGGTCCAGGAGGCGGCCGAGGTCACCACCACGCGGGTCGACCCGGAGCTGTACGTGCCGCCGACCCCGGGGGCCGTGGTGCACCGGGCCGAGGGCGACGCGCGGGCCCGCGCGCTGCACTTCGACCGGATGGAGCGGCGCATCCCGATGGGGATGGGCCGCGACGGCGTGCCGGTCTACCTGAACGCCGACTTCCTCGACGGCAGCCGGGGCGCGCACGTCTCGATCTCCGGCATCTCCGGGGTCGCCACCAAGACGAGCTTCGCCACCTTCCTGCTCTACTCGGTGTTCCGCTCCGGCGTCCTGGGCGGCGACGCGGTCAACGGCAAGGCGCTCATCTTCAACGTCAAGGGCGAGGACCTGCTGTTCCTCGACCACCCCAACACGCGCCTCGACGAGCCGACCCGGGCGGCGTACGCGAAGCTGGGCCTCAGCGCCGGTGCCTTCCCCGACGTGCGGGTGTACGCCCCGCCCCGGGTCGGTGACGCGGCCGGCACGCCGGACGTGAGCAGCCGGCTGACCGGCGTCGACGCCTTCTACTGGACGTTGAGCGAGTTCTGCTCCGACCGCCTGCTGCCGTACGTCTTCGCCGACGCCGACGACGAGCGCCAGCAGTACACGATGGTGGTCCACTCGGTCGCGGCCCACCTGGCCCGGTACGCCCAGCCCGCCGACGGGGGCGTGAGCATCGACGGGGTGCGGCTCGGGTCCTACGGCGATCTGGTCGACCACATCGTCGAGGCGCTCAACAACGACGAGACCCGCTCCGACTGGGCGGGTAGCGCGGTCGGACTGGGCACCGTCAACGCGTTCGCCCGCCGGCTGATCGGCAGCAAGAAGGACCTGGCCCGGCTGATCCGCGGCGACCTGGCCGTCCGTCGCCCGCACTCGATCAACACCAGCGAGTCGGCGCAGGTGACCGTCGTCGACCTGCACAACCTCCCCGACCGGGCGCAGCGGTTCGTGGTGGGTGTGACGCTCAAGAGCGAGTTCGAGCGCAAGGAGAAGGCCGGCACGGCCAAGCCGCTGCTCTTCGTCGTCCTCGACGAGCTCAACAAGTACGCCCCCCGGGAGGGCTCCTCCCCCATCAAGGAGGTGCTGCTCGACATCGCCGAGCGCGGCCGCTCGCTCGGGGTCATCCTGATCGGCGCCCAGCAGACGGCGAGCGAGGTGGAGCGGCGCATCGTCACCAACTCGGCGATCCGGGTGGTCGGCCGGCTCGACCCGGCCGAGGCGTCCCGCCCCGAGTACGGCTTCCTGCCGCCGGCCCAGCGACAGCGGGCGCTGCTCGCCAAGCCGGGCACCATGTTCGTCAACCAGCCGGACATCCCGGTGCCGCTCTGCCTGGAGTTCCCGTTCCCGGCGTGGGCCACCCGGGTCTCCGAGGCGGGTCGGGCCCCCTCGGAGACGCTGCGCTCGATCACCCAGTCCGCCGACCCGTTCGCCGTGGTGGGCTCCGGCGGCGGCAGCGACGACGACATCCCGTTCTAGGGGGCCGGCACACCTATGAAGATCCTGCACACCTCCGACTGGCACGTGGGCAAGGTGCTCAAGGGGCAGTCCCGGGCCGAGGAGCACAAGGCCGTACTGGCCGGGGTGATCGACATCGCCCGCGCCGAACAGCCGGATCTGGTGATCGTCGCCGGTGACCTCTACGACACGGCCGCGCCGACCTCGGAGGCGACCCGGCTGGTCACCCGGGCGTTGACCGCGCTGCGTCGTACCGGCGCGGACGTGGTCGCGATCGGCGGCAACCACGACAACGGGCCCGCGCTGGACGCGCTGCGCCCGTGGGCCGAGGCCGCGGGCATCACGCTGCGCGGCGGGGTACGCGAGAATCCGGCCGAGCACGTCATCGACGGCACCACGGCCGGCGGTGAGCGGTGGCAGCTCGCCGCGCTGCCGTTCCTGTCCCAGCGGTACGCGATCCGCGCGCTGGAGATGTACGAGCTGACCGCCGCCGAGGCCAACCAGACGTACGCCGACCACCTGGGTCGGGTGCTGGGCCGGCTCACCGAGGGTTTCTCGGAGCCGGACCGGGTGCACCTGGTCACCGCCCACCTGACGGTGATCGGCGCGGCGGCCGGCGGCGGCGAGCGGGACGCCCACACGGTGCTCGGCTACGCGGTGCCGGCCACCGTCTTCCCGGCGACGGCGCACTACGTGGCGCTGGGCCACCTGCACCGGGCGCAGCGCGTCGAGGGCCCCTGCCCGGTCCGGTACAGCGGCAGCCCGCTCGCCGTCGACTTCGGCGAGCAGGAGAACGTGCCGTCGGTGACGGTCGTCGAGGTGACCGCCAGCACGGCGGCCCGGGTGCGGGAGGTGCCGGTGACCGCGGCGAGCGCGCTGCGGACGGTCCGCGGCACGCTGGCCCAGCTCGCCGAGATCGAGGCGCCGGACGCCTGGCTGCGGGTGTTCGTGCGGGAGCACCCCCGCGCGGGCCTGCGCGAGGAGGTCCAGGAGCTGCTCCCCCGCGCGTTGGAGATCCGGATCGACCCGGAGTTGCTGGCGACGCCGGGCAGCGGCACCCGGATCGCGCAGCGGTCGGGGCGTTCCCCCCGGGAGCTGTTCGGCGACTACCTGGACAGCCGGGGCCACGACGACGAGGGCGTTCGGGAACTCTTCGACGAGCTCTTCGAGGAGGTCGATCACTGATGCGACCGATGCGGCTCGACATGGCCGGGTTCACGGTCTTCCGGGACTCCACGACGGTCGACTTCACCGACGCCGACTTCTTCGCGTTGATCGGGCCGACCGGTTCGGGCAAGTCGACAGTGCTGGACGCCATCTGCTTCGCCCTCTACGGCACGGTCCCCCGTTGGGGTGGCGCGCGGGGGTTGGCGAACGCCCTCGCGCCGTCGGCGACCGAGGCCCGGGTGCGGCTGGTCTTCGAGTCCGGTGGCGCCCGGTACGTGGCGACCCGGGTGGTGCGCCGGGACGGCCGGGGCAACGTGAAGACCGCGAACGCCGGGTTGCAGGTGATGCCGGCCGGCTTCGACGTGACCAAGCTCGACACCGGGTTGAGCCCGGACGACCTGGGTGAGGTGGTCGCCGGTACGCCCGCCGAGATGGAGCAGGCGGTGCTGGAGGCGGTCGGGCTGCCGTACGAGCAGTTCACCAGCTGCGTGGTGCTGCCGCAGGGGCAGTTCGCCGACTTTCTGCACGCCAAGCCGGCCACCCGGCAGCAGATCCTGGTCAACCTGCTGGGCCTCGGCGTCTACGAGGACGTGCAGAAGAGGGCCACGGCCCGCGCGGCGCAGGCGGAGGCCAAGCTGGACGCGGTCGACCAGGTGCTCGCCGGCCTGACCGGGGTGGACGACGAGGCGGTGGCCGAGGCCGACGCCCTCGTCGAGGAGATGGTTGAGCTGGCCGGCGCGGTGACCGGGGCCATGCCGGAGTTGGCGGCGGCCCGGGACCGCGCGCGGGAGGCGGCGGTGGCCCTGACCGCGCTCGACGACGAGCTGAGCGTGCTGTCCGCCGTCCGCGCCCCGCGCGGGGTGGCCGAGGTGGCGCACGCGGTGGCCGCGGCGCGCGCCGAGGCCGACGCGGCTGTCGCGGCGGTGTCGCTGGCCGAGGAGCGGGAGGAGAAGCTGCGCGGTGAGTTGGCCGGCGCCGGTGACGAGAGCGCGCTGCGGCTGCAACTGCGGGCGTACGACGATCGGGATCGGCTGACCGGCGAGGCCGACACGGTCCGCGCGGCGGTGCGTACGGCGGACGAGGAGCACACGACGGCGGTGGCGGCGGTGGCCGCCGCCCGCGCCGAGGCCGAGCGGGCCGACGCCGAGTTGGAGGCGGCCTTCCGGGCGCACGAGGAGGCGAAGGCCACCGACCTGGCGGTCGGCCTGCGGGCGCACCTGCATCCGGGCAGGCCCTGCCCGGTGTGCGAGCAGCCGGTGACGCGGGTGCCGGCCGTCCCGGCGGATTCGGCGGTGGCCGCCGCGACGGCGGCCGGCAAGGCGGCGCGGGCCGCCACCAAGGCGGCGCAGGCGGCGGTGCAGCAGCGGGACGCCGCGGCGCGTGACCTGGAACGGCTGCTGGTGCAGGCCCGCGCCCGGCAGGAGCAGGTGGACGCCCGGCTGGCCGAACTGGACGGGCAGCTCGCGGGCGCGGCCGAGCCCGCGGTGCTGCGCCGGGAGCTGGCCGAGCACGCCCGGCTGCGACGGGTTCTGGACGAGGCGGCGACCGCCGTCCGGGCGGGCCGGGAAAGCGCGCGCCAGGCCCGCGCCGGGGTGGACGCGGCGCAGGAGCGGCTGCGGGCGACCTGGCGGGGCTTCGACACCGCCCGCGACGGGCTGGCCCGGTTCGGGCCGCCGGCCGCCGACCGGGACGACGTGGCGGCCTCCTGGGCGGCGTTGACCGACTGGGCGACGGCCGAGGCGGAGCGTCGTCGTGCTGACCGGGCCGGCCGGGTTACCGTCGTCGCCGAGGCCGAGGCGGCGGCCGACGAGGTGCAGCGGCGGATCGCCGACATCTTCGCCGCCGCCGACGTGCCGGTCGGCGATGATCCGGTACACGCCGCGACGATCGCAGTGGAGCGGGCCGAGGCCGACCGGCGTCGACTGCACGAGCGCCGCGAACAGGCCGGCACGTTGCGCGAGCAGCGGGCCGGGCACGAGCGCGAGGCGCAGGTCGCGCGGGCCCTCGCGGGCCACCTGCGGGCCAACAACTTCGAGCGGTGGCTGCTGGCGGAGGCGCTGGACCTGCTGGTCGACGGCGCGTCCGGGATCCTGCGGGAACTGTCCTCGGGTCAGTACGAGCTGGTGCACGACAAGGGCGAGTTCTTCGTGGTCGACCACCACGACGCCGGGCTGCGCCGGGGCGTACGGACGCTCTCCGGCGGCGAGACGTTCCAGGCGTCGCTGGCGTTGGCGTTGGCGCTCTCCGAGCAGTTGGCCGGCATGTCGACGACGGCGGCGAGTCTGGAGTCGATCGTCCTGGACGAGGGTTTCGGCACGCTGGACGCGGCCACCCTGGACACGGTGGCCGCCACGCTGGAGAACCTGGCCGCCCGGGGTGACCGGATGGTCGGCGTGGTCACCCACGTCGCGGCGCTGGCCGAGCGGATCCCGGTCCGCTTCGAGGTACGCAAGGACGCCCGCTCGGCGCGCGTCGAACGGACCGGCCGGTGAGCGCGAGGAGTGCAGCGCAGCGGAGCCCCGCAGTCGCGAACGAAAGGTCCGGCCGGTGAGCGCGAGGAGTGCAGCGCAGCGGAGCCCCGCAGTCGCGAACGAAAGGTCGGGTCGGTGAGCGTGGGCGACGCGGCGTTCTTCGTCGACTCGTGGGACCCGTCGTACGGGGCGTCGTTCGAGGCGTCCGCCTCCGGGCCGGCCACCCCGAGCAGCACCCAGGTCGAGGTCGACGTGGAGTTGCCGGCCGTCGACTGGCGGGCGATCGGCGTACGCGCCGACGTGCGGGCGCCGGACGTGGTGCTCCTGGTCGACGGGGTCCGCCGGGTCGACGCGAGCATCTGGACGGCGGAGGAGGACGGCGGGTCGTTTCCGGGGCTGGCGGCGTCGTACGCGGCCGGGGTGGTGCGCTGCGACCTGGGTCGGGGCGCGGCGCAGTTGGCCGGCACGCAGGTGGGCCGGGGTCTGTTCACGGCGAGCCCGTCGGCCCGGGACGTGGTGGCGGGCGCGATCCGCTATCCGGTGCACCGGGTGGGCGGCACCGGCGAGCTGGCGAAGCTGCCGGCGGCCGTGCAGGGCCCGTTGACCGCGTTGGAGGTGGCGGTGTCCGACGCCGCCCGGGTCGACGGCGATCTGTTGGTGGTGGACGGTCCGCTGCGCAGTCGGCACCATCTGCCGCGCACGCTCGGCTACATCAAGACCCAGCACAGCCAGTATCTGGACGCCCGGCTGACGGCGGTGGTGACGGGCCTGGCGCCGGGCGAGCGGTCGCCGGTGTTCCGGCTCCGCACGCCCTGGGGCGGCTGGTCGTGGTATCTGCGGCTGCCGGTGGCCGTGGGCGCGCCGTGGGCCGGCATCGTCCGGGTGGAGTGCTCCACCGAGTTGCCCGTCGAGGCGGCGATCGACCTGGCCGACCTGTCGCTGGTCACGCTGCCCCGGTTCGCGTCGACACCGTACAAGGACCCACGGGCGCCGCAGAACCTCATCCCGATCGCCGGCCTGGAGCGCCGCCTACGCGCGCTGCTCGGCGACTCCCGGCTGCTGCACCGCGCGTTGACCGCCGCGGCACGTGTCGGTCGCTGAGCGGGCGGGTCGCGGTGGGGCGTAAACGAGCGGGTGACCGGGTGGTCGAGCGGGTGGACACCGGTCTGGCCGAGCTGGTGCCGTCGGCGGACCGGCCCGGTTCGTGGACGCTGCTGTTGGACGGCGCGCCGCAGTCGCACGTCGACCTGAGCGACCCCACCCACCTGGAGTTCGAGTACGTCCGGCGGCTGGCCGCAGCGCTGGACCTGATCGCGCCCCCGGGCGAGCCGCTGCGGGTGCTGCACCTGGGCGGCGGCGCGTTGACCCTGCCCCGGTACGTGTCGGCGACCCGGCCCGGCTCGACCCAGCGGGTGTCCGAGGTGGACGGCGCCCTGGTGGAGCTGGTGCGGCGCATGCTGCCCTGGCCTGCGGACGCGCGGCTGCGGGTCCGCGTGCAGGACGCGCGGGCCGTGCTGACCTCGACGCGGGACGCCAGCTACGACGTGGTGGTCGCCGACGTCTTCGCCGGTGCCCGCACCCCGGCGCACCTCACGTCGGTCGAGTACGCCGCCGAGGTCGCGCGGGTGCTCCGTCCGGCGGGCTGGTTGCTGGCGAACCTGGCCGACGGCCCGCCGCTGCGGTACGCCCGCAGTCAGGTCGCCACGGTGCGTTCGGTGCTGCCGCAGGCGTGCCTGGTCGGCGACGCGGGGGTGCTGCGTGGTCGCCGGTACGGCAATCTGGTGCTGGTCGCCGGGCGGACCACTCCCCCGGTGCCCGGCTTGACCCGGCGGGCGGCCGGCGACTGGTTTCCCGGCCGGGTGGTGGCCGATGACGAGTTGGACCGCTTCGCCGGCGGGGCGGCGGTGGTGCGCGACGCCGACGCCACCGGCTCGGATCCACCACCGCCGGGGCTGTTCTCCGTCCGCCGCTGACCGGTCACCGGTGACGCCGCCGAAGTTTTTTTCGTTGTTCGTTGATCCGCTCGGGGCGTGGCTGCGTACCACCGGGCGGCCCGCCTTGTGGGGGCGGCGTTGGTCACGGACATCCCGGAGGTCTGCATGCATGCGGTGGCGGCCGGTTGGCATGGCGACGCGGTTGGCGCGGACTGGTTGTCCGCGCGGTCGTCGTCACGGTCGACCTCGTCTGCCCGGGGGGTCGACGCCCGAGCCACGTCTCGCCAAAATGGTCCGGTGACGCCCCGACCGGCGCCCGGGCGCCACCAGGCGACGACAACCGAGGCCAGCCACTCCGACCAGTTGATCCGGCTGCTCTACGCCGAGCACGCCGGCCCGTTGCTGATGTTCGTCATGCGGCTCACCGGGGGGGACCGGCAGCGCGCGGAGGACATCGTCCAGGAGACGCTGCTGCGGGCCTGGCGCAACGCGCACCGCCTCGGCGCACAGGGGCAGGGTTCCCTGCGGCCGTGGCTGGTCACCGTGGCACGTCGGATCGCCATCGACGAGCACCGCAGCCAGGAGGCCCGGCCGCCGGAGACGTACGACCGGGACCTGACGGCGTTCGCCGAGGCGGACAGCACGGACCGGGTGCTGCGCACGATGACGGTGGCGGACGCGCTGCGTACGCTGAGTCAGTCGCATCGGGAGATCCTGATCGCGACGTACTTCCGGGGGCGGACGGTGCCGGAGGCGGCGGAGGAGCTGGGGCTTCCGTTGGGCACCGCCAAGTCGCGGGTCTACTACGCGCTGCGCGCCTTGCGCACGGCTCTGCAGGAGCGGGGGGTGACAGAATGAGCCGGCCGGACCACATGGACGTCGCCGCGTACGCGCTCGGCGTGCTTGACGAGCAGGACACCGAGCGGTTCGAGGAGCATCTCGCCGCTTGCTGGGCGTGCGCGGCCGAGCTGGAGACGATGGTGCCGGTGGTGGGCCTGCTCTCCGGCATCGACGGCGAGACGATGATGGCCCTGGAGCAGACCGCCACGGATCCGGCGCTGCTGGACCGGACATTGGTCGCGGTCCGGGCCGACCGGCGGCGCACCAGGTTTCGTCAGCTGCTCGCGACCGCCGCGGCGGTGGTGGTCTTCGGCGGGTTGACGGGTTACGGCTTCGTCAGCGTGGCCGGGGACGACGCGCCGGGAACTCTCGCGGAGCCGACGGCGAGCGCCGGCGTCAACGACCCGCCGACGAGCGCGCCGACCGCGCCGCCGAGCGGACCGGGCGTCGGCGGCACCGAGGAGGAGGGCGACCAGGTCGACGCCACCGACCCGACGACCGGCGTCCAGACGACCATGTTCCTCCTTGAGCGGGAGTACGGCACCCGCATCAACTTCAGCCTGCGGAAACTGCCCGGCCCGCGGACCTGCCGACTGGTGGTGGTGCGCGACAACGCCACCACGGAGGTGATTTCGACGTGGTCGGTGCCCGAGGGTGGTTACGGCACCAACAGCCGCCCGCAGGGTCTTGAGCTGAGCGCGTCGACGTCGGCGTTGACGCGCGACATCAAACAGCTCCAGGTGCAGTCGGTGGACCGTAACGGTGTGGCGAGCCCGCTGGTCACGGTGCCCATGTAGGGTCGCGTACCATCGTCGACGCCGGCCATTGTCCAATGGCCGGCGTCGATTTTTGTTTCCGTCGAAAGTTCCGCGTGGGGCCGTACGCATCATCGTTCGCTACGGTTCAATCAAAACCCGTGAAATTGACCACTGTTACTTCTTCAACCTTGACAGCCCGCTCGCCGTACCTATGGGTGAACTGCCAAGAATGAGGAGGGCACGTGGCACAGATGAAGCGGACCGTCATCGTCGCGAGCGCGATGGTCGCACTAACGGCCTGCGCTCCCGCGGGTTACGACGGGGCGAACTCGAGCGCGGCCGAGCCGGTCGCCGTCGCCGCGGCCGAGCCCAGCGCGTCGGCGGAGCCCGAGGGGTCGGCATCCGCGGAGGCGCCGGTCGCCGACGCGCCGCCGGCCGCGGACGTCGACCTGACCGAGCAGTTGATCGGCAAGAAGATCGCCCGGATGGGCAACGTCGTGACGGACCAGGACGGCTGGGTCCTGTACCGCTTCGACAAGGACACCGCCGACCCGCCCGCGTCGAACTGCGTCGACAAGTGCGCGCAGGTGTGGCCGCCCGCGCTGACCGACGGGAACCCCCAGCTCACCGGCCTCTCCGACGACAAGGTCGGCAGCGTCACCCGCCAGGACGGCACCCGCCAGCTCACGATCGGCGGCTGGCCGGTCTACCGCTACATCGGCGACAAGAAGCCCGGCCAGTGGAAGGGTCAGGCCGTCGGCGGCACCTGGTTCGTGGTCGACCAGAACGGCAAGAAGAACCTGACCTGCCTGCCCACCTCGACGCCGAAGGCCGTCGCGCCGCCGGCGGACAGCGGGTCGAGCGACGCCGGAGGCTCGGGCTACTCGTACTGATCCCGGCACCGCCGGGGTACGACGGTGGCCGGTCGCAGCCGCAGCGGGCGCGACCGGCCACCGTCGTACCCGGTGGCACGTCGGCGGACGGCGGCGACCGGCACCGCCGCGTGACCTGGCAGAGTGGCAGGGTGACCGAGACCGAACCCGCCGCGACCCGGGTGCTGCACCCGCCGGTCGGATACCGGCTGGCCGCGTCGGTCCGCGCGCTGACCTTCAGCCCGTACGACCCGTGCGCGCGGATCGCCGCCGGCACCTTCTGGTGGGCGACCCGCACCCCGCAGGGACCGGCCACCCTCGCGCTGCGACCGACGGGCGGTGATCTGCTCGCCGAGGGGTACGGGCCGGGCGCCGAGCATGTGGTGGCACACGCCGACGGGATCGCCGGGCTGCGCGACGACCTCACCGGCTTCGCCGAGTTGGCGGCGGCGCACCCGCTCGTCGCCCGGCTGGCCCGGGAGCACCGGGGATTGCGCATGCCCACCACCGGGCAGGTCTTCCCCCGACTGCTGCGGGCGGTCTTCGAGCAGAAGGTCACCGGCAAGGAGGCGTACCGGGCGTACGCGGCGACCGTGCGGCACTTCCGCGAGCCGGCGCCCGGCCCGCTTCAGCCGCTGCTGCTGCCACCCGAGGCCGCCGCGGTGGCCGCCACCCCGTACTGGGTGTTCCACCCGTTCGGCGTGGAGCAGCGCCGGGCCGACACGCTGCGCCGGGCCGCCGCGCTGGCCGACCGTCTGGAGCGCTGCGTCGACGCGGCGGAGGCGACCCGCCGGCTGACCGCCATCGCGGGCATCGGGCCGTGGACCGCTGCCGAGGTGGTCCGGATCGCGTACGGCGACCCCGACGCGGTGAGCGTCGGCGACTACCACATCCCGAACACCGTGTCCTGGGCCCTGGCCGGCGAACCGAGGGGCGACGACGCGCGGATGCTGACCCTGCTGGAGCCGTTCCGGGGGCATCGGGGTCGGGTGTGTGTGCTGCTGGAGGCCGCCGGTATCCAGGCGCCGAAGTACGGCCCGCGCGCGCCGATCCGCTCGTTCGCCCGCTTCTGAGCGTTTCCCGGCTGCCGGGCAGCGGCCGGGCCGCCCGGGTTCGGCAACGCCGGCTGTGTTGTGCTGCCCCGATGAGCGTCGAGGTGAGCATCGTTGCGGCGGTTGTCGCGGACGCCGGCGAGATCCTGACCGTCCAGCGCGCCGCGTACCTGAGCGAGGCGCAACACTACGGCGAGCCCTTCCTGCCGCCGTTGACCGAGACCCTGGACGAGGTCGCGGCCGTGCTGGCCGGCCCGGACATCGTGCTCGTCGCCCGCTCGGGGCACCGGCTGGTCGGCTCGGTGCGCGCCCACCTGGCCGGCGACACCGCACAGGTCGGACGCCTCTCGGTCGCCCCCGACCAGCAGGGGCGGGGTCTCGGGGCGCGACTGCTGGTCGCGATCGAGGAGGCCTGCGCCGGCCGCGCGGCCCGGTTCACCCTCTTCACCGGCGCGGACAGCGCCCGCACCCTCGCGCTCTACCAGCGGTACGGCTACCGGGTCGTGGCGCACCGTCCGGACCCGAACGGCACCCCGCTGGCCGTGCTGGAGAAACCGGCCGTCAGCTCCGCTCACAGCGACGCCTGAGCCCGTCGGCCTCCAGCCCGACGTAGCGGCGCAGCAGGCCGCCGTACAGCCGGCCGATCAGACCGGCCAGCGGTCCGCTCTGGTCGATGGCCACGTCGACCCGGGTACGTCCGTCGGGCAACGGCACCAACCGGTGCTCGCCACGGGTGTGCACACCCGGGACGTCGGAGACCCAGGTGAATTCCCGCCCCTCGGTCAGCTCGACGACCCGCCACACCGCCGGGCGCAGTTTCGGCTGGGTCAGGCGGGCGGTCGCGCCGACCGCGAGGGGCCCCGGCTCACCCCGCTCGGCCCGGGTCACCGAGGCGGTCCACTCCGGCCACCGTTCCACGTCCACCAGCACCGCCCAGACCCGCTCGGCGTCGGCGCCGATCTCGCTGTTCGCTGCGAACCGCATCGCGTCCCCTCCCCCGGTGGCGCCGTCCGGCTCCGCCACCTCCTGCCGACGACGCTGCCCGGCGGACCGTCACCGCGGCATCCACCGGGCGGTCCGATCATCGATCGGGCCGTGGGTCCGCCGGCCGCGCGGGATCAGGCGGCTTCGCGCAGGTCGGCCAGGCTCAACGGGGTACGACGCCGCAGCAGCTCTTCCAGCTCGGACACCGTGGCGACCTCGCCGAGCACGTCCCGGCCGCCACCGAACCGCTGTGGATATCGACGGGTCAGCCGGTAGCGGTAGCGGCCCCGGACCAGCTCGACGCTGACCCGCCACCGCCCGCAGCAGTCACAGACCCACTCGGCCATCCCGCGAAACTAGCTCTGACCTGCGGTTATCTGATTCGCCCGCGGGGGACGAGGGGCGCGCGGGCGGACACGCCACCGCCGCACCAGCGGTGATCTGCCTCACGGCTGTCGGTGCCGTCTGATTGACTGGTCGCCGTGGACCTGCCGATCAACCCTCCGGTCGAGCCGATGCTGGCCAAGAGCGTCGCCAAGCTACCCACCACGCCCGGTGTGACGTACGAGCCCAAGTGGGACGGGTTCCGGTGCATCGTGTTCCGCGACGGCGACGAGGTCGAGCTGGCCAGCCGGGGCGGCAAGTCGATGACCCGCTACTTCCCCGAGGTGGTCGAGCAGGCCCGCCGGCAGCTGCCCGAGCGGTGCGCGGTCGACGGCGAGCTGATCGTGATCCGGCGGGACGGGCCGTCCGGTCAGCCGAGGCTGGACTTCGAGCTGCTGGCCCAGCGCATCCACCCGGCGGCATCGCGGGTCAAGCTGCTGGCCGAGACCACGCCCGCCGACTTCGTCGCCTTCGACCTGCTGGCCGTCGGTGACGAGGCGTTGCTCGACCAGCCGTACCCGCGCCGCCGGGAGCGGCTGGTCCAGGCCCTGGCCGAGGTGCGCCCGCCGGTGCACGTCACCCAGGTCACCACCGACCCGGAGACCGCCCGCCGCTGGTTCGACGTCTTCGAGGGCGCGGGGCTGGACGGCCTGATCGTCAAGCCGGCCGACCTGACGTACGAGCCGGGCAAGCGGTTGATGTTCAAGGTCAAGCACGCCCGCACCGCCGACGCGGTGGTGGCCGGCTTCCGCTGGCACAAGTCCGGCCCGGTGGTCGGCTCGCTGCTGCTCGGCCTCTACGACGACGAGGGCGTCCTGCACCACGTCGGGGTGAGCGCGTCGTTCAGCATGGCCCGCCGGGCCGAGTTGCTCGACGAGTTGGCCCCCTACCGGGACACCGGCGGCGAGCACCCGTGGGTGCACGGCGACCACGAACGCGGTCAGCGCATCCCGGGCGGGGTGAGCCGGTGGACCGGCACCAAGAACCTGGAGTGGGAGCCGCTGCGCCCGGAACTGGTCGTCGAGGTGGGCTACGACGCGATGGAGGGCGACCGCTTCCGGCACACCGCCCAGTTCGTCCGGTGGCGACCCGACCGCGATCCCCGCTCCTGCCGCTACGACCAGCTCGACCGTCCGATCCGCTTCGACGTGGACCAGGTGCTGCGCGGCGATCCGGCGGTCACCCTGGATCGGGCCGCCACCGGTCCGGCGTAGCCTGGCCGTCGACCCGACTCCGGAGGATCACGTGAGCCGCACCGCCGACCACCCTCGGATGGCACCCGGTCGCCGGGTCCGTCACCGTTTCGTCGCCTTCGCCGTGGCGGCCCTGCTCACCGCCGGCTGCACGCTACCGGCGTTCGCGCCGCGCACCGAGGTGCAGGGTGAGGCGGCCCCGGCCGGCTCGTCGGCCACCTGGCGGCCGTGCCCGGAGGTGGCCGAGGATCTGGTGGGGCGGGGCGCACCGGACATGCGCTACGAGTGCGCGCGGATCGCCGTTCCCCGGGACTGGGGCACCGGCAGCGGGGCCACCGCCGGACCCGGCGCCGGGCAGACCTTCGAGATCGCTCTGCTGCGGGCCCGGTCCACCCGGCAGCGCGACCGCATCGGCTCACTGGTGGTCAACCCCGGCGGACCGGGCGGCTCCGGTGTGGACACCGCCGTCTACCTCTCGTTCGGCACCCAGTTCGGTGGGCTGCCCACCTCGGTCACCGAGCGCTTCGACATCGTCGGCTTCGACCCGCGCGGCGTTTCCCGCTCCAGTCCGGTCAAGTGCATCTCCGACGCCGACCTGGACACGAGCTTCGGCTACGACCCCGACCCGCAGAGCCAGGCGTCGTTCGACGGCTTCGCCGGGTTGAGCCAGCGGATCGGGCGTGGTTGCGGGGACCGTTACGGCGACCAGTTGCCCCTGTACGGCAGTGAGCAGGCCGCCCGGGACATGGACGCCGTCCGCGCCGCCGTCGGTGACGACAAGCTGACCTACCTGGGTTACTCCTACGGCACGCTGCTCGGCGCCATCTACGCCCAGCTCTACCCGCAGCGGGTACGCGCGTTGGTGCTCGACGGCGCCGTCGACCCGCAGCAGCGGTTGGTGGCCGGCTCGGAGAGCCAGGCCCGCGGGTTCGAGCGGGCGTTCGACAACTTCACCCGATGGTGCGCCGCCAACGCCCCGCGCTGCCCGATCGCTCCCGACGCCCGCGCCGCCGTGACCTCGGCCATCGACAAGGCCAAGGTCTCCCCCGTCCGGGGCGACGACGGGCGGGAGGCCACCGCGGGCTGGGTCTTCTACGCGGTCATCTCGTCCCTCTACACGGAGTCCGGCTGGCAGGAGCTGGCACGGGCCATCGACCGGCTGGCCGAGGGCGACCCGAAGGACGTGTTCCGGCTCGCCGACTCGTACGCCGGGCGGGAAAGCGACGGGCACTACTCGAACCTGTTCGACGCCAACCTCGCCATCAACTGCGCAGACGAGACCGAGAAGCCGAGCCGGGAGCAGATCCGCCAGTTGCAGTCGCAGTGGCGCGCGAAGTACCCGCTGTTCGGTCCGGCGCTCGCCGTCGGCATGCTGAGCTGCGTCGAGTGGCCGGGCGGCCGGGACCCGTACCCGACCGGGCGGGCCAACGGCGCGCCACCGATCGTGGTGGTCGGCACGACCGGCGACCCCGCGACGCCGTACGAGCAGACCGGCCGGCTCGCCTCGATGCTGGGCGTGGGCCGGGTGCTCACGTGGGAGGGCGAGGGGCACACCGCGTACCCGCAGACCTCCTGCATCACCCAGGCCGTCGACGCGTACCTGCTCGACCTGACCGTTCCCCGCGAGGGCCTGCGCTGCCCGGCCAAGTGACGTTGTGCCAGGCTGACCGGTATGAGCGACATGATCTTCCGGGAGGCTGTCCGCGCGGACCTGCCCGCCGTCATCGCCCTGCTCGCCGACGACGTCCTGGGCAAGGCTCGTGACTTCACCCAGGTCGACGAGGCGTACGAACGGGCGTTCGCCGACATCAGCGCCGACCCGCGCAACTTCCTGATCGTCGCCGAGCAGGACGGCGACCTGGTCGGATGCCTACAGATCACCTACATCCCGGGGCTGGGCCGGCACGGTGCCGAGCGCTCCCTCATCGAGTCGGTCCGGGTGCGCTCCGACCGGCGCGGGCAAGGGCTCGGCCGGCAGATGATGGCCTGGGTCATCGACCAGGCCCGGCGGCGGGGCTGCGCCCTGGTCCAGCTCACCACCGACAAGTCCCGTACCGACGCGCACCGCTTCTATCTGGGCCTCGGCTTCAGAGCCAGCCACGAAGGCATGAAGCTTCCGCTCTGACCCGCCCGAGACGCCGGGCCGCCCGCCTACGCCGGCCCGCCGGTAGCGCCGGCAGGGCGGGGGCCCCTGACAGGTGGTCGACGGCTCGGGCCCCAGGTTGCCACTGGACACCTGTCGAGCTGCCCCAGATGCGGGGCGCAGCGATCCACGCCGACGGCCTGGCCCGGCACCCACCTAGGCCAACCACATCAACCGCCGACACAGCACCCACCAACGCCAACCACATCACGGCCGACCCGGCACCCGCTGACGCACAATGGCTGGCACAGGCACCCGCCGCACGCCAACCGCGCGCCCCATTTCTGGGGCAGCTCGACAGGGAGCGGACAGACCTAGTGGTCCGCCCTGACCGAGTCGACGGCCCAGCGCACCGGCGACCAGGCACCGGCCACCGGCTGCCAGCCACCGGCGGCCGGCGGCCGGCGGCCTGTGTTGTGCAGCAGCACGACGGACTCGCGGGCCAGGCGTACGGCGACGTCCCGGCTGGCCTCGTCGTCGAGGCGCAGGGCCGCGACGTC
>NZ_JBFAOC010000053.1:0-21067 GCF_040675055.1 Micromonospora sp. NPDC049662
GTCATCTAGATGACTCACCGGCATCACGCTCATCAGCATTACCGCCGCCGCTCAGCACCCCGTCCCCGACCGCGCTGGTGGCGGCCGGAGAGACCGCGAGCCGTCAATCCGCCGCAGAGCTACCACGACCTCGTTCCAGGCCACCATCACCATCGCCGCGCTACCCCAATGGTGGTGAACCTTTGAGGACACTGCCTAGAGAGGTGCGAGCCGGAAGCCGACCCCACGGACCGCGTGGATGGTCGCGGCGGCGTCGAGCCGGGCGAGCTTGCGGCGTACCCGACGCACGACCGAGTGCATGTCGGACCCGCGGCCCAGGTGCCGGTTGCCCCAGACCTCGAGGTGCAGCCGCTCGTACGTCCAGACCTGCCCGGGAGCGTCGACGAGGCAGATCAGCACGTCGTGTTCCAGCCGGGTCAGGTCGATCTCCTGGTCGCGCCAGCGCAGCACGCGGCGGTCGGAGTCGACGCTCAGGTCGGGCGGCGGCTGTGGGCGCCGCGCCACCTCCGCCCGTGCGGGCGGGGCCGGGGGAGGTACGACGGGGGGCAGGTCGCCCACCCCGAGGAACTCCCGTGCCTGCTCGACACTGGAGACGATCAGGAAGGCGTCGCTGCCGCCGAGCAGCCGTGCCAACTGTCGGCGCTCGGCCGGTGACGACGCGATGCCGATGACGAGTGGAGCGACCGAAACGCCGTGCATTGCCCAACCCCTTCCGGTTCCCCACGAACACTCCGGATGGTTTTCGCACCGCCGAGAATCATCGATCGGCGTCTTGATCTTAGTGACGGCTCGTCTCGGCCAGGTAAAACATAGTTGCATGTAAGCATGTGAATGAAGGCTCACGTCTGGGCGGCGCGGGCGGCAGGGCGTTCGCGGGGGAGGATCGCCCGGGTTTTTCCGGTACGAGCGTCGGTTGTGACAGAACCAAGACAATCCACGGACAGCCCCCGGATCTGGCGGGCCGAGCATGGTCGCATGTCCCACGCATCGTCGTACTCCATCGGTCGCTCGTCGGTGCCGCCGCCACCGGCGCCGTCGCCTGGCCCGGCGCGCGCGCTGGCCGCCGGCCGGCCCGCCGCGCCACCGGCTCTCCGGCTGCTCGCGGCGGGCGTCTGTTGCCTGCTCGCGCTGTGTCTGGTCGGCGTGGTCTTCGTGTGGACCCAGCCCGGTCAGTGGGTCGACGGGCTGCTGCTGCCGCGCGCCGAGCGGGGCGGGGGTTACGAGCAGCCTGGCGGCCTGTTCGGTCCGGCCACGGTCGTCCTGCGGCACTTCGGTCAGCCGGCGCCGCTGGCCGTCCTGCTCAGCGCCGTGCTGGTGGTGGGCCTGCTCGGCCGTCGGCTGCTGCCCGGCGTCGTGGGCGTCGGCATGGTGCTCACCGCCGTGCTGGCGGCCGGCGTGGCGAAGTCGGCGCTGCCCCGCCCGGACCTTGCGGTGCCGAATTCGACCACCCACAACAGCTTCCCCAGTGGTCACGTCGCGGTGGCGACGGCCCTGGCGCTGGCGTTCCTGCTGGCGGCGCCGGGCGCGGCCCGACGGTGGCTGGTGGTGCCCGGCGCGGCCGGTGTCTCGGTGATCGGCGCGGCCACCATGATCGCGGGATGGCACCGGTTCAGCGACGTGCTCGGGGGCGTCCTGCTGAGCATGGCGCTGTTCTGCCTGGCGGCGGCCGCGTTGGCGGCCCGGTCCGGCAGCGACGCGCTCCGTCCGCCCGGCGGGCCGCCCTCCGGGCGGGTCCGGCGTGCTCTCGTCGAGGGCGCGCTGGGGCTGGTCGTGCTGGTCTGGGCGGTTCGGGTGCTGGTTCCCGGTCTGGCCGCCGAACTGCGCTGGGGACCGGTCCTGGCCGTCCTGCTGGCGACCGCGTCGACGATGCTCGCGGTGGGCGTGGCGGCGTTCCTGATCCGGTCGGTGGAGTTCGTCGGATCGGCGCGAGGCATCGACAAATATGAACAATCTGCGTGATGGGATACTTGACGGCATGCCCCAGGTCCTGCTGATCGAAGATCACCAGACGGTCCGCGACGGACTGCAGTTGGCGCTCACCCGGCAGGGCCACACCGTGGTCGCCGTGGCGACCGGTGAACAGGGGCTGGAGCGACTGCGGACGACCGCCTCCGACGTGGTGGTCCTCGACATCATGCTGCCCGGTATGGACGGGTTCGAGGTGTGCCGTCGCATTCGCCAGGACGGTGACCTGCCCATCATCATGCTCACCGCGCGCAACGACGACATGGACGTGGTGGCGGGCCTGGAGGCGGGCGCCGACGACTACGTGGTCAAGCCGGTACAGGCCCGGGTGCTCGAGGCGCGCATCCGCGCGGTGCTGCGACGCACCGGCGGCGACTCACGACGGCCCGGCGCGGATCGGCCCGGGCTGCACCGGCACGGCGCCCTGACCATCGACCGTGCCGCGCTGGTGGTCACCAAGCACGGCGTGCCGGTCGGCCTGGCCCCGACCGAACTGCGTCTGCTGCTCGAACTCTCGCACACGCCGGGCCAGGTGCTCAGCCGCCAACAACTGCTGGAGGCCGTCTGGGAGCACGGCTACCTCGGCGACTCGCGGTTGGTGGACGCCTGCGTCCAGCGGCTCCGCGCCAAGATCGAGGACGAGCCCTCGACGCCGGTCTACATCCAGACGGTACGCGGCTTCGGATATCGGTTCGGGCCGCTGTGACCCCCTGGCACCGGGCCCGCGCCATGGCGTTGGGCCTGCGCACCCGGCTGCTCCTGGCGTTCGCCCTGCTGGGCGTGACCACCACGGCGGTGGTGGCCAGCGGCAGCTACTTCCAGGCGCGGACGGTCATCCTCCAGCAGGCGCAGGACGCGGCGGTGGCCTCGCTGACCGACCAGCTCTCGAAGGTGTACCCGGTGCTGAGCCTGCCGCCCGGCCAGGAGGAGATGGACCTGTTGGCGGGGAGGCTCTCCGACCGGGACAGCTACGCCGTCGTGCACTACCGGGAGCGCTGGTCGTCGAGCGTCGAGGGTGTCGACCAGCTCACCCCGCAGCTGCGACAGGAGGTGGCGCGCGGTCAGATCGCCTGGCAACGCGTCGACCGTGGCGGACATCCGGTGCTGCTCATCGGCACACAGCTCCGGCTCGACCGGTCCGACGGCACGAGCGTGGCGTCCGGAGTGGAGGTCTACTCGGTGCGCAGCCTCGCCTCCGAGCAGCAGAGCATCGACCGGCTCGCCACCCTCGCGTGGGTGACCGGCGGGCTCTCGCTGATCCTCGCGGTCCTGCTGGCCCTGCTGGCCGCCCAGGGGGTGCTGCGGCCGGTACGCGAGCTGGGTCGCGCGGCCCGCCGGCTCGGTGAGGGAGACCTGTCCACCCGGCTGACCGTCCGGGGCGTCGACGAGCTTGCCGACGTCACGCGCACCTTCAACGACACCGCCGCGACCATCGAGCGTCAGGTCGGTGAGCTGCGGCGGATGGAGGCCGACGCGCGGCGCTTCGTGGCCGACGTGTCCCACGAACTCCGTACGCCGCTGGCGGCCATGACGGCGGTCACCGACGTGCTCGACGAGGAGGCGGACCGGCTGCCGGGAGACGCCGGCCGCGCCGCGCGGCTGGTCAGTCAGGAGACGCAGAGCCTCACCCAGCTCGTCAACGACCTCATCGAGGTCAGCCGGTTCGACTCCGGCACCGCCCGGCTCGCCCTCGACGACGTCGACGTCGCCGCGGCGGTCACCGCGACGCTGCGGCTGCGCGGGTGGGCCGACCGGGTACGGGCGGACCTGCCGTCCGGTGTCGTCGCCCGACTCGACCCCCGGCGGCTCGACGTCATCGTCGCCAACCTGGTCGGCAACGCCTTCCGGCACGGCACGGAGCCGGTGTCCGTCCGTCTTGCCGCCGAACCCGACTGGTTCACGATCGAGGTCACCGACCAGGGACCGGGGTTGGACCCGGAGGTGCTGCCGCACGTGTTCGACCGCTTCTACAAGGCGGACACCGCCCGGACCCGCTCCGAGGGCAGCGGCCTCGGACTCGCCATCGCGTGGGAGAACGCGCGCCTGCACCGGCACGCCGGGCAGTCGGGGAGCCTGGTGGCGGGCAACCACCCGCCGGGCGGGGCGGTGTTCACGCTCCGTCTGCCCCGGGTGGCCGCCGAGACCGTACACGCCAGAGGCGTACGGACAGCCGCGGACGCCGGAGGCGTACGGTGAGCCGCCGTCGCGGAGCCCGGGCGCTGCTCGGGGTCGCGCTCCTGGTCGCGCTGCTCACGGCGGGCTGTGGAGTCCGGCCCAGCGACGTCATCACGGGCCGCTCCGCGGTGAGCGGCCCGTTCACCGGTAGGGGCCTCTACCTGATTTCGGACGGCGAACTGGCGCTTGTCGTCCGGCCGGTGAAGAACGTGCCCGGGCCACCGCTGGAGACACTCGTGCTGCTCGTGTCCGGTCCCACCGAGGCCGAGCGGAGCGCGGGGCTCACCAGCGAGGTGCCGGCCGACGCCGCGCCGGTGAGCATGACACCGAGCACCGACGAGCCCGGCATCACGGTGCGGTTCAAGGGCGCCGTGCTGCCGCTGTCCACCCTCGCGGCCAATCAGATCATCTGCACCGTGGCGCTCGCCGGCCAGCAGCCCACTTCCGCCCCGGTCACCCTCGTCGGCTCGGACGGCACCCGGCCGCCCTGGTCCTGCCCCATCGAGTGACCGGGGCGACGCCGCTCACACCAGGTCGACCGCCCGTTCCGGTCGGAGCAGCCCCGGGGAGAGGACCCGACTCCGGTCGGTGAGCGTGCCGGCGATCAGGATGTCGAGCAGGGCGGGGAACTCGATGCCCGCCCGCTGCCAGATCTGCGGGAACTGCGACTCGGCGGTGAAGCCGGGGAACGTGTTGACCTCGTTCACGATGGGCTCGGCGCCCTCGTGGGGGAGGAAGAAGTCGACCCGCAGCAGCCCCCGGCAGTCGAGGGCCTCGAAGGCGCGGACGGCCCGGTCCTGGAGCACCTCGGTGGTGGCCGGGTCCAGCTGGGCCGGGATCTGGAAGACCGCCCCGCCGTCGTACTTCGCGTCGTAGTCGAAGAAGCCCGCGCCGCTGACCCGGATCTCCAGTGGCGGACCGGCCTGCACCCGTCCGTCGGGGTGCTGCAGGACGGCGACGTCGATCTCCCGGCCGTGCGCGCCCTGTTCGACGAGCACCTTCGGGTCGACCTCCCGGGCCTGCGCGAGCGCGGCGGGCAGCGCCGACCACTCCGTGACCCGGACCACGCCCAGGCTGGACCCCGCCCGCGCCGGCTTCACGAAGACCGGCAGTCCCAGCCGCTGCTGGTCGGCCGGCGACAGGGTCTCCCCGTGCCGCAGGGTCACACCCGGGCTGACCCGCAGGCCCTCCGCGGCGAGCAGCCGCTTGGTGACGCCCTTGTCCATGCCCGCCGCGCTGGCGAACACCCCGTTGCCGACGTACGGCACGCCGAGCCATTCCAGCAGCGACGCGACCGTGCCGTCCTCGCCGTACGGGCCGTGCAGGGCCGGGAACACCACGTCCTGGGCGCGCAGCACCCGCAACGCCTGCGGCAGGCCCATCGGACGACCGTCCACGTGCCAGCCTCCGTCGGTGTCGATGAGCACCTCGGTGACCTGGTACCGCTCCCGGTCCAGACCGGCGAGGATGGCGGCCCCCGAGCGCCGCGACACCTCGTGTTCGCCGCTTCGTCCGCCGTACAGCACTGCCAGTCGCGTCAACATGCGACGTCCGCCCTTTCGTGGAGATGGACGCGGCCCACCCGCGCCCCGATTCCGGTCAAGATCTCGTGCGGGTTGGTGCCGGCCCAGCGCGCCCACTCGGTGACGGCCGGCGCGTCGTCGTCGCGTCCCCTGCCGATCACGACGACCGGGTCGCCGATCCGCACCGCCAGGTCACCCACGTCGACCACGCACTGGTCCATGGCGATTCGCCCGACCACCGGGCAGCGCCGGCCGCCGAGCCAGACCTCGGCCCGGCCCTCGGTCGCGCGGGGCAGCCCGTCGGCGTAGCCGAGCGGCAACAGTGCCAGCGTCGTCGGGGCGGCGGTCACGTGCTCCGGCCCGTACGAGACGCCGGTGCCGGCCGGCACCCGCTTCACGTTCACCACGGTCGTGCGCAGCGTCAGGGCGGCGTGCAGCCCGAACGCCCCCGGACCGACCGCGCCGAACGGGTCGACGCCGTAGAGGGCCAGCCCGATCCGGCAGAGGTCGAAGCGGGTCCGGGGCGCGGACAGTGCCGCCGCCGAGTTGGCCAGGTGGACCAGGTCGGGGTCCAGGCCGGCGGTCCGGGCGACGCGCAGCGCCTCGGCGAACGTCCGCACCTGACCGTCCAGCGCGGGCGCGCCCGGTACGTCCGCGTCGGCGAGGTGGGACCACACACCCCGTACCCGGACCGTGCCCTCGACCTCGTACTTGCGGGCCCAGGCCACCAGGTCGGGCCAGTCGTCGCGGCCGGCGCCGTTGCGGGTGAGGCCCGTGTCGACCTTGAGCTGCGCTGTCGCGGGCACGCCGACCCGCAGGGCCGCGTCGGCGAGCGCGTGCAGGTGGGTGATCGTCGAGACGCCCACGTCGACGCCCGCGAGGATCAACCCGGTGAAGTCGTCGTCCGGGCGGTGCAGCCAGCTCAACGTGGGCGCGGTGATGCCCGCGGCGCGCAGGGCCAGGGCCTCGGCCGCCGAGGTCACGCCCAACCAGGTGGCGCCGGCGCGCAGCGCGGCCCGGGCGACCGGCGCCGCGCCATGCCCGAACCCGTCGGCCTTCACCACCGCCATCAGCTCCGTGCCGGTGGCGGCGGCGAGCGTCCGTACGTTGTCGGCGATCGCCCCGAGGTCGACCACCGCCTCGGCCAACGCGCTCATCCGGCGACCGCCTCGCGACGCGTCCCGGGGAGCGCGAACAGCCACCGGCCGCGCGCCGCCAGCAGCGCGCGGTGCACGCCCAGGCTCAGCCCGGCGACGAGCGCGGTCAGCAGGATCGGGTAGCCCAGCACGATCAGGCCCTGGGCGCCCGCGTCCAGCTCGGAGACCGGGGCGGCCAGCAGGCGGTGCAGCAGCGCCAGCAGCGGCATGTGGATGACGTAGATGGGTAACGTGACGCGTCCGAGCGCGGCCAGTCGGTCGCCGAGAGCGGGCCACCGGACCAGCCGGGCGGCGGCGGTGACGCCGAAGGCCACCGCGACGACGGAGACCGCCGGCCAGACGCCGAACCACCGTTGCGCGCCGGCCGCCGCCATCACGGCGAGCGCGAGGGCGTACGCCCCGCCGGTCAGCGCCAGTCGACGCCGGGTGGCGGTGGCGGCCCACCGCTGGATGTGCGGCCGCAGGTAGAGGCCGGCCAGGAAGAAGACCAGGTTCGCATAGAGGCCGCCCCGGTTGCCCGGCGTGGCCAGCAGGCCGGCGGCGGTCACGGCGGACAACACCGCGGCGGGTACGACGACCAGCGACCGGGGCAGCCGGCGGGTCGCCTTGGCGAGCGTGAAGTAGAGCGCCAGGGCGTACAGGTACCAGAGGTTGGAGGGTGTGACGGTCAGCTGTGCCAGCAGACCGAGGGCGGACGTGGCCCGGTCGGTCGGGAAGTCCGGCGTCACGGCCAGGACCGCCGTGTGGATGAGCAGCCAGAGGGCGTACAGGTAGAAGAAGCCCGCGATGCGGCCCCGGGCGACGGCGCGCCAGGGCCGCTGCACGGCGTTGGCCGCGAAGAGGCCGCTGATGGTGAAGAAGAGCGGCATGCGCAGCGGCAGCAACTGCTCACCCAGCGTGCCCCACAGGCCCGGCACGGGTACCCCCACGTGCCAGTCGATCTGCAGGTAGTCCTTGACGACGACGTGCCATCCGACGACGAGGACGATGCACACGCCCTTCGCGGCGTCGGCCCACTGCACCCGCTGCGGTCCGCCGGTGTCGGCCTGCCGCCGGTGACGGAACCGGACGCGCGCGTCGGGGTCGTACCCGCCCGGTCGTGGCTCGGTGAGAGACAGCTCTTGGATCACCCAGCAGAAGGTGCCAGCGGGATATCCGCGCCTGATCCTCGGATTGTCATGATCCGGTAATGGACTCCGTCAGTTCGTCGGAGCGGGACCACCACCATCGTGCCGACGACGCGTTGGGAACCCGGGGAGCGCTACTAGGCTCGATCGCGGAGGTGCCGAACATGAAGCTCGGTCTGCACTACTGGAACTTTTCGACTCCCGCCGATCCGGCGGCCATCGCGCCGACCCTCAGCGAGGCGGCGACCATCGCCGAACAGGCCGGAGTGGCCTCGTTCACGGTCATGGACCACTTCTTCCAGATGGAGGCGCTGGCGCCGGCCGAGGAGCCGATGCTGGAGGCGTACACCACGTTGGGTTACGTCGCGGCGCAGACCCGGCGGATGACGCTGGGTGTACTGGTCACCGGTGTGATGTACCGCTATCCGGGGCTGCTGGCCAAGACCGTGACGACCCTCGACGTGCTCTCCGGCGGCCGGGCCCGGCTCGGCATCGGGGCGTCCTGGTACGAGCGGGAGCAGCGGGGACTGGGCGTGCCCGTGGTGCCGGTCGCCGAGCGGTTCGAGCGACTGGAGGAGACGCTGCGGATCTGCAAGCAGATGTGGAGTGACGACGACGGGCCGTTCGACGGGCGGCACTACCAGCTCACGGAGACGATCAACTCGCCGCGGCCGCTGCGCCGTCCGCATCCGCCCATCATGATCGGCGGCAGCGGCGAGAAGAAGACACTGCTGCTGGTCGCCAGGTACGCCGACGCCTGCAACCTGTTCGGCACGGGCGCCGAGGGGATCGCGCACAAGCTGGACGTGCTGCGCGGGCACTGCGCCGCCGAGGGCCGCGACTACGACAGCATCGAGAAAACCGTGCTGGCCAGCAAGCCGCCGCTGGAGGATCTCGACGCGTTCCTCGCCGAGGTGTCCGATTACGCCGCGCTCGGCGTCACCGAGGTGCAGGTCACGCCGGACCGGCACCCCGTGGAGTTCGCCCGGCGGCTCGGCGACGAGGTGCTGCCGCGGCTGGCCGACATCGGCTGAGTCGGGCGCGGTCGTGATCGACACCAGTTCAGCGAAGTAGGGGCATCTGCCGGCCCGGTTACCGCCAGATGGGCGATGTCGCGTCGATCAAGCCCCGTCCACGACGACGAGGGCCGCCCGCCCGCCGAAGCGGAGGGACGGCCCTCGTCGACGTCGGATCAACCGACCGAGGCGGGGAACCTGTCCCAGACCCGGTGCGCGGCCATCAGCCGCCGCACCCCGGTCAGCGCCTCGACGCCGGAGCCGGCGGCCACGATGCCGGGGGTGCCGGCCACCCCGGCCTGCTCCAGCACGCTGACACCGGCGCCCCACGCGCCGATCGCCTTGGCGTGCCGCCAGCACTCCTCGACGAGGAGCAGCACGCGCGGGTCGACGGTCGCCGCGTCCGGCCGACCGGCCTTGGCGTCGCGGGCGGGCAGCGCGTCGGGCGCGGGCACCGGGGCCCCGGCCAGCAGGAGCGCGTCGAACTCGACTGACCGGCCGGTGGCGAAGGTCCGCTGGACCGTCAGGTCGCCCACCAGGCCACCGTGTGGGGCGATCAGCAGCGGCACCATGCCGGCGTCGAAGACGGCCCGGCGGACCTCGTCGACGTCGTTCAGGTCACCGTCGGGGTCGACGACGATCCCGACAGTGCGACCGTCGGCCGGCCACTCCCCGCCGACCTGCGACAGGGCCGGGCTCGGCGTGACGTCGACGGGCGTCACCGTGGGCTGCGGCGCGGGCAGCCCCAGGCCGGTGGCCACCTGCTCGCACAGCACCGGGTCGATGTTGGCGAGGCACCGCAGCTGGCGTTCCTTGATCGCCTGGTGGTAGCACTTGCCCAGCTCGAAGGTGTACGCCCGGATGATGTGCTCCCGCTCGACCGGCGACATGCTCAGCCAGAACAGTCGTACCTGGCTGTAGTGGTCGTCGAACGACGCGGGGCTCGCGCGGACCTTGGGCGCCTGCGCCACCGTCACCGGCACGTCGACGAAGGCGTGCTCGGCGTCCCCGGCTTCGAAGGGGTTGCCGCCGTCGAGGGAGTTCGGCCGGTACGGCGCCACCCCGGCGTGCACGGCGTGCTGGTGGAAGCCGTCACGCAGCATGTCGTTGACCGCCGCGTGCGGACGGTTGATCGGGATCTGCGTGAAGTTCGGCCCGCCGAGGCGGGTGAGCTGCGTGTCGACGTACGAGAAGAGTCGCCCCTGCAGCAGCGGATCGTTCGTGACGTCGATGCCCGGCGGCAGGTGGCCGAGGTGGAAGGCGACCTGCTCGGTCTCGGCGAAGAAGTTCGTCGGCGTCCGGTTGAGGACCAGCCGGCCGACCGGCTGCACCTGCGCCAACTCCTCCGGGACGATCTTGGTGGCGTCGAGCAGGTCGATGCCGGCGAAGGTCTCCTCGGGAGTGTCGGGGAAGACCTGGATGCCGAGTTCCCACTCGGGGAACGCGCCCGCCTCGATCGCGTCGTAGAGGTCCCGACGGTGGAAGTCGGGGTCGATGCCGCCGAGCATCTGCGCCTCCTCCCAGGTCAGGGAGTGCACGCCGAGCTTCGGCTTCCAGTGGAACTTGACCAGCACCGTCTCCCCGGCCTCGTTGACCAGGCGGAAGGTGTGTACGCCGAAGCCCTCCATGGTCCGGTACGAGCGCGGGATGCCCCGGTCGGACATGTTCCAGATGGTGTGGTGCTGCGCCTCGGTGTGCAGCGACACGAAGTCCCAGAACGTGTCGTGCGCGCTCTGCGCCTGGGGGATCTCCCGGTCCGGGTGCGGCTTCGCCGCGTGGATGATGTCGGGAAACTTGATGGCGTCCTGGATGAAGAAGACCGGCATGTTGTTGCCGACCAGGTCGAAGGTGCCCTCGTCGGTGTAGAACTTGGTGGCGAAGCCCCGGGTGTCCCGGACGGTGTCGGCCGAGCCGCGCGATCCGAGGACGGTGGAGAACCGGACGAAGACCTCCGTCTCCCGACCCTTCTTCAGGAAGCCGGCCCTCGTGACCGCCTCGGCGGTGCCGTACGCGGTGAACACCCCGTGCGCGCCCGCGCCCCGCGCGTGCACCACGCGCTCCGGGATGCGCTCGTGGTCGAAGTGCGTGATCTTCTCGCGTAGGTGGTGGTCCTGGAGCAGGACCGGTCCCCGGGGGCCGGCCTTGAGCGAGTGGTCGGTGTCGCGCAGCCGGGCCCCGTTCGCCGTGGTGAGGTACGCCCCCTGCTGGCCGTTCGCGGTCGTCGGCGCGCCGGTCTCGACGCCGGTGGGCGTACGCGTCTGCGGCGCGCCCTGTTCGGTCTTGGGCGGCAGCGGATCGTGCGGCGAGGTCGGCTCCTCGACGGTGGGCGGCGCGCTGCCAGGTGCGCCCGGCACGTCCGGGGTGAGGGCGTCGGCGATCTTATCGGAGGCGGTCTTAACGACGTTCTTGACCGCCTCGGCGGGCTTGCTGGAATCCACTGGGCGAACCTCTCGCTGGAGCGTTTGGGCTGGCCCCTGCACCCCTACCCCTGCCTTGAGGGGCGAAACGCACGATAAATCCGGGACTGGTGATTTCACCGATGCGCCGCCCGACCCGGGCAAATGACACTGACGAACGTCGATATTCCTCGACTCTAGGGAGTGCCCGACGTGTCGTCACCAACCACCACCCGTCCCCGTTCCCTGCCCGCCCGAGCCGCCCGGCTCGCGCTGGCCGCCACCCTGCTCGTCGCCGGTGTCCTCGTCGGACCGACGGGTGCCGCACAGGCGGCCGGCCCCTACGACCGGGGTCCCGACCCGACCACCGCGATCCTGGAGGCCAGCCGTGGCCCCTTCGCCACCGCGTCGCAGAGCGTGTCCGCGCTGAGCGTCACCGGCTTCGGCGGCGGGGTCATCTACTACCCGACCAGCACCAGCGAGGGCACCTTCGGCGCCGTCGCCATCTCACCCGGCTACACCGCCGCCTGGTCCAGCATCAGCTGGCTCGGCCCACGGATCGCCTCGCACGGCTTCGTGGTGATCGGCATCGAGACCAACACCCGGCTCGACCAGCCGGACAGCCGGGGCCGGCAGTTGCTCGCCGCGCTGGACTACCTCACCCAGCGCAGCTCGGTGCGGAGCCGGATCGACAGCAGCCGGCTCGCGGTGGCCGGCCACTCGATGGGCGGCGGAGGCAGCCTGGAGGCGGCCTCGTCCCGACCGTCGTTGCAGGCCGCGGTGCCCCTCGCGCCCTGGAACACGGACAAGAGCTGGTCCGAGCTGCGCGTGCCGACGCTGATCATCGGTGGCGAGAGCGACACCGTCGCGCCGGTCGCCACGCACTCGGTCCCGTTCTACAACAGCATTCCGTCCTCGGCCGAGAAGGCCTACCTGGAGTTGAACGGGGCCAGCCACTTCTTCCCGCAGACGGTCAACACCCCGACGGCGCGGCAGATGGTGGCCTGGCTCAAGCGGTTCGTCGACGACGACACCCGCTACGAGCAGTTCCTCTGCCCTGGCCCCACCGGGTCGCAGATCGAGGAGTACCGCAACACCTGCCCGAGCGCCTGAGCGCGCGCCTCCGGGACGGTCGCCCCACGGCGGCCGTCCCGGCCGTTCGGGCGTATCGAGGGGTCTTGACGCGATCACCGAGAAACGTACACTGCGAGTGTAAATAACACCCGCCACGGCAAAGGGATGGGTGCATGGAGCGCGGCCTCGAACTGCACGACATCGGCGTCCGTTTCGGCGGCCTCACCGCCCTCGACCACGTCTCGCTCCGGGTGCCACCCTCCCGGGTGGTCGGCGTGATCGGGCCCAACGGCGCCGGCAAGACCACCCTGTTCAACGTGGTCTGCGGCTTCGTCACACCGCAGACGGGTTCGCTCACCCTCGACGGTCGACCGCTGCGCCCCCAACCCCACCGGCTGACCCGCCTCGGCATCGCCCGAACCCTCCAGGGGACCGGGCTCTTCGCGGGGCTCAGTGTGGTGGAGAACGTGATGGCCGGCGCATCCCACACCGCCCGTGCGGGTTTCGCGGCGGCGCTGTTCGGGTTGCCCCGCAGCGACCGCGACGAGCGCCGGCTGCGCCGACACGCCCTGGACGTCCTCGACGAGCTGGGCATCGCCGAGCACGCCGAGGCCGCGCCGGGCACGCTTCCTTTCGCCGTACGCCAGCGGGTCGCCCTGGCCCGCGCGCTCGCCGCGCGACCGCGGCTGCTGCTGCTCGACGAACCCGCCGGCGGCCTCGGCGCGGACGACATCGCCGAGCTGGCGGACCTGATCCGGCGGCTGCCCCGGCGGGACGTCGACCCGTGCGCGGTGCTGCTCGTCGAGCACCACATGGACCTGGTGATGAACGTCTGCGACGAGATCGTGGTCCTCGACTTCGGCCGGGTGATCGCCACCGGGCCGCCGGACGAGATCCGCGACGACACGGCGGTCACCGACGCCTACCTCGGGGCCCTCGTCGAGGAGCCCACACCATGAGCGCGCCGGATCTGCTCGTGGTCCGGGGGCTGGTGGCCGGTTACGGGGCCGCGCCGGTGCTGCGGGCCGTCGACCTCACCGTGCCGGCCGGCACCATCGCCGCCGTCGTCGGCGCCAACGGCGCCGGCAAGACGACGCTGCTGCGGGCGCTCTCTGGGATGATCCGGCCGGCCGCCGGCCAGGTCGTCCTCGCCGGGGAGGACCTGCGGGGTACGCCGGTGGAACAGCTCGTACGGCGCGGGATGGCGCACGTCCCGGAGGGTCGGGGCGTGATCGGCGAGCTGACGGTCGATGAGAACCTGCGGCTCGGTGGGCTGTGGCGACGCGACCGGGCGGACGCCGGCCGCGCCCTCGACGAGGTCTACGAGCTGTTCGAGCCCCTCGCGCGGCGTCGTCGTCACCTCGGCCACCAGCTCTCCGGAGGCGAACGGCAGATGCTCGCGCTCGGCCGGGCGCTGGTCGGGCGGCCGCGCCTGCTGCTGCTGGACGAGCCGTCGCTGGGCCTGGCGCCCCGGGTGGTCGCCCGGATCATGGCCCTGCTGCGCCAGTTGCGCGACCGGACCGGCCTGACCGTGCTGCTGGTCGAGCAGAACGTGCGCAGCGCGCTCGCCGTCGCCGACCAGGGCGTCGTGATGTCCCTCGGCCAGGTGGTGATCGCCGCCCCGGCGGCGACGCTGCGCGACGACGTCGACCTGCGCCACGCGTACCTCGGTTTCTGACCAACACCGGATGTCCCTGGAGGGAGAACAGTTGGACCGCTTCGTCTTCCTCACCGTCGACGGTCTGTCCCGGGGCGCGGTGTACGCCGCGTTCGCGCTCGCGCTGGTGCTCATCTGGCGGGCCGCGCGGGTCGTGAACTTCGCCCAGGGCGCGATGGCCGTCGCCGCCGCGTACGTCGCGTACTCGGTGTCCGCCGCGACGGGCGTCTACTGGCTCGGCTTCGTCGTCGCGATCGTCGCCGGCCTGCTGCTCGGCGCGCTGGTGGACCGGGTCGTGATGCGGCACGTGGACCACGCGTCACCGCTCAACCCGGTCATCGTCGCGCTCGGTCTGGTGCTGCTGATCCAGGCGGTGCTGGGCATGGTGTACGGCAACGAGTTCCGCCCCGCCGAGGTCCCGTTCAGCCGGTCCGCCCTCACCGTCGGCGGGATCGCCGTGCTGTCGCCGTACGACCTGTTCGTCTTCGCCACGATCGCCGTGGTGGTCAGCGGGCTGGGCTGGATGTTCGCCCGTACCTCGATCGGGTTGCGGATGCGCGCGGCGGCGTTCGCGCCGGAGGTCTCCCGACTGCTCGGGGTGAACGTCGGCGGCATGTTGACGCTCGGCTGGGCGTTGGCCTCGGGCGTGGGCGCGCTCGCCGCGATGCTGGTCATCCCCACCGAGCTGGGCCTGCACCCGCACGCCATGGACCTGGTGTTCGTCTCGGCGTTCACCGCGGCGGTGGTGGGTGGGCTGGACAGTCCACCGGGGGCGGTCGTCGGCGGCCTCGCGGTGGGGCTGCTGCTCTCCTACGTGAGCGGGTACGCCGGCAGCGACCTCACCCCGCTGGCGGTGCTCGTCCTGCTGCTGGCGGTGCTGCTGGTGCGGCCCGGCGGGCTGTTCGCCCCGGTCGCGGCGAGGCGGGTGTGAGCGCGACCCGGGCGGTCCTGCCGCCGAAGCGCCGGCCGGCCGACGCCGGTGACCGTCCGCCCGAGCCGCGACGGGGCTCCACCCTGCTGCGGCACCTGGCCGTGGCGCTCGCCGTGGGGGCGCTGCTGGTGGCGGTCAGCTACGCCGTCGAGCCGTTCCGCAACTTCCAGCTCGCCACGATCGCGGCGTACCTCTGCGCCACCGCCGGGTTGACCGTCCTCACCGGGCTCAACGGGCAGCTGTCGTTGGGGCACGGGGCGTTGATGGCGACCGGGGCGTACACGGTGGCGCTGTGCCAGAACGCGTTCCTGGACCGGGGGTGGACCGGCGGCTGGTTGTTGGCGCTGTCGCTGCTCGCGGCGGTGCTGGGCACGGTCGTGGTCGGCGCGGTGGTCGGTGTGGCGGCGGCCCGGCTGCGCGGCCCCTACCTGGCCGGGGTGACGCTCGCCGTGGCCGTCGTCGTGCCGGCGTTGGCCGTCACCTTCGACGGCGTCCTGGGCGGTGAGCAGGGGCTGTCGGTGCCGGTGGAGCCGCCGCCGCTGGCGCTCGGCCCGTACTTCCCGTACGAGCGGTGGCAGCTCTGGGTCTGCGGCGCCGCCACGCTGCTGGCGCTGCTGCTGCTGGCGAACCTGGTCCGCAGCCGGTACGGGCGGACCTTCCGGGCCGTTCGCGACGACGAGGTGGCGGCCCGACTGGCGGGCATCCACGTGGCCCGTACCCAGGTTCTCGCGTTCGTGGTCAGCGCCGCGACCGCGGGGCTCGGCGGTGGCCTGCTCGCGGTGCTGGCGCAGAGCGTGTCACCTGGGGCGTTCTCGCTGACGCTGTCGCTGTTCCTGCTGATGGCCGTGGTCATCGGCGGTCTCGGTCGCCTCGCCGGCGCGCTCTGGGGGGCCGTGCTGCTGGTCGCCCTGCCCGATCTCACCCATTCCGTGACCGAGCTGCTCACCCTCTCGCCAGCGGTGGCGCAGCGACTGGAGGGCAACCTTCCGCTGGCGATCTTCGGCATCACGTTGATCGTCGTGATGATCGCCGCGCCCGGCGGCGTGCAGGGTCTGCTGGCCCGCCTCGGTCGGGCGCTGCTGGCCCGCTGGCCGGCGCGACGTTCCTGAGCTGTCCCCGGCCCGGCCTCCGCCGGGCGCTCCACCCACCACACCGCTCCCACCCAACCGGACCGAGAAAGGTCGGTGTCTCCCATGCACCCTACGGCGCGACGCGGTCTCGCGATCGCCAGCTCCATCGTTCTGCTCATCGCCGCCGCTGGCTGTGGCGGCGACGACGGTCCCGCCTCCGGCGGGAGGTCGGTGCCGGGGGTCACCGACACCGAGATCGTCGTCGGCACCCACATGCCGCTCACCGGGCCGGCCTCGGCCGGCTACTCCAAGATCGCGCCGGCGACGAAGGCGTACTTCGACTACGTCAACGCCAACGGCGGCGTGCACGGCCGGAAGATCACCTACAAGGTCATGGACGACGGCTACAACCCCGCGAACACCCAGCAGGTGGTACGCCAGCTCGTGTTGCAGGACAAGGTCTTCGCCATCCTCAACGGCCTCGGCACGCCGACCCACAGCGGCGTGCTCGACTTCCTCAAGAGCAACCGGGTGCCGGACCTCTTCGTCGCCTCCGGCAGCCGGAGCTGGGACCAGCCCGACACCTATCCCGGCACGTTCGGCTTCAACCCGGACTACACCGTCGAGGGCAAGATCCTCGCCAACTACGCGAAGTCGAACCTGGCCGGCCAGAAGGTCTGCTTCCTCGGTCAGGACGACGACTTCGGCCGCGACAGCCTGGCCGGCGTGGAGAAGGTCCTCGGCGCTCAGGCGGTGGCGGTCAAGCAGACGTACGTCACCAGCAACACCAACGTCGCCCCGCAGATCGGCGCGTTCAAGGCGGCCGGCTGTCAGGTCGTCGTGCTGGCGACCGTGCCCGGCTTCACCGCGCTGTCCATCGGCACCGCCGCGCGGTTGGGCTTCAAGCCACAGTGGCTGGTGTCCAACGTCGGCGCCGACCAGCCGACCCTGGCCAAGCAGCTCGGCGCGGCCGCGCCGCTGTTGGAGGGCATGGTCGGCACCAACTACCTGCCGATGCAGAACGACACCGCGAACCCGTGGATCCAGCTCTTCACGAAGATCAACAAGTCGCACAACGGGGACGCGCCGTTCGACGGCAACACCGTCTACGGCATGTCCGTCGGCTACCTGTTCGTGCAGGTGCTGCTCGCCGCCGGCAAGGACGTCACCCGTGAGAAGGTCGTCGACGCGGTCGAGAAGGGTGGCTTCCAGGGGCCCGGTCTCGCGCCGTTGCGCTTCGCCGCCGACGACCACTCCGGCTACGGCGGGCAGCGGTTGAGCCGGGTGAGCGGGGGAGTCCAGAGCTACTTCGGGCCCACCTACGAGACCGACGAGCGCGACGGGCCGGTCAAGGAGTACACGGCCGCGCCGGTCGCGCCGCCCGCGAACGGGGTGCCGACCGCCTCCTGACCCGCGGCATCTGGTCGTACGGCCCGGGGGTGACCACGTCCGGGCCGTACGACCCTGCGCGGGGGTGCGCGGCGGTCACCGCTGGCGGGCGTTGACCGATACCGAACAGCTCTCATACTATTTGCACCGTGAATGCAATCCGGCCGGCCCGGATGACGCCGCCCACGCGTACGCGCAGTGTCCCGATCATCGCCTGTCTAGACTCGTCGCAGAGCCGGACGACACCGTGGCGGTGAGAGGGCGGGGGCGGATGAACAGGGTCGAGACGCCGGCGCGGGTCGACGGACGGACGGCCCGTGCCGAACGCACCCGGGCGGCCATCGTCGAGGCGCACCTGGCGCTCATCACCGAGGGCGACCTGCGGCCCACCGGCGAGCGGATCGCCGAACGGGCCGGCATCTCGCTGCGGACGCTCTGGACCAACTTCAAGGACATGGAGACGCTCTTCGAGGCCAGTGGCGCGGAGGTGCTGCGGCAGCAGGACGCCGCCTACCGGCCGATCTCGACGACATTGCCGCTGGCCAAGCGGGTCGACGCGTACTGCCGGCAACGGGCGCGACTGCTCCAGCTCATCGCGCCGTCGGCACGGGCCGCGCAGATGCGCGAGCCGGTCTCCGAGCAGTTGCGCCGCAACCGCGTCAAGCACGTCGACCGGGTCCGCGACGAGGTCGAGCAGCTCTTCGCCGCCGAGTTGGCGCGCGCCGGGCGCGAGCGCGGCCAACTGCTCAACGCGGTGGTGGCGGCGAGCATGTGGCCGGCCTGGTCGATGTTGCGCTACGGCCTCGGTCTGGGGGTGGACGCGGCCCGCGCGGTGATGACCCGGACGGTGGGCGCGCTGTTGGCCGAGGTCGCGGCCGACTGATCCCGGCCTGTCCTCTTTCCATCCGCTTCCGGATGAGTGACACTGAGACGCATGGTTGCTGCATCACGAGTGCAAATAACTGTGCTGCGCGGCCGGGACGACCAGTGCGCGGCCGTCCGGAGCCTGCTGGATGACGTCACCGACGGTGGCGGCGCTCTGCTGCTGCACGGCGAGCCGGGGTCGGGTCGGACCGCGCTGATCTCCTACGCGCACCGGTACGCGAAGGACTGCGCGGTCCTGGCCGCGACCGGGCTGCCAGAGGAGGCGATGCTGCCGTACGCCGGCCTGCAACGCCTGCTCGACCCGGTGCGCGACCGCGCGACCGCCCTGCCCGAGGAGCGCCGCCGCCTGCTGTACCGGGTCATGGACGGGGAGGGCTGCCCACCCGAGCGCCGGCTGGCCCTGTCGGTGGCCGTCCTCGGGCTGCTCGCCGCGACCGCCCGGGAGCGTCCGCTGCTCGCCACCATGGACGACGTGGACCGGGGCGACCCGCAGACCACGCAGGTGCTCGCGGTCGTTGCCCGCCGGCTGCGGCGGCTGCCGGTCGTCGTCCTGCTCACCGCGGACGCCACCGCCACCGTCGACGGACTCGTGACCCACCGACTGGCCCCGCTGAACGAGCGCGACTGCATCGCCGTTCTCACCGACCGACTGTCCGAGCGGCCCGCCGCTCCGGTCGCCGCCACGCTCGCCGAGGTCGGCGGCGGCAACCCGCAGGCGCTCGTGGACCTCGCCGACGTGCTCACCCCGGCGCAGTGGCGCGGGGAGGAACCGCTTCCGGCCGCGCCGCCGGCCGACGGCGCGCTGGGGCGCTCCTACCGGGCCCGTCTCGACCGGCTGCCGCCGGACACGCGCCGGATGCTGCTGCTCGCCGTGCTCGACGAGTCGGACGACGCGGCGACCCTGGTCCGCGCGGCCGACGCCGCCGGCATGGTCATCGAGGCGCTCGCCCCGGCCGAGGCCGCCGGGCTGGTCCGCGTCGATTCGGCAGGCGTCACCTTCGCCCAGCCCCTGGCCCGCACGATGGTGGCGGCCGCCGCTCCGCTCGCGCAGCGGCGGGCCGCACACCGGCTGCTCGCGGGCGTACTCGATCCGCTCGGCCAGCGGTTACGCCGGGCGATGCACCTCGCCGACGCGACCGCGGGCGCCGATCCGGCCCTCGCCGCCGAGTTGGAGCGGGCGGCGGCCGGTGGGCGCAACGGCTGGGCCGTTGCGTCGGCGGCGCTGTGCCGGGCCGCCGCGCTCAGCGACCGCCCCGACGACGCCGCCGCCCGCTTGCTCGCGGCCGCCCGCTACGCCTGGGCCGGCGGACAACCCGGCCAGGCCCGCCTGCTGCTCGACCGTCTCCGCGCGACCTGCGCGGACCCGCTCGTCGAGGGCGAGGCCGGGCTGTTGCGCGGCGAGATCGACCTGCGCTGCGACGACGCGCCCGGCGCGGCGGCCACCCTGCTGTCCGCCGCGCGGACGGTGGCCGCCGTCGACCGCGCCCGAGCCATGCAGGGGCTCGCGCGCGCCGGTGAGGCCGTCTGCTTCGCCGGCGACCAGTACCGGTACGCGGAGGTCGGCCGGCGTGCCGACGCGCTCCGTCAGCGTGACGACCCGCCGGCCGTGGAGTTGACCGGATGCCTCGTCACCGGGGTGGCGGCCACGCTACGCGGCGATCACGAGCGAGCCGGGCCCGCGCTGCGGCGGGCCGTCGTGCTGGGTGGCCGCCTCGCCGGGCCGGAGCTGACCCCGACCGCGCTCGCCTGCGCGGCGGCGGCCGGACTGGTGGTGGCCGTGGACGGCGCCGCGCACCGCCTCGCCGAACGCGCCGTCGGGTTGGCGCGCGAGCACGGCGAGCTGTCCATGCTGTCCCGCGCGTTGGAGCTGCGGGCGGTCGCCGAGTACTGGCTGGGCCGGCACGAGACGGCGGCCGAGACCTCCCGCGAAGGGCTGCGGGTGGCGCGGGCCACCGGGCAGTTCAACTGCGCCGACGTCCACCTGGGGATGCTCGCCGTGCTGGCCGCCGTACGCGCCGACCGCGAGAGCAGCCTGCGGCGGATCCGGGAGATTGGTACGACGTCGACACCGGGCAGCCGACCGCACGCGCTCGCCGGCTGGGCGCTGGCCGTGCTGGACCTCGTCGACGGTCGGCACGCCGAGGCGGCGACCCGCCTCGCGTCCCTGGCCCGGCTCGGTACCGGTCGGGGCCAGGTGCTCGTCCAGGTGATGGCCACCCCGTACCTGGTGGAGGCCGCCGCGCACCTGCCGCACCGGCCGGCGGCGACCGCCGCCCTCGCCGCCTTCGACAGGTGGGCGAGCAGCACCGCGAGCCCGCTGCGCCGGGCGCTGTCGGCCCGGTGCCACGCGCTGTTGGCGACCCGGGGCGGCGTCGAGTCCGAGCGCGAGTTCCGGACGGCGCTGCGGTTGCACCCGACGGAGGCCGGCGTGTTCGAACGGGCCCGGACCGAGCTGCTCTTCGGTCAGGACCTGCGGCGCAGCCGGCGACCACGGGACGCCCGGGAGCACCTGCACCGCGCCCGGGAGGCGTTCACCCTGCTCGGGGTCGGTCGCTGGGCCGAGCTGGCCACGGCCGAGCTGCGCGCCGCCGGGGAGTCGGGGGGGGGGGCGGGGGGGGGCGGGCCCCGCGCGGCGGGGCGGCGGGAGCGCAAGGCCGGCGCGGCGCCCGCGCGGGGGGGGGGGCGGCAGCACCGAGCGGAGC
>NZ_JBFAOC010000053.1:21077-34430 GCF_040675055.1 Micromonospora sp. NPDC049662
GGCCGCGCGGCCCGCGGCCGCGGGGCGCGCCGCGGGGGTGTGGGGGGGGCCGCCGGATCTGCCGGCGGCCCGACTGCTGACCGGTCAACAGCTCCGGATCGCCCGACTCGTCGCCGAGGGTGCCACCAACCGCGAGATCGCCGCCCGGATGTTCCTGTCCACCCGGACGGTCGACCACCACCTGCGCAACGTCTTCCACCGGCTCGGGATCCGCTCCCGCACCGAGCTGGCCCGCGCGTTCGCCACCGAACAGCACGCCGGTCTCGCCTCCGAACGCTGAGCGCCGCCACGGCATCATCGGGTCTGGACGGCGTTAACTATCACCGCTAGTTTGTGCGTCAGGCACCCTCCAGCACTAAGGACACCCGCATGCGCGTCTTCACCTCCGTCGACGAGCTGACCGCCGCGGTCGGCGAGACCCTCGGCCCCGGCCCCTGGCAGCGGATCGAGCAGGACCGCGTGAACCTGTTCGCCGACGCGACCGACGATCACCAGTGGATCCACATCGACCCGGAACGGGCTGCGGCCGGTCCCTTCGGCGCCCCGATCGCGCACGGCTTCCTCACCCTCTCGCTGGTGCCGGCCCTGGCCGGCCAGCTCTACCGCGTCGAGGGCGTCGCGATGGGCGTCAACTACGGGCTGAACCGGGTGCGCTTTCCCGCGCCGCTGCGGGTCGGCGCGGCCGTACGCGCCAGCGCGGTCATCGCCGAGGTGTCGCCGGTCAGCGGTGGGGTGCAGCTGGTCACGGCGGTGACGGTCAACAGCGATGGTGGCGACAAGCCCGTCTGCGTCGCCGAGACGGTGAGCCGCCTCTACCGTGCGGCGACCCGCTGAGCGGTCGGCCGTCGGTCGTATCGAACAGGCAGCCGGCGGCCGGCGGTGACCCCCGGTCACCTCGGTAGGGGCGGATGCCTCCTTGAGCGTGATGCCACAGAGTCATCTTGATGCCCCTGTGGCATCACGCTCAACAGCACATCGACACGGCGGTCAGCCACAGCGGACGATCAGCGCCCGGGGCGCCCCTAGTGCGCGTCGGAGCATGCCAAGCCAGGCACAAGGGCGCTAGCCTCGACATGGTGGCCCGGCGGTGTAGAAGCCGGCGGTGCCGCCATTGCCGTCCGCTATTGGGAGCACCGCCATGACGGCCCACGTCGACCCACGCTTCGGCGCCACCCTCCGGCAACTTAGTGAGCAGGCTGGCCTGTCCCTGCGGGCACTCGCCCAGCTCACCCACCGCGGCAAGAGCTGCCGCGACCTCGGACAGATCGTCGGCCGCCACGGCCCCGGCCACCCGATGCCGCCGCCACATGCTGCAAATAGGCACGACCTCCGACAGCTACCAGGGGTGACGGACGCTCCGCACCAGCGCGCACGGTCGGCGGCAGATCCGGATGCCGGATCAGGGCTTGTCCGTCGGCGTTGACGCCGCCCGACGATAATGGCGAGATGCTTGCGACCAACGCCTGGTGGAACGCGATCGACCCGCAGTTACTGAAGCAGATAGACGACTTGCTGTGCACGCGTCGACTGATCCAGGCGGTCGTCCTCCTGCGCCAGGAAGGCGGACTGCAACCGCCGCCCGGCCTGTACGAGGCGCAGGATCTTCTGATCGAGCGACGCGCCGAACTGGACCGGCAGGGTCTCCTCGAGCCCGAGCCACCGCCACCGACGACCGCGCAGCTGATCGAGAAGGCGGACGCCATCGCCGCACCAATCCTCGCCGTCGAAGCCTTTTGGGACGGCGACACACAGGGCTGGTTCGTCGTCCTGGTGGCGATCGTGAGCCGACCGGGCCGACACCACGACCGCTTCGATGAGGTGCCGTTGACGGTGCTACGACACGGCGGAGACATCCGCCTGTTCACCGGGCAGGTACCGCCGTGGCCGGAGGCACAACAGGCGATCGAGCAGGGCCAGGCTGTCGCGCGACATGCCGGCGTGCCGTTCCACTTCACCAACCCGGAAGCGCCGGACGTCGACCTGCCGCGCTGGTGGGACACACAACCCAGCTGACAGGCACACACCGCACCTTCGGCCGTCACCGGAGATCCGAGATACGGGCGGGACCGTGCACGCTCATCGGCAGATCCGGACGCTGGCGCGTCGACCACATGCCTCCGTATGCATGCTGGGGTGGCGTCCAATGGTCCGACCACCCGACTCCAGCCGCGCCCCTGAGCCACCCGTGCTTGCGAGGGGGGTCTGTGCATCTAAGGGTGTTTCCGGCCTGACCCATCGGGCGTTGTGCCTGGTGAGGAGGGTGCCGTGATGACCGCGACACTGAACGACCAGACCGGACGTAAGAAGCGGCCCGAGCCGTCGGCTGAGGCGAAGGCCGCCGCCGAGCTGGTCCGGGCCGCGAAGGAACAAGGGCTGTCGCTGACCGGCCCGGACGGGCTGCTCAAGCAGCTGACCAAAACGGTCCTGGAGACGGCGCTGAAGGAGGAGATGACCGAGCATCTGGGCTATGAGAAACATGAGTCGGCTGGGGTGGAGTCGGGCAACGTCCGCAACGGCACCAGGGCGAAGACGGTGCTGACCGATAGCACGGGGCCGGTCCAGATCGATGTGCCCCGGGACCGGGCCGGCACCTTCGAGCCCCAAATCGTCAAGAAGAGGCAGCGGCGCCTGTCCGGGGTCGACGAAGTCGTGTTGTCGTTGTATGCCAAGGGTTTGACCACCGGGGAGATCTCGGCGCATTTCGCGGAGATCTACGGGGCTTCGGTGTCGAAGGAGACGATCTCGCGGATCACCGACAAGGTGATCGAGGAGATGACCGACTGGTCGCACCGCCCGTTGGATGAGATTTACGCCGCCGTGTTCATCGACGCGATCGTGGTCAAGGTCCGCGACGGGCAGGTCGCGAACCGGCCCTTCTACGCCGCTATCGGGGTCACGCTCGACGGGGAGAAGGACATCCTCGGGTTATGGGCCGGCTCGGGTGGTGAGGGTGCGAAGTTCTGGATGAGCGTGCTGACCGACCTGCGTAACCGGGGCGTGAAGGACGTGTTCTTCCTCGTCTGCGACGGCCTGAAAGGTCTTCCCGAGGTGGTCACGAACGTGTGGCCCCGCACGATCGTGCAGACGTGCATCATCCATCTGATCCGCAACACGTTCCGGCTCACCTCCCGCAAGTACTGGGACGCGCTCAAGCACGACATCAAACCGATCTACACCGCCGTCAACGCGGCGGCGGCCAGGGCCGCGTTCGAGGACCTGGCAGAGAAGTGGGGCGAGCGGTATCCGGCGGTGATCCGGCTGTGGGACAACGCCTGGGCGGAGTTCATCCCGTTCCTCGACTACGACGTCGAGATCCGGCGGGTGATCTGCTCGACCAACGCGATCGAGTCGTTGAACGCCCGCTACCGACGGGCGATCAAAACCCGCGGCCACTTCCCCAACGAGCAGGCCGCGTTGAAGTGTCTGTACCTGGTGACCCGATCCCTGGACCCCACCGGAACAGGCAGAACCCGATGGACGATGCGCTGGAAACCCGCGTTGAACGCCTTCGCCATCACCTTCAGCGACCGCTTCCCAGCCGCTGAAACCTACTAACCAAGATCGCCGGAAACACCGTTAGCGAGACAGCCCCTGCGAGGGCGGCGAGAAGCTCTTCTCGCCGCCCCCGCGTTCCTTGTCCGGGGCGTGTGTCAGGCGACCGTGCAGGCGGTGCCGTTGAGCGTGAAGGCGGTCGGCTTGCCGGCGTTGCCGGTGTGGGTGGCCTGGAAGCCGATGTCGACCGATGTGTTCGCGGCGATCGTGCCGTTGTAGGAGACGTTGCGGGCGGTCACCGCGCCGCTGGTCGGGGAGTAGTCCGCGTTCCAGCCCCCGGTGATGGTCTGTCCACTCGGCAGCGTGAACCCTAGGGCCCAGCCGGTTATCGCGCTGCTGCTCGTGTTGGTCACCGAGACGGCCGCGGTGAGCCCGTTGTTCCAGGCGTTGACCGTGTACGTGACCCGGCAGCCCGCCGCCGGCGGCGGCGTGGTGGGCGGGGGAGTGGTCGGCGGCGGGGTCGTCGGCGGGGGCGTGGTCGGCGGCGGCGTGGTCGGTGGGGGAGTCGTGGGCGGCGGGGTGGTCGGCGTGTCCCCGCCGATGCTGCCGGGAACCGCGCGCAGGGCGTCGTACCAGGCGACGGCCATCTTGCGGTAGCCCGTGGCGTTCGGGTGCACGCCGTCGGCCAGGTCGCTGAGCGTCAGCGCGCGGTACATGTCGACCAGGTGGACGCGCTTACCGGCCGCGGCCCGGGTCTGCACGATCCCCGGGATCGCCGCGTTGTAGCCCCGGACCACGTTGTCCGCGCCGGACTTCGGGATGATCGTCGCTACGAACACGTCCGCGTTCGGCGCGGTGTTGGTGATGCGGTCGACCAGGGTGGCCAGCCGGCCGGGCGCTCCGGAGGTGTCGCCGTACATGTCGTTGGTGCCGATGTGCAGCAGCACGGTGCGCGGGTTGGTGGCGCGCAGCCAGTTCACGATGTTGGCGTCGATCTGCGCGATGGTCCAACCGGAGTGGCCCTCGTGGTCGTGGTCACCGAGGCTGGACGGGCCGTTGAACATCGAGCCGACGAAGTCGATCCGGTAGCCGCCGGACGCGAACCGTTGCCAGAGTTCGATCCGGTAGCCACCCGCGACGTTGAAGCCGTCGGTGATCGAGTCGCCGAGGGGCATCACGCGTACCCCGCCGTTGGATTCGGCGCTCGCGGGCGCGGTCGCCACCGGTACGGCGGCGGTCATGGCCGCGACGGCGGCCAGCGCGGCCCACCACAGCCGGGCCCGGCGGGGCCTCGGGGTCGTCGCGGGCCTGTCGGGTGTCGGGGGTACGGGTTTACCAAGGGTCACAGGGCTCATGGGGCTTCCTCGGGTGATGGGACGACGACCAGGAACCCGGACGTCGGGATGTGCCCTTCACCCCGCCCGGACGCACCATAGCTTGTTATCGCTAACACCGGCAACGCATCGACCGCCGACCATGGGTACGGTCAACTCGCGAGCGTCGCGGCGAGCCAGCGCAGTTGCCGCCGGACGTGCAGGGCCTCGCCACTCTCGTGACCGTTGAACGGGTACACGTGCATCTCCCGCCGTGGCGCGTCGGGTCGGCCGGTCGCGGCGCCGTACTGGTTGTAGGCCGCGAAGCCGGTGCTCGGTGGGCACACGGTGTCGCGCAAACCGATGCCGAAGTGTGCCGGCGCGGTGGCCCGCCGGGCGAAGGTCACCCCGTCGACGTAGGACAGCGTGCGTCGGACCGCGGCCTCGGCCTCCCGGTGCACCGCCAGGTACCGGGCGATCTCACCGTACGGCGAGGCGTCGCTGAGCTCGATGGCGTGCTGGACGTCGCAGAGGAACGGCGCGGTGATCAGCGCCGCCGCGAGATCGTCGACCAGGCCGGCGACGGCCAGCGCCACGCCCCCGCCCTGGCTGTTGCCGAGCAGGGCGACCTGGCCCGCGTCCACTCCGGGCAGGGCGCGCACCGCCTCGACGGCCCGGACGGCGTCCGTGATCAGACGGCGGTAGTGGTAGTCGTACGGGTCGAGGATTCCCCAGGTCGCCGGCCAGGGCCCGCCGGGCGCGCCGTGCCGGTCGGCGGTGTCCCCGGCGGCGTACAGCCCGGACTGCCCCCGGTTGTCCATCAACAGGTGCGCGTACCCGGCCGCCGGCCAGACCAGCCGCTCGTGTGGCAGACCACGGCCGCGCCCGTAGCCGGCGTACTCCACCACGGCGGGCAGCGGTCCGGGTACGCCCGCCGGGCGGGTGAACCAGGCCCGTACCTCGTCGCCGTCGAAGCCGGCGAACGTGACGTCCCAGGTGTCGAGCACGCGCAGGTCGGTGGGCTCGGGACGGACGTCGACGAGTACCGGCCGGGCGGCGGCAGCGGCGAGGGTGTCACCCCAGAACCGGTCGAAGTCCTCCGGCTCGGTGACGGTGGGGGAGTATCGCTCGAGCTCGTCGAGGCGCACAGCGGCGTCGGGCACGGGTCCTCGCAGGGTCAGCGGGGTGGGGCGGGGGGCGCGGTGCTCTCCCGGACGACCAGTTCGGTCACCAGGTCGATCCGGCTGGTCGCCGGCTCGGTGCCGGCGGACAGGTCGAGCAGCATCTGGGTGGCGATGCCGGCCATGTCGCGCAGCGGCTGGTTGATCGTCGTGAGGGGCGGGTCCGTCCAGGTGGCGAGCGGCAGGTTGTCGTACCCGATCACCGAAAGGTCCTCGGGGACGCGCAGGCCGCACCGGCGTGCGGCCCGGAGCACCCCCATCGCCTGGATGTCCGAACCGGCGAAGATCGCCGTGGGTCGGTCCGGTCGTTGCAGCAGTTGGAGGCCGTGGGTGTGCCCGGTGCCGGCGGAGAAGCTGCCGAAGCGGACCAGCTCGCGGTCGAGGGTCAACCCCGCCTCGTCGTGCGCGGACTGGAACCCGGCGGCCCGGGCCCGGCTGCAGAGCATGTCGGGCGGCCCGGAGATGACCGCGATCCGCTGGTGCCCCAGCTCGATCAGGTGCCGGGCGGCGAGCAGGCCGCCGTTGAAGTTGTTCGAGCCGACCGTGGGCACGGACGCCGAGGTCGCGCTGTCGGTGTCGATCACGACGAACGGTACGCCCTGACGCCGCAGGAGCTGCTGTTGCGCGTCGCTGAGGTGACAGAGGACGAACAGCACGCCCAGCGGACGCTGACCCAGCAGGGTGTCGAGCCATCGCGACGCCGGGCGGTGCGCGCCGCCGAGCTGGGATACGGCGAGACTGATGCCGGCGACGCTCGTCACCGCCTCGACCCCGCGCATCACCTCCATCGCCCAACCGGTGTCGAACTCGTGGAAGACGAGGTCGATCCGACGGGTGGCGGAGGATGAACGCCGGCTGCGGCGCTGGTACTGGTGGCGGTCGAGACTCGCCTCGACCCGGGCTCTGGTGCCGGGGGAGACGTCCTCGCGTCCATTGAGGACCTTGGAGACCGTCGCGACCGACACGCCGACGTCGTGGGCGATCGTCGCGATGGTGGTGGTGGAGCCGGGTGGGCCGAGCGGGTGGTGCTCTGTCATCGCAGCCTCATACCGCATCCGAAAGTTTCGGACGACACTAACACGATCAGTTGACGATTCCCGTCGATGCAGCTAAGCGCCCTGGTAGGCATCCCACGGCGCATCGAAACTCTTGACACGCTCAGGCGGCGGACTTAGGTTGCCGAAAAGGTTGCTCTGGTTTCCGGAAAGTTTCGGATTGTGGAACCGCGCGCCACCAACCGATCCCACGACGGCGCGGTTCGTGGCCGGAGCTAAGGGGTCTCGGCATGAGAAGTCAGCAGCCCGTCGACGGCGAATCGGCGTCGCGCGACGCCGCACCGTGGCGCGACACCCGGCGGTCGCCGGCCGAACGGGCCGAGGCGCTGCTCGCGGTGATGTCCGTCGAGGAGAAGGTCGCCCAGCTCTTCGGGGTCTGGGTCGGCGCCGAGGCGTCCGGTGAGGGCGTCGCGCCACACCAGTCCGACATGGTCGCCAACACCCCGTCGTGGGACACGATCATCCGGTACGGCCTGGGTCAGCTCACCCGCCCGTTCGGCACCGCACCGGTCGACCCGGTGCTCGGCGCCCGCTCGCTCGCCGCCTCCCAGGAGCAGATCGTTGCCGCCAGCCGGTTCGGCATACCGGCCCAGGTGCACGAGGAGTGCCTGACCGGGTTCGCGGCCTTCAAGGCCACCGTCTACCCGACCCCGCTGGGCTGGGGCGCCTCGTTCCACCCCGAGCTGGTCGAGGAGATGGCCGGTCGGATCGGCGCGTCGATGCGCGCCGCCGGCGTACACCAGGGGCTCGCGCCCGTCCTGGACGTCACCCGCGACTACCGCTGGGGCCGCACCGAGGAGACGATCGGGGAGGACCCGTACCTGGTCGGAACGACCGGCGCGGCGTACGTGCGGGGCCTGGAGAACGCCGGCCTCGTCGCCACCCTGAAGCACTTCGCCGGCTACTCGGCCTCCCGGGGCGGACGCAACCTCGCCCCGGTGTCGATGGGCCGCCGCGAACTGGCCGACCACATCCTGCCGCCGTTCGAGATGGCCCTACGGCTCGGCGGGGCACGGTCGGTGATGAACTCCTACGCCGAGATCGACGGCATGCCCGCCGCCGCCGACGAGCACCTGCTGACCGGGCTGCTGCGCGACGAGTGGGGCTTCACCGGCATCGTGGTCGCCGACTACTTCGCCGTACGGTTCCTCGAGACCCTGCACGGCCTCGCCGAGGGTGCCGTCGACGCCGCCCGCCTCGCCCTGCGCGCCGGCATCGACGTGGAACTGCCCACCGTGGACGCCTTCGGCGACGCGCTGGTCCAGGCGGTGCACGCCGGCGAGGTCGACGCGGCGCTGATCGACCGGGCGGTGCGCCGGGTGCTCATCCAGAAGATCGACATCGGCCTGCTCGACGAGGACTGGCGGGCCCTGCCCGACGACGTCGCGGCCCTGCGCCTCGACGACGAGGCCAGCCGGGACGTCGCCGTACGCCTGGCCCGCGAGTCCGTCGTGCTGCTGCGCAACACCGGCGTGCTGCCGCTGCCCGTCGCGACCCGGGTCGCCCTGGTGGGTCCGCTCGCCGACGACCCGATGGCGATGCTCGGCTGCTACACCTTCCCCAACCACGTCGGCGTCAACCACCCCGACCACGGCCTCGGGGTGGAGATCCGCACGTTGCGCGACGAGCTGGCCCGCCGCGTCCCGCTGCTGGTCCACGAGCCGGGCTGCGCCGTCACCGGCGAGGACGCGTCCGGCATCCCGGCGGCGGTCACCGCGGCGACCAACGCGGACGTGTGCGTGCTCGCCGTCGGAGACCGGGCGGGAATGTTCGGCCGGGGCACCTCCGGCGAGGGCTGCGACGCCGCCGACCTGCGGCTACCCGGCGTGCAGGCGGACCTGGTCCGGGCCGTTCTCGCCACCGGTACCCCGGTGGTGCTGGTGCTGCTGACCGGTCGCCCGTACGCGCTCGGCCCGGAGTTCGACCCGGCGGCGGCCGTGGTGCAGGCGTTCTTCCCCGGCCAACTCGGCGGGCAGGCGCTCGCGGAGGTGCTCACCGGCGCGGTGAACCCGTCCGGGCGGCTGCCGGTCAGCGTGCCCCGTGACGCGGGTGGGCTGCCGGGCACCTACCTGTCGCCGCCGCTCGGGCGTCGCAACAAGGTGTCCTCGATCGACCCGACCCCGGCGTACCCGTTCGGTCACGGCCTGAGCTACACCACCTTCGAGTGGTCCGACGCGACCGTCGTGGGTGCGACGCGGGACGCACCAACCCCCTGGGCGGTGGACGGCGAGGTCCAGGTGCGCGTCACCGTCGGGAACACCGGTGACCGGGCCGGCACCGAGGTGGTGCAGCTCTACCTGCACGACCCGGTGGCGCAGACCACCCGGCCGGTGCACCGGTTGGTCGGCTTCGCCCGGGTGCCGCTGGAGCCCGGAGCGCGGGCGCACGTCACCTTCGGCGTACCCGCCGACGTCACGTCGTTCACCGGTCGGTCCGGCCGGCGGGTGGTCGAGCCCGGCGCGGTCGAGCTGCGGTTCGGGCGCTCCAGCGCGGAGATCGAGGACGCCCTGCCGCTGCGGCTCACCGGTGCCGAGCGCGAGGTCGGGCACCAGCGGGACCTACTCACGTCGGTGCGGATCGAGCCGCTCGTGGCCGTTCCGCACTCCGCATAGGAGGCGAGGATGACATCCGAGACGTTACGGCCCCCGCCGCCGGCGCCACCCGGCGACGCGGTGGAGGCCACCGTCCCCGCCCCGCGCGCACCCCGTCGGCGTCGCACCTGGCGACAGGCGCTGCGCCGGGACTGGCAGCTCTACTCGCTGGCCGTCCTGCCGCTGCTCTTCTTCCTGGTTTTCCGCTACCTCCCGATGATCGGGAACATCATCGCGTTCCGCCGGTTCAAGCCGGGCGGGAGCATCTTCGGTGAGTACTGGGTCGGGCTGCGCTACTTCCGGATGTTCCTGGCCGACCCGACGTTCTGGGACGTCTTCACCAACACGCTGGTGCTCGGGACGCTGACTCTGCTGTTCTGCTTCCCACTGCCGATCGTCCTCGCGCTGCTGCTCAACGAGGTACGCGCCCGACGGCTGCGGCGGTTCGTGCAGTCCGTGTCCTACCTGCCGCACTTCCTGTCGATCGTGATCGTCGCGGCGATGGTCATGCAGCTGACCTCTGTCGACGGGACCGTCAACCAGATCGTGCAGGCCACCGGCGGCGACGCGGTGCCGTTCCTGCAACGCGCCGAATGGTTCCGGACGATCTACGTGTCGTCCGAGGTCTGGCAGACGGTCGGCTGGGGCACCATCCTCTACCTCGCCGCGCTCACCACCGTCGACGACGACCTGTACGAGGCGGCCCGGATCGACGGGGCCAACCGCTGGCGGCAGACCTGGCACGTCACGCTCCCGGGCATCCGACCCACCATGGTCACGTTGCTGATCCTCAACATCGGCACGTTCATGGCGGTCGGTTTCGAGAAGATCCTGCTGCTGTACAACCCGCTGACCTACCCGACGGCCGATGTGCTCTCCACGTACCTGTTCCGGATGGGCTTCGGGTCCAGCAACTTCAGCTACGCCGCCGCCATCGGGCTGTTCGAGGCGGTCATCGGGCTCACGCTGGTCCTGACGGCGAACCTGATCGCCCGGCGCACGGTGGGGACGAGCCTGTGGTGACCGTCGACGCCACCGACCCGGCCCGCGTCGCTGACCTGCCCGCCCGCGTCGGACCCCGCGGAATCCGGCCCACCCGGGGCTACCGCGTGTTTCAGGCGTGCAACGCGGTCGTGCTCACCATCGTGGTGGTGGTGACCCTGTTCCCGTTCGTCAACGTCCTGGCCCGCTCGCTCAGCGACGAGGGGTACATCATCGCCGGGCAGGTCAACCTCGTGCCGCGCGGGTTCAACCTGGACACCTACCGGCTCGTGCTGCACGACTCGCTGTTCTGGACCAACTACCGCAACACCGTCTTCTACACCGTCGTCGCCACGACCATCTCGATCGTGCTGACCACCTGCTACGCCTACGTGCTGTCCAAGAAACACCTCCGGGGACGTACGGCGCTGATCGGCATCGCGGTCTTCACCATGTTCTTCACCGGCGGCCTGATCCCCAACTACGTGCTCGTCACCAGCCTGGGCATGAAGAACACCGTCTGGGCCATCGCGGTACCCAACGCGATCAACGTGTTCAACCTGCTGGTGATGAAGGCGTTCTTCGAGTCGCTACCCACCGACCTGGAGGAGGCCGCCGCTGTCGACGGGCTCAACACGTACGGCATCCTGCTGCGCATCGTGCTGCCCCTGTCGAAGGCGATCGTCGCCACGATGGTGCTGTTCTACGCCGTGGCCTTCTGGAACTCCTGGTTCGCCGCCTTCCTGTACATGGACCAGCAGGAGTTGTGGCCGGTGACCGTCTATCTGCGCAACCTGATCGCCGGGGCCACCGGCGCGGAGAACGTCGGCGCGATCGCCGAGGCCGACGAGGTACAGGCCGAGGCGACGCTCAAGTCCGTGACGATCGTGCTCACGACCCTGCCCATCCTCCTGGTGTACCCGTTCGTCCAGCGGTACTTCGTTCGCGGCGTGATGCTCGGCGCCGTGAAGGGCTAGCCAGCACGTCCACCCTTTCCTCCACCGAACCCGAAAGGACCGCCATGCTCCACCGATCGTGGCGCCGCGTCGCGACAGCGGTAGCCGTGCTGCTCACGGCGACCAGCATCGCCGCCTGCAGTGATGACCCGTCCGACGCCAAGGACCTGTCGGAGAACAAGGCCGGTGCGATGGCCGACTACGGCCTTGGCAAGCAGTTCAAGGCGAGCGAGCCGGTCTCCTTCTCGATCCTGTACAACAACCACCCGAACTACCCGCTGCGCGAGGACTGGCTCTTCTGGTCGGAGCTGAAGTCCCGGGCCAACGTCACCCTCACCCCGGTCGCCGTGCCGCTGAGCGACTACGAGCAGAAGCGCAGCCTGTTGATCGGCGCCGGTGACGCCCCGATGATCATCCCGAAGACGTACCCGGCGCAGGAGGACGCGTACGTCTCGTCCGGGGCGATCCTGCCGGTCAGCGACTACCTGGACCTGATGCCGAACCTGCAGGACAAGATCTCGAAGTGGAACCTGAAGCCCGAGATCGATACCCGGCGTCAGGAGGACGGCAAGTTCTACCTGCTGCCCGGTCTGCACGAGAAGCCCTGGCACGACTACTCGCTGGCCATCCGCACCGACATCCTCGACGAGCTGAAGCTGAGCCCGCCGAAGACCTGGGACGAGCTGTACACGGTGCTCAAGGCCATGAAGGCCAAGTACCCGGACGTCTACCCGTTCTCGGACCGGTGGAGCAAGCCCAACCCGGCCGGCAACCTGCTCAACCTCCTGGCCGTGTCGTACGGACTCCAGGGCGCGGGCTGGAACTTCCAGCACACGAGCTGGGACGCCGACACCAAAAAGTTCGTCTATACCGGCGCGAGCGACAAGTACAAGCAGATGCTCCAGTACCTCAACAAGCTGGTGAAGGAGAAGCTGCTCGACCCGGAGAGCTTCACCCAGACCGACGACCAGGCCCGGCAGAAGCTCGCCAACAGCAAGTCCTTCGTGATCAGCGCCAACGCGCAGGCCGTGGTGAACGACTACCGCCCGGACCTGGCCAAGACCAACCCCAAAGCCAAGATCACCAAGATTCCGCTGCCGATCGGGCCGGCTGGTGAGATCAACCCGGCCAGCCGGCTGGAGAACGGTGTGATGATCTCCTCGAAGGCCCGCGAGAGCAAGAACTTCGTGGCGATGATGCAGTTCATCGACTGGCTCTGGTACTCCGACGCCGGCCAGGAGTTCGCCAAGTGGGGCGTCGAGGGCAAGACCTTCGTCCGGGACGGCGCCGGCATGCCCAAGCTGGCGCCCGACGTCAACGTCATCGGGCTCAACCCCACGGCCCCCAAGCACCTCCAGAAGGACTTCGGCTTCTACAACGGCGTCTTCGCGTACGGCGGCAAGCCGGAGCTGGTGCAGGGCTTCTTCGCCCCGGAGGAGCAGGAGTTCCAGAAGGTCATGAACGCCCGGACGCCGGTCGCGGTGCCCCCGCCGCACCCGTTGAACGACGAGGAGCGGGAACAGGCGTCGCTGTGGGAGACGCCGCTGAAGGACGCCGTCTACCAGGCGACCCTGCAGTTCGCGCTGGGCCAGCGGGACCTCGCCCAGTGGGACGCCTACCTGGCCGAGCTGAAGGGCAAGAACATGGACGCCTACCTGGACATGGTCAACAAGGCGTACGACCGCTACCAGAAGGACCATCGCTGAGCTGTCGGGGGGGGGGGGGTGGCGCACCGGCCCCGCCGCCCACCGGCCCCCCCCCCGCGGCCCACCCCCCGGCCGGGG
>NZ_JBFAOC010000053.1:34440-41911 GCF_040675055.1 Micromonospora sp. NPDC049662
GTTATCTTGGGTTCGTCGCGCTCCCTGTCGGACTTTGGGTGGGCTGTGGGGGGGTGGGGTGCGGGGCACGGGCGGGGCCGACCTCGGCACCCCCGCGTGCGACCGACCGCCGGACCTGGGAGGAGATGGACAGTGAACGACGCCGCGCAGGCCGGGCGGCAGATCGGCGACGGACCCCTGTCCCGGTTCGCGTCCCGCGTCTACATCCTGCTCGTGGTCGAGGCGCTGCTCCTTCTCACCACGGTGCCGGCCCTGCTCCCGCTGCTGCTGCTCGACCGTGACCCCAGCAACCTGCCGCTGGTCGCGCTGCTGCTGACGCCGGTCGGACCGGCGGCCTCCGCCGCCCTGTACGCGCTGCGCCACCAGCGACCCGACCTGACCGACCTGCGGCCCGCCGCGCTGTTCTGGCGGGGTTACCGTGGCAACGCCGGGGGCGCGCTGCGGGTCTGGACGCCGACGCTGCTGTGGTTGACGGTGCTCGCGCTGAACCTCGCCTACCGTGACGCGATCGGCCTACCGAGCTGGTGGGTGGCCCCGCTGATCGCGGTCGCGGTCGGGGTGACCCTCTGCGCGCTCAACGCGCTGGTGATCACCTCGCTGTTCGAGTTCCGCACCCGTGACGTCCTGCGCCTGGCCGTGCACTTCCTCGTCCGTACCCCCGGTGTCACCGCCGGCAACGCCCTGCTGCTCGCGGCGGCGGCCGGGATCACCGCGGTCTTCTCCGAGGCGGTGCCGGTGCTGCTCGCCTCGGTCCTGGCCCTCGGAATTCTCCGTGTCGCCGACCCGATGGTCCACCTGATCCGGAAGGAGTTCACCGCATGAGCCGCTCCACGACCGCCGAGGTGATCGTCACGCGGGGGGTCGCGTGAACGCCGACCTGGAGGATCCGGTGTTCGTGGCGGAGCCGCACGACGTCGAGGATCCCCGCGTACACCCCGCCTGGCTGCCACCGGAGGCGTTCCGGGCCCTCGGCGCGCGGCGCGTCCTCGTGCACGGCGACGGGCTGCTCGTCGACACCGTTCTCGACGAGGTGACGCGCGCCTGCACGCGCTACGGCGGACGGGTCTGGCACTCCCCGTCCTGGGACGTCGACGTCGACGTGGTGCTCGCCCTGCGCGGGGCACCCGAGCTGCCCAGCACGGCGGTGCGGGCGGCCCGCGCGGCGGGGGAGGCGGCGCTCGCCGACCTCGGTGAGACGCTCGGCGACGAGGGTTTCCTGCTGGCCCGCAGCGGTGAGACGACGGTCGTGCTGGCCGACGCGCCCGCCGGCCTCCTCTACGGGCTGTTCCACGTCGTACGGCTCTGTGCGGCGGCCTTCGACCCGGCCCGCCCACCCGAGCTGCACCGGCCCGCGCTGCGCCGCCGCATGCTCAACCACTGGGACAACGTGGCCGTGCACCCGGTGATGGGCCAGGTCGAACGGGGGTACGCGGGCGGCTCGATCTTCTGGGCCGGTGGCCGTCCGCGCGGGGACCTGGCCCGGATCCGGGAGTACGGGCGGCTGCTGGCGGCCAGCGGGATCAACGCCATCTCGGTGAACAACGTCAACGTGGGTCGGGCCGAGGCGCTGCTGCTCACCGACCGGCTCGGTGACGTGGCCCAGATCGCGGACGCGCTGCGCCCGTACGGCATCCGGGTGCACCTGTCGGTCACCTTCGCCGCGCCCCTGGTCCTCGGCGGACTGCCCACCGCCGACCCGTTCGACGAGGAGGTACGCGCCTGGTGGGCGGCCGCCACCCGGCGCGTCTACGAGCGCATCGACGACTTCGGCGGCTACCTGGTAAAGGCCGACTCCGAGGGGCAACCCGGCCCGTTCAGCTACGGGCGGGACCACGCCGACGGTGCGAACCTGCTCGCCGAGGCCCTCGCCCCGTACGGGGGAGTGGTGCACTGGCGGGCGTTCGTCTACAACCACCACCAGGACTGGCGGGACCGGTCCACCGACCGCGCCCGCGCCGCGTACGACCACTTCGCCCCACTCGACGGACGATTCCGTACCAACGTGGTCCTGCAGGTGAAGTTCGGTCCGGTGGACTTCCAGACGCGCGAGCCGGTCTCGCCGGTGCTCGCCGCCATGCCGGCCACCCGGGTCGCGGTGGAGGTGCAGGTCACCCAGGAGTACACGGGCCAGCAGCGACACGTCTGCCACCTCGGCCCGTGCTGGGGCGAGGTGCTGAGCTTCGCGCCGTGGGGCCCCGGCGGGCGCACCATCGCCGACGTGGTCACCGGCGAGGCCGGCAAGGGCGGCGGCCTGGTCGCCGTCGCCAACACCGGCGACGACGCCTTCTGGACCGGGCATCCGCTGGCCCAGGCCAACCTCTACACGGTCGGCCGGCTCGCCTGGGACCCGCGGCTCGACCCGACGGCGGTCCTCGACGAGTGGATGACGCTGACGTTCCCGCCGTCGGCGACCGCCGACCCGGAGCTGGTCCGGCGGACGCTGCACGAGATCATGGACGACTCGTGGCGTACCTACGAGCGGTACACCGCCCCGCTGGGGGTCGGCTTCATGGTCCACCCCGGCGACCACTACGGCCCCGACGTCGACGGGTACGAGTACTCGCGGTGGGGCACCTACCACTTCGCCGACCGCGACGGCGTGGGCGTGGACCGCAGTCGCGCCACGGGCACCGGCTTCGCCGGCCAGTACCCGCCGTACTGGGCCGACGTGTACGAGTCGCCGGTGACCTGCCCGGACGAGCTGCTGCTCTTCTTCCACCACGTCCCGTACGACCACGTCCTGCACAGCGGGTCGACGGTCATCCAGCACATCTACGACACCCACTTCGCGGGCGTCGAGGAGGTGGCGGTGATGCGACGCCGGTGGCAGACCCTGAACGGGATGATCGACCCGGCCGTGTACGAGCGGGTGGCCGAGCGCCTCGACGAGCAGGTGCGCAGCGCCACCGAGTGGCGGGATCAGATCAACACGTACTTCTTCCGCAAGTCCGGGGTGCCCGACGCGCGGGGGCGGCGCATCTTCTGATCCGGCCGGCCCGATCGGGCCGGCCGGAGCACCGGCGCCGGCGTGCTCACCAGGGATGTACGGTCCCGTCCTCCAGCCGGTTCACCGGCAGGTACGCGGGCGCGTACGGGTAGCGGGCCGCCGCCTCCTCGTCGATGTCGACGCCCAACCCGGGCGTCTCGGCGGGGTGCAGGTAGCCGTCGGCGAAGTGGTACCCGTGCGGGAACACCTCGTCGGTCTGCGCGGTGTGCCGCATGTACTCCTGCAGGCCGAAGTTGGGGATCGAGATGTCGAGCTGCAGCGCGGCGGCCATGCAGACGGGCGACAGGTCGGTGGCGCCGTGCGAGCCGCTGCGGACGTGGTGCAGCGCCGCGAGGTCGAAGATGCGCCGCAGGTGGGTGATGCCTCCGGCGTGCACCACCGTGGCCCGGATGTAGTCGATGAGCTGCTCGCGGATGAGCTGAGCGGCGTCGATGACGCTGTTGAACACCTCGCCCACGGCGATCGGCGTGGTGGTGTGCTGCCGGATCAGTCGGAAGCCCTCCTGCAGGTCGGCGGGGACCGGATCCTCCATCCAGGTCAGCGCGTACGGCTCCAGGCTGCGGCCGAGCCGGGCCGCCTCGATCGGCGTGAGCCGGTGGTGCACGTCGTGCAGCAGCCGCAGGTCGGGGCCGAACTCGTCACGGACCCGCGCGAACACGCCCGGCACGTGTGACAGGTAGCGCTGCGTCGACCAGGTCGCCTCGCTGGGCAGGGCGGCGTCGGCCGGTTCGTAGAAGAGCTTGTCGGCGCTGACCCCGTACGTCTTGGGCAGGCCCGGCACACCGCACTGCACCCGGACCGCCCGGTAGCCGAGGTCGACGTAGCGGGCGACCTCGACCAGCACCTCCTCGACGGTCTCGCCGTTGGCGTGGCCGTACACGGTGACGCCCCCGCGGGACCGGCCGCCGAGCAGCTGGTAGACCGGCAGGCCCGCCACCTTGCCCTTGATGTCCCACAGGGCGGTGTCCACCGCGGCGATCGCGCTCATAGTGACCGGGCCGCGCCGCCAGTACGCGCCCTGGTACAGGTACTGCCAGGTGTCCTCGATCCGGGCCGGGTCCCGGCCGATCAGCAGCGGCGCCACGTGGTCGCGCAGGTACGACGCGACGGCCAGCTCCCGACCGTTGAGGGTGGCGTCACCGACTCCGGTGACGCCCTCGTCAGTGACGATCTTGAGGGTGACGAAGTTGCGGCCCGGACAGGTCACGATGACCCGGGCGTCGACGATCTTCACTCGATCTCCTTCGTGCCCGCGGGAGTCGGGTGAGGACGCTCGCAGGGGGGTGCACGCGAGGACGGTCTGGTTATCGGGAACCTGCCGATAATAGCCCGCCACGGGCAGGTGGCGAACGGCCCCGCGACCCCTGGCACGTGCGCAGGTGACCGCGCAATCCCTTGCGCCGAAAGGTTTCCGGAATCCTTGACAATCGAGCGACCTCGATCGAAGCTGACATCGGTCACGCGAGCCGCGGTCACGGTCGGGCGAAGGGCAGTCCTCGACTAACCCCCTTCCATGCGCCATTCTCCCGAGGAATCGCGAACCATGACACTGAAGACAAGGCTGCTCGGCGTCCTCACCGCGGTCGCGACGGTCGCCGCCGCCGCGCTGGCGTTCGCCACGCCCGCGTCGGCCGCGACTCTCACGCAGGTGACCGGCTTCGGCAACAACCCCACAAACCTCCAGATGCACCTGTACGTCCCGGACCGGGTGGCATCCCGCCCGGGGATCCTGCTCGCCCTGCACTACTGCACCGGCACCGGCCCCGCCTTCTACTCCGGCACGCAGTACGCCTCCCTCGCCGACCGGTACGGCTTCATCGTCATCTACCCGTCGGCGACCCGCAGCAGCAAGTGCTGGGACGTGGCCTCGCCGCAGGCGCTGCGCCGAGGCGGGGGCAGCGATCCGGTCGGACTCGTCTCGATGATCGACTACGTCAAGCAGCGGTACTCCGCCGACCCGGACCGCGTCTTCGCCACCGGCACCTCGTCGGGCGCGATGATGACCAACGTCATGCTCGGTGACTACCCGGACGTGTTCGCGGCCGGCGCGTCCTTCGCCGGGGTGCCGTTCGCCTGTTTCGCCACCGGGGGCAGCTCGGAATGGAACAGCCAGTGCGCGAACGGGCAGTCCATCAAGACCGCCCAGCAGTGGGGGGACCTGGTCCGCGGGGCGTACCCCGGCTACAGCGGCCGGCGGCCGCGGATGCAGATCTGGCACGGCACGAGCGACGACACCCTGCGCTACCCGAACTTCGGTGAGCAGGTCAAGCAGTGGACCAACGTGCACGGTCTGAGCCAGACCCCGACGTACACCGACTCCCCGCAGTCGGGTTACACCCGCACCCGGTACGGCAGCAGCGGCCCGATGGCCCCGGTCGAGGCGATCAGCATGCAGGGCGTCACGCACAACATCCCCGTCGACGCCGCGCAGGTGATCCGCTTCTTCGGCCTGGACGGCACCGCCCCGCCGACGACGCCTCCGCCGACGACCCCGCCCCCGACCACGCCTCCGCCGACGACCCCGCCGCCGACGACGCCTCCGCCGACCACGCCGCCGCCCAGCGCGGGCGCCTGCGGGGTCACCTACACGGTCAACGCCTGGAACAACGGGCTCACCGCGAGCGTGCGGATCACCAACACCGGCGCGACGGCCGTGAACGGGTGGGCGCTGACCTTCACGCTGCCCGGCGGCCAGACCATCACCGGCGGCTGGAACGCCGCCTACTCCCCGACCAGCGGCGCGGTGACGGCCCGCAACGTCTCCTACAACGGCACCATCGCCCCGAACACGTCGGTCGAGATCGGCTTCCAGGCCACCCACACCGGCGACACCGGCAAGCCCACGGCCTTCGCCCTCAACGGGGCCACCTGCTCGATCGCCTGACTCCCTTTCAGTAGAAGGAGCTGCACGAATGGGAAACGCGAGATGGAGGGCGGCGTCGAGAGCCGCCGTCGCGTTGGCCGGGGCGGGCGCGCTCGCCGCCGGCATGACGCTGGTCCTGACGGCGCCCGCCGCCGCCGGGACCACGCTCGGCGCGTCCGCCGCCGAGAAGGGCCGCTACTTCGGTACGGCGGTGGCCGGTTTCAAGCTCTCGGACAGCACGTACACCACGATCCTGAACCGTGAGTTCAACATGGTGACGGCCGAGAACGAGATGAAGATCGACGCCACCGAGCCGCAGCAGAACCGGTTCAGCTACGGCTCGGCCGAGCAGATCGTCAACCACGCCCGCAGCCGCGGCATGCAGGTACGCGGTCACACCCTCGCCTGGCATGCCCAGCAGCCGAGTTGGATGCAGGGCATGAGCGGAAGCGCCCTGCGGCAGGCGATCCTGAACCACGTGACGCAGGTCGCCACGCACTTCCGGGGGCAGCTCTACTCCTGGGACGTGGTGAACGAGGCGTTCGCCGACGGCAACTCCGGCGGTCGGCGCGACTCGAACCTCCAGCGCACCGGCAACGACTGGATCGAGGCGGCGTTCCGCGCCGCGCGGGCCGCGGACCCGGGCGCGAAGCTCTGCTACAACGACTACAACATCGACAACTGGACCTGGGCCAAGACCCAGGGCGTCTACAACATGGTCCGCGACTTCAAGTCCCGTGGCGTGCCGATCGACTGCGTCGGCTTCCAGTCGCACTTCAACAGCGACTCCCCGTACGTCAGCAACTACCGCACCACACTGTCGAGCTTCGCGGCCCTGGGTGTGGACGTGCAGATCACCGAGCTGGACATCGAGGGCGCCCCGGCCAACACGTACCGCAGCGTGGTCGAGGACTGCCTCGCGGTGGCCCGCTGCAACGGCATCACCGTGTGGGGCATCCGGGACAGCGACTCGTGGCGGTCCTACCAGTCGCCGCTGCTGTTCAACAACAGCGGGCAGAAGAAGCCCGCGTACGACGCCGTGCTCACCGCGCTCAACAACGGCACCACCCCGACGACCCCACCACCGACGACTCCACCACCCACGACGCCTCCACCCACGACGCCTCCACCCACGACGCCGCCGCCCACGACCCCGCCGCCGGGACAGGGCGATTGCTCCGCCTCGGTGACGGTGAACCAGTGGAACGGCGGCTTCGTGGCGAACGTACGGGTGACGGCCGGCTCGTCGGCTCTCAACGGGTGGACCGTGACGATCGACCTGCCGTCCGGGGCGACCGTCACCAACGCCTGGAGCGCCACCAACAGCGGTAGCACCGGTACGACGACCTGGAGGAACGTCTCCTACAACGGCCAGGTCGGTGCCGGACAGTCCACCGAGTTCGGCTTCCAGGGCACCGGCACCGCCGGCACCCCAACCCCAACCTGCGCAACAACCTAACCCCAACCCCCAACCCCACCCCCGCTTTACCCTCGTGATCAAGAGGTTTGCGTCACCGGCCCCGGCGTGTCGTGACGCCAACCACATGCTCACCGCGGGCGGGGGGGGGGGGCCGGGGGGGGGTGGGGGGGGGTGGGGGCGG
>NZ_JBFAOC010000054.1:0-32839 GCF_040675055.1 Micromonospora sp. NPDC049662
GCGCCGGCCAGCGCCCGGTCGACCAGGATCTGGTTGATCTCCTCCTGGGCGCGTGACGGGCCGTAGGGGATCTTCGAGGCGTCCACCAGCTCGACCGGGTGATGCCGGTGAGTCATCACCCGCACCGGGGTGCGCGCCCCCGCACCGGTGGGTTACCGGGTTGGGAGGGTGACGGTGGCCAGGACGGGGCGGTGGTCGCTGCCTGGTAGGGCCAGGACCTTTACCTTGTCGACGGCTATCCGGCGGTCGACCAGCACGTGGTCGATGGTGACCGGGGGGATGAGGTCGCCGTCGTACGGGCCCCACGTGCCGGTCAGCCCCTTGCCGGTCGCGTCGGCGGCGTCGACGTAACCGGTGCGCAGCAGCGCCCGCAGCGGCCCGTGGTCCAGGGTGGAGTTGAAGTCGCCGGCGAGAATCCGCAGCTCACCGTCGGGCGTGGCGGGTGGTTGGGCGGTCAGGTCGGTACGCCACGCGTCGACCTGGTCCAGCGCGGACGGCGCCGACGGGTGGGCCGACTCGACGCGGACCGGTGGCGCCCCGGGGACGGCCACGGTGCCGTACGCCTGGGTGAACCCCCAGCCGCCCTGGCCCCGGTTGTTACGGATGCCGACGTCGCTGATCGGCCAGCGCGAGTAGAGCCCCGAGCCGGACGTCCCGACGTGCGCGTTGAGCTGCCGGTGGGGGAGCAGTCGGTCGAGCCCGAGCCGGTCCAGCGCGGCCTGCGCGTCGGGTGTGAACTCCTGCACGGTGAGCACGTCGACCCGGTGCCGCCGGACCAACTCCACGAGCGCCGACGCGTCGGCGGCCCCGGCGAGCAGGTTCGCGGTGAGCAGCCGGATCGTCGGGCCGGTAGCCGTCGGCTGCGGCGCGGCCAGGGCCCGGGGCGCGACCACGCCGAGTAGCGCCACGGCGGCCAGGGCCGCGACCGCCGCCGGCCACCAGCGCCGCAGGGCGACGCTGAGCCCGAGCGCCAGAACGCTCACTCCGGCGACGTACGGGGTGAAGGCGAGCGCCTGCACCAACGGTCCCCGGTCCAGCCCGGCCAGACGTACGGCGGCCCAGGTGGCCGTAGGCCCGACGACCACCCAGCAGAGGGCGGTGCGGATCAGATTTCGGCGGCGGGTCGGCGCGGGCGGGTCGTCGGTGACGATCATGGCGCTCAGCCTAACCGGGGTCGCGGCCGAGCAATTTCGTGAATGGTTCTCCGTTCACCTTTCACAATTATCTGACGGCTGGATGACAGGTCGATAATGCGAGATCAACTATTGACCTGCGGCTTTTGGCGGTGCTACGTTCCATCTGGTTGAAACGACGCAACTCTGAGTAGTAATCCCAGCTCAGAGCGGGTTAATCTCACCGAGTAATCAACCGTCCAATTCATTGTTGGCAGTTATCCGTCCCGCCCCGCGGGTCGGCCGAATTCGCACGGTCACACAAGGGGGACCTGTCATGAGTACATCCTTCCGACGTAAGGCGGCAGCGATCGGGTTCGCGGTCGCGGCACTCACCCTGGCGGGTGGGGGCATCGCCGTCGCCCAGCCGTCGGCGAAGGCGCCGCAGGCGGCCGTCCAGCCGGCGGCGAAGCGGGTAGGCGACCAGCCGCCGGTCACGGCCGAGTCGGCACGGTCGGCCAAGGCCGCGCTGAAGGCCAACGGCGCCAGCACCCTGGCCACGGCCACCTACTACACCGTCGTCAACGCCAACGGCACCAAGGTCCGCGGCACCGGCACCCTCATCAAGTACGGCCCAGGCCAGTATGAGGTGCAGTTCGGCGTGAACGTCTCGACCGGTGCCTACCTGGCGACCATCTCGAGCGCCAACTCCTGCTGCGTCCCACCCGCCGGCGAGGTCTCGGTCGCCCCGCGCCTGAGCACCCCGAACGCGGTCTTCGTCCAGACGTACAACTCGTCCGGCGTGCCGGCCGACCTGGGCTTCACGCTGCTCACGCACACCTTCTGAGCGAGGTGACACGACCCGGCCCCCGCGCACCCGCGCGGGGGCCGGATCGCATGTCGGGCCCTCGGCCGGCGTGCCCTCCTGGTCGCCCCCCGTGGGTGATTCGACCCCGTGCGGCCGGCTCGCGTGGCTCGTCACTCTTTCGCGCGGCCCGTGCCCGTTGCGGGTGCTCCCGGCCGGTCCGGCCCGCACAATCCCACGTTTGCCGGGGGGCCCGGCCGGGAAGCAAGCACCGTGACGGACATCTCGGACACCCTGGCCAGCATGCCCACCTCGGTCGATCCCGAGCCGACCGGCGCCGACCTGGAACAGACCCTCTTCGAGGTCAAACGCGTGATCGTCGGGCAGGATCGGCTCGTCGAGCGTCTGCTCACCGCACTGCTCGCCAACGGGCACTGCCTCCTGGAGGGCGTGCCCGGCGTCGCCAAGACCCTCGCCGCGCAGACCCTCGCCACCGTGGTCGGCGGCACCTTCTCCCGCATCCAGTTCACCCCGGACCTGGTCCCCTCCGACATCGTCGGCACGCGGATCTACCGGGCCTCGAAGGAGACCTTCGACATCGAGCTGGGTCCGATCATGGCCAACCTGGTGCTGGCCGACGAGATCAACCGGGCGCCCGCCAAGGTCCAGTCGGCGTTGCTGGAGGCGATGGCCGAACGGCAGGTCTCCATCGGCGGGCGCAGTTGGCCCGTACCGGTGCCGTTCCTGGTGCTGGCCACCCAGAACCCGATCGAGTCCGAGGGGGTCTACCAGCTCCCCGAGGCGCAGCGCGACCGGTTCCTCATGAAGGTGGTCGTCGACTACCCCGGCGACGCCGACGAACTGGCGATCCTCTACCGGATGAGCAGCGACCGGCCCACCGCGCGCCAGGTGCTCGACCCGCAACGGCTGCGACACCTCCAGGGGCTCGCCGAGCGGATCTTCGTCCACCACGCCCTGGCCGAGTACGTGGTCCGGCTGATCCTCGCCACCCGAGACCCGGGCCGGTTCGGCCTGGCGGAGATCGCGCCGCTGCTCGCGTACGGCGCCAGCCCCCGGGCCACGCTGGGCCTGGTCGCCGCCGCCCGAGCGCAGGCGCTGCTGCGCGGGCGGGAGTACGTGTTGCCCGAGGACGTCCGGGAGTTGGCGGTGGACGTCCTGTCCCACCGACTGGTGCTCTCCTTCGACGCCGTGGCCGACGGGGTCTCGGCGGAGAGTATCGTCCGGCGACTCGTGGAGGCGGTGCCCCCGCCCCGGGTCGCCACCGGGCACCCCCAGCAGACGCCCGACCTGGCGGCGGCATGAGACGCGCCGCCCGTGAGTCGGTGCGCACGGCACCCGATCCCGGCCTGGCCGAGCTGACCCCCGACCAGCGTCTGCGCCGACTCGAACTGACCGTCACCCGGCGACTCGACGGTCTGCTGCACGGTCAGTACCGTGGCCTGCTGCCCGGGCCGGGTAGCGAACCCGCCGGCAGCAGGGAGTACCGGCCGGGGGAGGACGAGGTCCGCCGGATGGACTGGGCGGTGACGGCCAGGACCGCGGTGCCGCACGTCCGCCAGGTCGACGCCGACCGGGAACTGACCACCTGGCTGCTCGTCGACTCCAGCGCCAGCATGGAGTTCGGCACCGCCGAGCTGGACAAACGGGAGCTGGCGGTGACCGCGGTGGCGGCTGTCGGCTTCCTGACCGCAGGCGTCGGCAACCGGTTGGGCGCCCAGGTGTTGAGCGCCGACGGGATGCGACGCTTCCCGGCCCGCTGCGGGCGTACCCATCTGCTCGGTCTGCTGCGGGCGTTGCTCGCGGCCCCGCGTGCCAGCGCGCCCACCCATGGGCCGGGGCAACGGTCGACCGCGCCGGCTCCGGAGCTGGCCGACGGGCTCGACGCGTTGCAACGGGTGGCCAACCAGCGTGGACTCGTGGTGGTGGTCTCCGACTTCCTCGACGGCCTTCCGGACGACCCCGCCGACCCGCCGCCCTGGGAGCGGACCCTGCGCCGGCTGTCCGCGCGCCACCAGGTGCTGGCGATCGAGGTGACCGACCCCCGTGAGCTGGAACTGCCCGACGTCGGCCTGATCACGCTCGTCGACCCGGAGACCGGCCGTCGCCGCGAGGTGTGCACATCGGACCGTCGCCTGCGGGAGCGCTACGCCGCGGCAGCCGCCGCCCAGCGGGATCAGGTCCGAGCGGCGTTGCGCCGCAGTGGCGCGACACACCTGGGGCTGCGTACCGACCGCGACGTCAGCGCGGACATCGTCCGCCACGTGCACGCCCAGCGACGGATGGCCGCCGCGCCGGCCGGGGCCGCCCGGGGAGGTGCCGCGTGAGCTGGGAGTCCCCGCTGCGGCTCTGGCTGCTGGTGGGCGTGCTCGCGCTTGTCGTCGCGTACCTGGTGGTGCAGCGCGGACGCGCCCGCTACGCCGTCCGCTTCACCAACCTGCGGCTGCTGGACCGGGTGGCGCCCGAACGGCCGGCCTGGCGTCGGCACGTACCCGCCGGGCTGTTCCTGGCCATGCTGGCGTTGCTGGTGGTCGGCTTCGCCCGGCCCACCGCCGAGGTCCGGGTACCCCGCGAGCGGGCCACCGTGATGGTGGCCGTCGACGTGTCCACCTCGATGCTCGCCACCGACGTCGAGCCGGACCGGCTGGCGGCGGCCAAGCAGGCGGCCCGACGGTTCGTCGAGGGCCTACCCGACGAGTTCAACGTGGGGCTCGTCGCGTTCGCCGGCAGCGCCGCCGTCCTGGTACCACCGGGCACCGACCGGGACGCCCTCGACGAGGGCATCGGCCGGCTGGCCGAGGGGGTGACCGGGGTCCAGGGCACCGCGATCGGCGAGGCCATCAACACCTCGCTCGGAGCGGTCAAGAGCCTGGACAGCGAGGCCGCGAAGGAACCACCGCCGGCCCGGATCATCCTGCTGTCCGACGGGGCCAACACCTCGGGAATGGACCCGATGGAGGCGGCGGCGGAGGCCGTCGCGGCGAAGGTGCCGGTGCACGCGATCTCCTTCGGCACCCCGTCGGGGTTCGTGGACCGGGGCGGACGGCCGATCCAGGTGCCGGTCGACGGGCAGACGCTCAGGGCCGTCGCCGACGAGACCGGCGGGATGTTCCACGAGGCCAGCACCGTCGACGAACTGCGCGCCGTCTACGACGACATCGGCAGCTCGGTCGGCTACCGCACCGAACGCCAGGACGTCTCGGCGCGGTTCATCGGCCTCGGACTGGTGTTCGCGATGGGGGCCGCCGCCGGATCGATGCGCTGGTTCTCCCGACTGCCCTGACCCGTAGCGCCGACGTCGACCGTGAGGAGTACGCATGGCAGTGCAGACCGGACTGGGCGAACCGCGCGGTCCCTGGTTCATCTCGCCGGACCTCGACCCGGACGGGCGAGGGTGGTGGGACGCTCCCGGCTCGGGCCGTGACCCCGGGGGGCGGCGATCCGGTCGGTTGCTCGCCGCGCTGGCGATCGTGGCGGTCTCGGCCGTGTCGGGCGCGCTCGCCGGGGGCGTGGTGGCCAGCCGGGACGGTGCCGGCGGGCCGGCCGCCGCGTCCGCCGCGCCGGTGCCGGCGGAGCTGGTCACCGCCGCCGAGCGGACGGTGCCCGGTGTGGTGTCGGTGCTCGCCGGCGGCGCGAACGGCGCGTCCGCGACGGGCTCGGGATTCGCCATCGACGACCAGCAGCACCTGGTCACCAACGACCACATCCTGGCCAAGGGCGGCGGCGGACCGGTGACGGTGGAGCTGCCCGACGGCCGCCGGTACGAAGCCGAGGTGGTCGGCCGGGAGGCCGGCAGCGACCTGGCGGTGCTGAAGGTGCCACCGTCGGCCGGACTCGCCCCGCTGCCGCTGGCGAAGCCGGGCGCGACCCGGGTCGGTGAGCCGGTGCTGGCGGTGGGCTCACCGCTGGGCCTGTCCGGGACGGTCACCGCCGGCATCGTCAGCGCGCTGGACCGTCAGGTGCGGTTGGGCAACAACCGGCACCGCGCGGTGCAGACCGACGCGTCCATCAACCCGGGCAACTCCGGCGGGCCGCTGGTCAACGCCCGGGGCGAGGTGGTCGGAGTGAACACCGCCATCGCCACCATCGACGGCAACGGCTCGATCGGAATCGGCTTCGCCATCCCCATCGAGCAGGTCCAGCAGACCGCCGACACGATCATCGGCAAGGGTGGCTGACCTGCCCGAACGGCCCTGCCGGCCGCCTACAGTGTCGGATATCCGGCCCGAGGCCATCGGAGGATGGAAATATGACGCTCGGTCTGGATACTGGCTCAGGTGGAGCGTCCTCTTCTTACGGTCCTCCTGCTGGTGGGCCTGGTCATCGGATGGGCGGTGGGGTCGGCGTACGCCCGAGCACGGCGCGGGTGGACCGACTACCAGGCCGCGAAGAAAGCGGTGCCCGGCGCTCGCCGTGGCGCGTGGTCGCTGGTCCGCGGGATCGCCGTGAAGGCCGCGGTCGTGGGGTTGCTGCTGTTCGGCGCGGTGGCGTACGCCGCGGTCGGTTCGGACGACGAGACCGCCGGCCCGGCGCCGACCTCGTCCACGACGCAGGGTGAGCCTGCACACCGGTGACCCGGTGCGACTCCCGGCGGGTTAGCCTCGGGGCGTGGACGACGGACTGCGGGTGACCGACCGGTGGGTCGTCCCCGCCGGGGAGCTGCGAGAGCGCTTCTCCCGTTCGTCGGGCCCCGGTGGGCAGGGCGTGAACACCGCCGACTCCCGGGTCGAGCTGAGCTACGACCTGGCGAACTCGCCGGCCGTGCCCGAGTCGCTGCGGGCGCGGGCGTTGGCGCGCCTCGCCAACCGCCTCGTCGACGGCGTGCTGACGATCGCGGCCAGCGAGCACCGGGCGCAGCTCGCCAACCGGGAGGCGGCCCGCGAGCGGATGGCCGCGCTGCTGCGCGAGGCGGCCGCCCCACCCCCGCCGCCGCGCCGGGCGACCAGGCCGTCGCGGGGCGCGAAGGAGCGCCGGTTGGCCGAGAAGAAGCGCCAGTCGCAGCGCAAGCGCGACCGCCGCGTGGACGGCGAGTAGCGGATCCCGACGTCATCTCGACGGGCCTCGCGCTGCCCTTGGTGACAGAATCTGGAATCTGTCAGTCGATCGGTGTACTGTCATCCGGGTACCCCACGTGAGAGGAAGACCGATGGACACCCGCACCCTCGGCAGCAACGGCCCCACCGTCTCCGCCCTCGGGCTCGGCCTGATGGGCATGTCCGACCTCTACGGCCCCGCCGACGAGGCGGAGAGCATCGCCACCATCCACGCCGCCCTGGACGCCGGCGTCACCCTGCTCGACACCGGCGACTTCTACGGCATGGGCCACAACGAGATGCTGCTGCGCGACGCCCTGCGCGGCCGCAACCGCGACAACGCGGTGATCAGCGTCAAGTTCGGCGCCCTGCGCGACGTCGACGGCAACTGGATCGGCCACGACCTCCGACCCGTCGCGATCAAGAACTTCCTGGCGTACACGCTGCGCCGACTCGGCACCGACCACGTCGACATCTACCGTCCGGCGCGGCTCCCGTCGGACGTGCCGGTCGAGGACGTGATGGGCACCCTGGCCGACCTGGTCACGGCCGGCCACATCCGGCACATCGGCCTGTCCGAGGTGAGCGCCGAAACGCTGCGACGGGCACACGCCGTGCACCCCGTCGCCGACCTTCAGATCGAATACTCGTTGATCTCCCGTGACCCCGAGGCCGCGATCCTGCCCACGGCCCGCGAGCTGGGCATCGGCATCACCGCGTACGGGGTGTTGTCCCGGGGCCTGATCAGCGGTCACTGGACGCCGCAGCGCCAGACGACCGCCCGCGACTTCCGCACCGACCTGCCCCGGTTCACCGGCGCGAACCTGGACCGCAACCTCGCCCTGGTGGACGCCCTGCGTGCCGTCGCCGAGGCGCGGGGCGTCACCGTGGCGCAGATCGCCATCGCCTGGGTGCTGTCCCGGGGCGAGACCATCGTGCCCCTGATCGGCGCGCGTCGCCGGGAGCGGCTGACCGAGGCGCTCGGCGCGGCCACGGTCACCCTGACCGAGATGGACCTGGCCGCGATCGAGGCCGCCGTGCCCTCCGACGCGGTGGCCGGCAGCCGTTACGGCGACGCGCAGATGGCGATGCTGGACAGCGAGCGGGCATGACCGCTCCGTCGTGGCGCGACAGCCGGGCCGGGGGTCGCGCCACGACCGGCGACGTCGTCAGGGAGGCTGGGACGATGAGCGACGCCACCGCCCTGACGGCCGACCGCATCCTCGACACCGCCGAGGAGGTGCTGCGCCGGTACGGCCCGGCGAAGGCCACCGTGCTCGACGTGGCCCGCGCGCTGGGCGTCAGCCACGGCAGCGTCTACCGGCACTTCGCCAGCAAGGCCGCGCTGCGCGAGGCGGTCGCCGAACGCTGGCTGGCCCGGGTGTCGACCCCCCTGATCGACGTCGCCAGCGCAACCGATCCGGCCTCTGAACGGCTGCGCCGGTGGCTGGCCGAACTGAGCGGCACCAAGCGGCGGATGGCCCGCGAGGACCCGGAGCTGTTCGACAACTTCCACCAGCTCGCCACGCTCTCCGAGGGAGCGGTCGCCAACCACCTGGAGGTCCTCGCCGGTCAGCTCAGTCTGATCGTCGCCGACGGGGTGGCTGCCGGCGAGTTCACCGTGCCCGACCCGGCGGTCGCCGGCCGTGCGCTGCTCCAGGCCACCGCACGCTTCCACCACCCGTCGCACCGGACGGAGTGGGACGAGCCGGGCCTCGACGACGACCTGAACGCGGTGGTCGCGCTGCTCCTCAACGGACTGCGGGCCCGCCCGCGCTGACAAGGCGGCTAGGGGACCGCCGCGAGCAGCCGGTCGCGGAGCACCGCCGCGCGGTCGGCGAACCCGCGCTGCGCCGTCGCGTACTCGGCCCGACCTTCCGGCGTCTCCACCCGCACCGGCGGATGACCGAGCGCCGCCAGGTCGTACGGGCTGGCCCGCATATCCAGCGTGCGGATCTCGCGGGCCAACTCGAAACAGTCCGCCACCAGCTCGGACGGGACCAGCGGCGACAGCTTGTACGCCCACTTGTAGAGGTCCATGTTGGCGTGCAGGCAGCCCGGCTGCTCGTTCGCGTGCTGCGTCTCGCGCGTCGGGTTGAGCAGGTTCAACGGCCGGGCGGGCGGGGTGAAGAACCGGTACGCGTCGAAGTGGCTGCACCGCACGCCGCGCTCCTCGACGACCTCGGCGGTCCGCTCCGGGGCCAGCCGCAGCGGCCAGGCGTTGTGACGCAGCTCCTCGCGGGTCTGCCGGTACACCATCGCCCACTCGTGCATCCCGAAGCAGCCGAAGTGCGGCGTCCGGCCCGCCGTGGCGGCCAGCAGCGAACGGATCCACGCGATCGAATCGCCGCGTCTGAGGCGTACCCCCTCGGTGTCGAGGGTGACCCCGGCGGACGTGGCACGGTAGTCCCGGCCGAACTCGGCCGGGTCGGCGTCGCGTAGCTCGACGCCCGCGCCGGGATGCCAGCGGCGGAGCTGGGCCGGCCGGTGCGAGTAGTAGGTGAAGAGGAAGTCCTCCACCGGATGCCGCTCGCCCCGATGACGCCGCGCCAGGTGCGGCGTCAGCCAGGCGTCCGCCCGCTCCTCGTGGGCCCGGCGACGGGCCTGCCAGGTCGCCACGTCGAGCACGGCGGGGGCGAGGGCGGCGGTCACGGAACCCAGGGTACGACCGCCGCCCGCGCGCCGGTCAGGGCATCTGCACCCGGACGCCCGCCGAGAACACCCCGCTGCGCAGCTCCAGCTGCCGGGGCGGGTCCCGCCCGTCGACGGTGAAGACCAGCGGAAGCACCACCCGACTGCCGGCGGCCACCGGGTTGGCGAAGACGTCCCGCCCCAGGTTGGCCGCCCGGGTGGCCGACTCGTCCGTGCTCACCCAGCGGTTGCCGGGCAGGTAGGCGCGTTGCAACTGGCCGTGCCAGGGCTGCTGCGACCCGGTGAGGTTGCGCACACCCACGGTGGCCTGACAGCTCCGCGCGCCCGGCGGTGGCGCGCTGGCCCCCGGGGCGGTGGCCGCGCTACCCGCCGCGCCGCACGTCATCCGGTAGACGGTGAACTCGAACGCGGACTCCCGCAGCGGCACGCCCATCGGGCCGGCGACCCCGCTACCCCGCCACGCGCCACTGGTCGGCTGCTTCTGGGTGTCGATCGACGAGACCTGCCGGGTCGCCGTCCAGCCGGCCGTGCCGATCACCCCTGCCAGGACCACCACCGCGGCGCCGACCAGCAGCCAGACCGGCGGCGTACGCCGGCGTCGGCTCGGGCTGGGCGTCGCCGGGCGGGGGTAGATCGTTCCGCGTCCACCGTCCGCCAGGGCGGCCGCGGTTATCCGTCGTCCGCGGCGGCCCCGCCGTCGACGCCACACCCACGCCACGGCGGCGCTGATCAGCAGCAGGATCCCCAACCCGGCCAGCAGCACCGGGTACCGCCGCCACGGCGGCGCCTCGGTGGCCTCCGCCGCCGGGGCTGCGGCGGCCGCCTGCCAGGTGGCGGTGGCGCAGTCGTACGGCCGGCTGCCGTCACTGGTGAACGCGCAGGCCGGCGCGGTCAGCGGCTGACCCGGCGCGGTCGCGGTCAGGGCCGTGCCCAGCGTCGTGCTGCTGTGGGCCGGCAACCGCAACCGCCACGTCACCTCGGCCGTCGACCCGCCGGAACGGCTGGACCGGCCGCCCGCGCTGATCGCGGTCGCCGACGATCCGGACGGCAGCTCCTGACGCACCGTGGTGTCGACCGGCGAGTTGCCCACGTTGCGGACGTGGATCCGGTAACGCGGCGCCGGACTGCTCTCGGGCGCTACCGCCACCGTGACCGGAGGCGGGGGCGCCGGCACGACGGCCCGCGTGGGCGTCGCCACCGCCGGTGGCGCCGAGGGCGGCGTGGGCTCCGCGCTGGTCGCCCGCGCGGCCACCGGCACCGGCGGCCCGATCGCCGTCGGACCGGTCGTGGGCGTCGGCGCGGCCGGTTGTGGTGTGCCGGCCGCCGGTCGTGGCGCGGCTGGCGGTGGCGTCACGGCCGCCGGTCGTGGCGCGGCCGCCGCCTCCGGGGCCGCCGCGGGCAGGGCCGGCACGGCGGCGAGGATGCCGAGGCAGTGTACGAACACTGCGAGGGCTCTGTGGTGTCGTGTCGATGCAGGCATACGAACGAACCTCCGGAGCCGACGCTAGGGCTCCCCGGCCTCCGTGCGGGTACGAAGTGCGGAATCCCGCCTCGGCCGTCCCGACCTGCGCTAAAGTGCCCCAACACTGACGGGTTGCGCACACCCGCCGGGCGTTGTGGCCGGTGGACGCGTCGGCGGGGCTAGATTGGCCGGGTGCGTATCGCTCGTTTCGCTCATGCCAAGGGAATGTCGTTCGGAGCCGTCGAGGGCGAGCCGGAGGCCGGGCCACAGGGCCTGACCATCGCCGAGATCGAGGGTCACCCGTTCGGCCAGCTCTCCTTCAGTGGGGCCCGCTGGGCCCTCTCCGACGTCCGGCTGCTCTCGCCGATCCTGCCGAGCAAGGTGGTCTGCGTGGGCCGCAACTACGCCGACCACGCCGCCGAACTCGGCAACGACGTACCCAAGGAACCGTTGCTCTTCCTCAAGCCGTCCACCTCGGTGATCGGGCCGCGCGACGCGATCCGGCTGCCGATCTTCTCCAAGCAGGTCGAGCACGAGGCGGAGTTGGCCGTCGTGATCGGCGCTCCGGGCGCCCGCCGGGCCGACCGCGCCGCCGCCGAACGCGCCATCTTCGGCTACACCTGCGCCAACGACGTGACCGCCCGGGACCTTCAGCGCTCCGACGGGCAGTGGACCCGAGCCAAGGGCTTCGACTCGTTCTGCCCCATCGGGCCGTGGATCACCACCGGTCTGGACGTCTCCGACCTGGAGATCCGGTGTGAGGTCGGTCGCAACCCCGACGAGATGGAGGTACGCCAGCTCGGCCGGACGAAGGACATGGTCTTCGACGTGCCCGGCCTGGTGTCGTACATCTCGCACGTGATGACGCTGCTGCCCGGCGACGTGGTGCTCACCGGCACCCCGGCGGGGGTTAGTCCGCTCGTCGAGGGGGATACGGTCTCCGTGCGGATCGAGGGCATCGGCGAGCTCAGCAACCCGGTGGTCCCCGTCGCCTGATCGGTCTGATGCCCCTGTTTCCGCAGCTCAAGGGTGTTTCGGGGGGATCGGATTTGGCCTGCCGGCACCGGGAGGGTAATGTTCACTCCCGGCGCCGCAAGGGGCCGATGGGGTATGGGGTAATTGGCAGCCCGACTGATTCTGGTTCAGTTAGTCTAGGTTCGAGTCCTGGTACCCCAGCGCAGCTGGGATTCGCGAGAATCCCGGACGCTGGATTCTGACGGAGATCGACTCCGTCCCTACGGGGGCGGAGAGTGGTCTCCGGTGGAGTGCAGCTCCTCCGCCCGACGAGGGTGGGGGAGCGAAAGTTGTTCTGGCCCCGTCGTCTAGCGGCCCAGGACGCCGCCCTCTCAAGGCGGTAGCGCCGGTTCGAATCCGGTCGGGGCTACATCGTGCACAGCCCGTCTCACTGCGGTGAGGCGGGCTGTTTCGTGTCCGCCGCCTGCCCGCCGGTCGCGGCCTGCGGGTCGTGGCCTGGCTTGATCGACTCGGCTTGCATGAAATCGTGGTGTCCTGAGCCGGCTGACAGCCCGAGTTCACGAAACCCGAGTCGATCTGGGCCGCCGGACGTGCGGCCGTTGCCCGTACCCGGCTCTCGCCCTCGCGGGCGGTGCCGCTAGACTACAAGCCGTACCGCCCGCGAGGGCGGTGAACAGGAAAGTTCTGGCCCCGTCGTCTAGCGGCCCAGGACGCCGCCCTCTCAAGGCGGTAGCGCCGGTTCGAATCCGGTCGGGGCTACAACCAAAGGCTCATCTCGCTCCGCGAGGTGAGCCTTCTCCATGTCCCCCCGCCCCACCCGCATCCACCCCACCCACCCCACCCGGCCCACCCGGTCCGTCCCGTTGATCAAGAGGTTTGCGTCATCGGGATCGGCGTGTCGTGACGCAAACCTCTTGATCACCCGGGAGTGGGCGGGCGGGTCGGCGGGCGGGGTTGGCTGGACTCGGTCTGGGGGTCTCACACCCGCCCCCGGCTGCGCTCCGGCCCGGCTCCGTCCCGTCCCGTCCCGGCTCCGGCCCGGCCCGGCCCGGCCCGGCCCGTTGATCATGAAGTTATTGCCACGCGCGGCGGCGTGTCGGGACAACAACTTCATGATGAACGGGCGACGGGCGACGGGCGACGGGGGCGCGGGCGCGGGGGTTGGGTTAGAGGCCGGAGAGGCGTTGGCCGGCTCGCACCACGGCCATGGCGTGGCGTTCGCCGGGGCGGCGGCCGAGGCGTTCGATCGGGCCGGAGATGCTGATCGAGGCGATCACGCGGCCGGTGCGGTCGCGGATCGGTGCGGAGACGCTCGCCACACCGGCCTCCCGCTCGGCGACGCTCTGTGCCCAGCCGCGGCGGCGTACCTCGGCCAGGGTGCGGCCGGTGAACTTGCTGCGTGGCAGCAGCGGCATCACCGCCTCCGGCGGCTCCCAGGCGAGCAGGATCTGCGCCGCCGAACCGGCCGTCATGGGCAGCACCGAGCCCACCGGGACGGTGTCCCGCAGGCCGCTGGCGCGCTCCGCGGCGGCCACGCAGATGCGCTCATCGGCGCGGCGCAGGTAGAGCTGGGCGCTCTCACCGGTGGCGTCGCGCAGCGCGGCGAGCAGGGGCTCGGCGGCGGTCAGCAGGACGTCCGGTGCGGCGTTGGCCAGCTCGCCGAGCCGAGGCCCGGGGCGCCAACGGCCCTGGGTGTCCCGGACCAGCATCCGGTGGATCTCCAGGGCCTGCGCCAGCCGGTGTGCGGTGGCTCGGGGCAGCTTGGTGCGTTCAACGAGTTCGGCAAGGCTGGCGCCGTCGACACAGGCGGCCAGGATGACCACCGCCTTGTCGAGAACGCCGACACCGCTCATACTGTGTCCCACAAGCCGAAACTTACCTCCCAGAATTTAGGATGTCCAGATGGTGGGAGTCACTCCTGAGCCGAGGACCCTGGCCGAGAAGGTCTGGGACGCGCACGTCGTACGGTCCGCCGCTGGTGAGCCGGACCTGCTCTTCATCGACCTGCACCTGCTGCACGAGGTGACCAGCCCGCAGGCGTTCGACGGGCTCCGGCTCGCCGGGCGTCGGGTGCGTCGTACCGACCTGACCCTCGCGACCGAGGACCACAACACCCCGACCGGGTACGCCGATCCGGCGTTCCGCCTCCGCCGTGGTGACCTGCTCACCATCGCGGACCCGACGTCGCGTACGCAGATCGAGACGCTGCGCCGCAACTGCGCCGAGTTCGGGGTGCGCCTGCATCCGCTCGGCGACGACAACCAGGGCATCGTGCACGTCATCGGCCCGCAGCTCGGGCTCACCCAGCCGGGTCTGACGATCGTCTGCGGCGACTCGCACACCGCCACCCACGGCGCGTTCGGGGCGCTCGCCTTCGGCATCGGCACCAGCGAGGTAGAGCACGTGCTGGCCACCCAGACGCTGCCGCAGAGCCGGCCGAAGACGATGGCCGTGAACGTCACCGGCCAGCTCGCGCCGGGCGTCACCGCCAAGGACCTGGTGCTCGCGCTGATCACCCAGGTCGGCACCGGCGGTGGCCGTGGGCACATCGTGGAGTACCGCGGCGAGGCGATCCGCAACCTCTCCATGGAGGGGCGGATGACCATCGCCAACATGTCCATCGAGTGGGGCGCCAAGGCCGGCATGATCGCGCCGGACGAGACGACCTTCGCGTACCTCAAGGGTCGGCCGAACGCGCCCCAGGGCGCCGACTGGGACGCGGCGCTCGCCTGGTGGCGGACGCTGCCCACCGACGAGGGCGCGCGCTTCGACGCCGAGGTGACGCTGGACGCCAGCCGGATCACGCCGTTCGTCACCTGGGGCACCAACCCCGGCCAGGGCGCACCGTTGAGCGCGCCGGTGCCCGACCCGGAGGAGTTCACCACCGACGCGGAGCGCGCCGCCGCACGCCGGGCCCTGGAGTACATGGATCTGCGCCCCGGCACCCCGCTGCGGGAACTGCCCATCGACGTGGTCTTCGTGGGCTCCTGCACCAACGGCCGCCTGGAGGACCTGCGGGCCGCCGCCGACGTGCTGCGCGGGCACCGGGTCGCCGACGGGGTACGGATGCTCGTGGTGCCCGGCTCCGCCTCCGTACGCGAGGCTGCCGAGGCCGAGGGGCTGGACAAGGTCTTCGCCGACGCGGGCGCCGAATGGCGGTTCGCCGGCTGTTCCATGTGCCTGGGCATGAACCCGGACACGCTCAAGCCGGGCGAGCGCTCCGCCTCCACCTCCAACCGCAACTTCGAGGGCCGGCAGGGCCGGGGCGGACGTACCCATCTGGTGTCCCCGCCGGTCGCCGCCGCCACCGCCGTGGTCGGCCGGCTGGCCGCCCCCGCCGACCTGTAGAAGGGACCGACGAGATGGACAAGTTCACCACCCACACCGGTACGGCCGTGCCACTGCGGCGGTCCAACGTGGACACGGATCAGATCATCCCGGCCGTGTACCTCAAGAGGGTGACCCGTACCGGCTTCGCCGACGGGCTGTTCAACGCCTGGCGGGAAGACCCGGCATTCGTGCTCAACGATGAAACCTATTCTGGGGCGTCGATCCTCGTCGCCGGACCGGAGTTCGGCACCGGATCCTCGCGTGAGCACGCGGTCTGGGCGCTGCGGGACTGGGGCTTCCGGGCGGTCGTGTCGCCGCGCTTCGGTGACATCTTCCGCGGCAACGCACTCAAGGAGGGCCTGCTGCCGGTCGAGTTGGAATTGAAAGCCGTCGAGGAGTTGTGGGATCTCGTCGAGGCCGATCCGACCACGCCGGTGACCGTCGACCTGACCGCCCGACAGCTCCGGGCCGGGGACGCGACCTGGTCGTTCCCGCTGGACGACTTCAGCCGCTGGCGGCTGATCGAGGGCCTGGACGACATTGGACTCACCCTCCGACACGCCGCCGACATCGACTCCTACGAGGCCAGCCGACCGCCGTTCCTGCCCTCCGTGGCATAGCCGTAGGCGCACCCCACATCGGATTTCGCCCTCACCGGTCCAACCGGTGGGGGCGAATCCGTTACGACACAAGGGCTTTTTTCCGCCGAATGTTTGTGTCCAGGCACTACAGGGCATACGGTGCGCGCAGAATGGCTCGCGTCGAGTCAGTTGCACAATCGGGAGGAAGTCGTGAACAAGGCCGAGCTCATCGAGGCGCTCGCCGTTCGCCTGGGGGACCGGAAAACGGCGACGGCCGCGCTCGACGCGGTCCTCACTGAGGTCCAGGCGGCGGTCACCAAGGGCGAGAAGGTGGCGATCACCGGATTCGGAGCATTCGAAAAGCGTGTCCGTGGCGCACGAACAGCGCGCAACCCGCGTACCGGCGAGGCGGTGAAGGTCAAGAAGACGTCCGTCCCGACCTTCCGTCCCGGCGCCGGGTTCAAGGAGATGGTGGCCAGCGGCAAGGTGCCGAAGGCCACGGTGGCGGCGAAGAAGACGGCGACCACCACGGCGAAGGCGGCCGGCGCCAAGGCGACGGGCACCAAGGCCACCGCCACGAAGGCCACCGCCACGAAGGCCGCCAGCAAGAAGACGGCCCCGGCCAAGGCGAGCAAGACCACCACGGCCACGAAGGCGGCCAGCAAGAAGACCGCCCCGGCCAAGGCGAGCAAGACCACCGCGACCAAGACGGTCGCCAGCAAGAAGACCGCCCCGGCGAAGAAGAGCGCCGCGGCGACCAAGTCCGCCACGGCGAAGAAGACCACCGCGGCGGCGAGCAAGAGCACGGCGGCCAAGAAGGCTCCGGCGAAGAAGGCTCCGGCCAAGAAGGCGGCCAGCAAGCGCTGACCGACCGAGCTGCGAGGGGCGTCCACCGCGTGGTGGACGCCCCTCGTGCGTGTCGGAACCGTTGACCCGACCCGGCGGTACGCGCAGAATCGCCGTGCCGGCTCCCCCCTTTCGAGCCGGTCCGTCGACGGGAAGTGGGGCGCCGGTGCGCTACCGCCAGCTCACCACCTCATCGCTCGCGCTGGGCGTCATCCTGCTCATCGACGTGCTGCGCGTCTGGTTACCCGGCATCATCACCATCTTCGGGCAGGCCGCTTCCACTCCGGCCGAGCTGATGGGCGCGTTCGCGCTCGGCTGGTTCGTCCTGGCGTTGGCCGCGCCGGCACTGGTCCGTCGGCTCGGTACCCGCCCGGTGACCGTCGCCGCGGCCGTCGTGCTGGCCGTGGCCCGGCTCGCGCTCACCGCGACCCCTGGTGGCCGCCCGCAGCTCTGGTTGGCCACCGTGGGCCTGATGGCCGGGCTGGTGTGGCTGGTCGGCGTCGCCGCCGGCACCGACCGCCCGGTGCCGGGGCTGGCGCTCGGGCTGGCGGTCAACGCCGTTGGTCACGCGCTGCTGGACACCTACGACCTCGTCTGGCGCGGCGGCTGGGCGGCCTGGCTGCTCAGCGTCGTCGCGGTGGCGCTGTTCCTGCTCGACGCCGCCCTGCCCGCCGCGCCGCCCGGCCCCGGCGGGGCCCGAGCGTGGCTGCTGTTCGGGCCGACGCTGCTGCTGTCCGGCATGGTGGCCCTCGCGCCGGCCCTGGCACAGGCCGGGATGTCGTACCTGCAAGCGGATGGGGCCGTCGCCCGTTCGCCGCTGTTCGGCCTGGCGCCGGTGCCGGTCGCGGTCGCCGGTTTCCTGCTGGCCGCGCTGGCCGGCTCGACCCGGCCGTGGACCCGCCCGCTGGGTCCGGTGGCCCTGCTGGCGGGCGCGGTGCTGTTCGCTCTCGACCGTGGCGATCTGCTGGTCGCGGCCATGCTGCTCAGCGCCGTCGGCCTCGGCGCCTGCCTGGCCCTCACCGACAGCGCGGGCCGGATCGACAGCGCGGGCCGGATCGACAGCGCGGGCCGGATCGACAGCGCGGGCCGGACCGACAGCGCGGGCCGGAACGACAACGCGGGCCGGGCCGACAGCGCGGGCCGGGCCGACAACGCCGGCCCCGACCGGGTACGGGCGGACGAGGCGGGCGATGGACCGCGGGCGGCGGCCCGCCGGGGGTACGCGCTGGCCGCCGGCATGCTCGTCTTCGTGGTCGGTTCGATCGGCTACTACTCCGCCTACGACCTCGGCTACCCCAACGCCGCCGTGCCGGTGGTGGTGGCCGCGGTGGTCGCCGTGGTGGCGGTGACGGCCCGTCCCCTCCGCCGCCGGCTCCCCGGACCGTTGTCGCCCCTGCCGACCACGGCCGTGGTGACCGTGCTGGCCCTGCTCGCGCCGCTGGTCAACGAGGAGCTTCCGGTTGCCAGCAACCGGGAGGGCCCGCCGGAGCGGTTGCGGGTGGTGGCGTACAACATCCGGATGGGCTTCGGCCTGGACGGCCGGTTCGACCTGGCCGGACTGGCCACCGCGATCGACCGGCAGCGACCGGACGTCGTGCTGCTCAGCGAGGTGGACCGGGGCTGGCTGCTCAACGGCGGCCACGACACGCTGGACCTGCTGTCCGACCGGCTCGGCATGCCGTACGTCTTCGGGCCGGCCGCCGACCCGGTGTGGGGTGACGCGGTGCTCAGCCGCTGGCCGGTCACCGCGCCGGAGTCCCTGCCGTTGTCGGCTGTCGGGGCGCCGACCGGCGCGCAGGCGCTCGCCGTGACCCTCGACCTCGGCGACGAGGTGCGTACCGCCGTGGTGAGCACCCACCTCCAGCCGCCGCCCGGCCGGGGACCGGTGGTCCAGGCCCGTGCGGTCGCCGACTTCGCCATCCGGTACGCGGCGGGCCGCCCGCTCGTCGTGGCCGGCGACCTGAACACCGAGCCGGGTGACGAGGCGTTCGGCCAGTTCACGGGGGCGGGTCTGGTGGACGCGTTGGCGGCCGCCCGGCCGCTGGCGACCAGCCCGGCCGACGACCCCCGGCAGCAGATCGACCACGTCTTCGTCTCACCCGGTTTGACGGCGGCGGACCCGGTCGCGCCGCGTGGCGAGGCCAGCGACCACCTGCCGGTGGCGGTGACCGTCACGCTGCCGCCGCGCTGAGCCGGTGCGCCGGGCCGGCGATGCCGCGCTGACCCGGTGCGCCGGGCCGGCGAAGCCGCGCTGACCCGGTGCGTCGACAAATCGGTGCGGATCAGCGCCCAGGCGTCAGAGGCGATCGGTGGCGAGCAGTCGGTCGCCGGCGAAGGCGAGCAGCCAACCGCCGCCCTTCGGGGTGGTGAAGTCCTCGTCGGCGCGGCCGGTCAGCCGTTCCAACGCGCCGGGCAGCACCTTGCCCTGGCTGCACACCGTCACCTGCCCGCCGGCGCAGGCCAACTCCAGCACCCGTGCGGCGGTCGCCAGCACCCGCTCGTCCTGCTGCTGGCCGGGATGCGGCTCGTCCAGGTCGCCGCAGACCTCGATGGGCAGGTCGAGCAGCGCGGCGGCCGGGTCCAGGGTCTGCACGCAGCGGCGTGCCGACGCCGACAGCAGCCGGGCCGGCCGGACCACGGCGATCAGCGGCGCCAGCGCGTACGCCTGGGCCCACCCCTCGTCGTCGAGCGGCCGGGCGGTGTCCGGGCCGGTCCACGTGGCCCGCTTGCCCGCGTGCCCGTGCCGGACCAGCGCGATCGTCGCGGTCACCGACGGCAGCTCCGCGAACGCGGCCAGCACCTCGGCGTCGTGCGGGTAGCTGACCAGCCGGATCGCGTCGTCGACGGTCAACCACCGGATGTCGTCGACCTCGGTGCCCGGCTGGAAACCCCCCTCGGCGACGGCGAGCATCGACCAGTAGTCGACCAGTTTGGCCTGTCCTTCGCTGCGGTAGCGCACCGACGGCAGTCGCACCTGCGGTACGCCCCGCACGTCGGCCTCCTCGGCCACCTCGCGGACCGCCGCGACGAGCGGGTGTTCGCCCGGTTCCAGCTTGCCCTTGGGCAGCGTCCAGTCCCCGTAGCGCGGGCGGTGCACCACGCAGACCCGTACGCCGTCGTCGGTCGGTCGCCAGCAGACCCCGCCGGCGGCCCGGATGCCCGTCACGGCAGCCATCTGGTCCGCCGTCGCCGGGTCGCCCGGTGCCACGCGTCGGGGAACCGGGCCCGCATCCGACGGACCGTGTCGCGTTCCCGCTCGGCCAGCCGCCCGGCGGTGACCGCGATCTCGTGGTCGCCGGGACGCTGGGCGGCGAGGGCGAGCCAGGTCTCGGCGGCCACCGCGGCGTCCTGGTGCTCACCGAGCACGTCCTGGACGCGAGCCAGCGCGCGGGCCAGCCGCCGTGCGTCCCGGCCGACCGCCGGGAGGACGGCGGTGACCGCGTACCGGGCCTGTTTGCCCTGCTTGCGGACGGCGTGCCAGCGGTCGTCGGGCGCGAGCGGGTCGAGCCCGTCGACGCCGTCCGGGCCGGTGAGCTGCCGCCATGGTCGGGCCACCAGCTTCGGTAGCGTCCGGGCCGCCGGGGTGGCCGCCCGCCGGGTGAGCCGGGGCGCGCGGGCGGCCAGCACGAGGGCGTCCAACAGGGCCAGGTAGCGCGGGGAGCGCAGCGCCTCGTCGATGGCGGCGAGCGCCTGCCGCTGCCGTTGCGCGAGCGCGTCGTCGAGCCGGTCGACCGCGTCCGCGTCGAGTGGGCTGAGCGGGTCGGCGGTCGAGGTGCGCCGCAGCCGCTCGCGCAGCACCTCGGCGTCGCGCGCCCCGCCGAGCACCCCGGCCAGCCAGCGCAGTTCGTCGCGCAGTGGACGGGCCCAGCTCCGACGTACGAGTGGACGGAAGGTCCGCAGGTCGCTGCGCAGCCGTCGGCAGGCCACCCGCATCTGGTGGACGGCGCTGTCGCCGTCGCCGGTGGAGTGGTGCAGCCGGACGAGGGGATCGTGCGCCAGCAGCCGGCGTACCTCCTTGCGGACCGCCTCGGTGACCACCTCCCCGGCGCTCGGGTCGTCGGCCAGCTCGCCGGGTGCGACCAGGTCCGGTTCGGCCTGTGCCACGGCCCCCAGCGCCCGTACGTGCTTCGGGGTGAACGAGCCGGCTCGCGCCCCGGCGTCGCGCAGCACCGCCCCGATGCGGCCCAGCAGCTTGCGGTCGCCGGCCTTGCGCTCGACCTCCACCTCGCGGAACTCACCCGTGGTGGCGCCGGCGTCGTCGAGGACGCGCACCCGGTCGTCCACCACCTCGGCGAGCACCGTGCCGTCCTCGGCGCGCACCTCGTGGGCGTGCCGGACGGTACGCACCACCGTGACCGGTGCCAGGGGCGTACCCCGGTGCAGGGCGGTGACCAGCTCGACCAGCTCCGGCGGCGGCTGCCCGGCCGGCCCGGGACGGGAGATCTCGTGCCGGACGCCGGGCGTGCCGGTGGGCAGCTTCACCGTCCACGGCGGCTCGTCCCCGTCACGGTGGCGAAGGGACGCCCCGGCGCGGGCCAGCCGCAGGTCGACCGTGTCGAGGTAGCGGGCGACGAGCGTCACCGGCGGCAGCGCCCGGACCCGGCCGCCGACCGGTGCGATGGCGGACAGGTCGGGTATCACGAAGGTGTCGTCCACCTCGTACTTCTGCTCCTCCTCGACCATCAGCTCAGCCTAGGCGGTGATCGCTCAGCCGGCCGTGCCACCGACGCGGCGCAGCAACAGTTCCTGGAGATGGACGCGGGACGTCTCGTCGCCGCCGGCGCGCCGGGTCCAGGTGCCGTCGCCGGCCAGCTCGAACGCGTCGACGTCCGGGCTCATCGCGGCGGTCAGCACGTGGTCCAACTCGGCTCGGGCGATCGGGTCGCTCACCTGCACCAGCGCCTCCACCCGCCGGTCCAGGTTGCGGTGCATCAGGTCCGCCGAGCCCATCCAGAACTCGGCCTCGCCGTTGTTGCCGAAGCGGAAGATGCGGGAGTGCTCCAGGAACCGGCCCAGGATCGAGCGGACCCGGATGTTCTCCGACAGCCCCGGCACCCCCGGACGCAGCGTGCACATACCCCGGATGAGCAGGTCGACGTGGACGCCGGCCTGGGAGGCCCGGTACAGCGCGTCGGTCACGCCCTCGTCGACCAGTGAGTTGACCTTGAACTGGACCAGGCCGGGCATGCCGAGGCGGACGTGCGCGATCTCCCGCTCGATCCGTTCGATCAGTCCGCTGCGGATGCCCTGGGGGGCGACCAGCAGCCGCCGGTACGCGGTCTGCCGGCTGTAGCCGGTCAGCACGTTGAACAGGTCGGTGAGGTCCGCTCCGATCTCCGGATCGGCGGTGAGCATGCCGAAGTCCTCGTACAGCCGCGCGGTCTTCGGGTGGTAGTTGCCGGTGCCGATGTGGCAGTACCGGCGGATCTGGTTGCCCTCCTGCCGGACCACCAACGCGGTCTTGCAGTGCGTCTTGAGCCCCACCAGCCCGTACACCACGTGACAGCCGGCGCGTTCCAGGGTCCGGGCCCAGCCGATGTTGGCCACCTCGTCGAAGCGGGCCTTCACCTCGACCAGCACCACCACCTGCTTGCCGGCGGCGGCCGCGTCCACGAGCGCGTCCACGATCGGCGAGTCACCGCTGGTCCGGTAGAGCGTCTGCTTGATGGCGAGCACGTTCGGGTCGGCGGCGGCCTGCTCGATGAATCGCTGCACGCTCGTCGCGAACGAGTGGTAGGGGTGGTGCACCAGGATGTCCCCGTCGCGCAGGGTGGAGAAGACGCTGCGCGGCACCTCGCCCTCGGTGAGCCGGGGGTGCGTGGCCGGTACGAACGGCGGGTCCTTCAGGTCCGGGCGATCGGCCTCGCCGTACACCTGCCAGAGCGCGGACAGGTCCAGCAGGCCGGGCACCCGAAGTACGTCCTGGTCGTCCATGTCCAACTCGCGGACGAGCAGTTCCAGCATGTGGTCGGAGATGGACGCGGCGACCTCCAGCCGCACCGGCGGACCAAACCGGCGGCGGGCCAACTCCCGTTCCAGCGCCTGGAGCAGGTCCTCGTCGCGGTCCTCGTCGACCTCCACCTCGGCGTTACGGGTCACCCGGAACAGGTGACACTCGACCACCTGCATGCCGCTGAAGAGCTGACCCAGGTGCACCGAAATGAGGTCCTCGACCGGCAGCATCCGTACGCCCGGCTGGTCCCGGTCGACGCGTACGAACCGCGGGACGTTGTTGGGCACCTTCACCCGCGCGAACAGCTCGGAGCCGCCGTCCGGGTCGCGGACGGCCACCGCCAGGTTCAGCGACCGTCCCGAGATGTACGGGAACGGGTGCGCCGGGTCCACCGCGAGCGGGGTCAGCACCGGAAAGATGTGCTCCCGGAAGTAGGTGCGCAGCCGCTCCCGTTCGCCGTCGCCCAGATCGCCCCAGCGCAGGATGCGGATGCCCTCGTCGGCCAGCTTGGGCAGCACGTCGTCGACGAAGCAGGCCGCGTGCCGGGCGCCCAGCTCGGCGGTCCGTTCGGCGATCAGTTCGAGCTGCGTGCGCAGCGGGAGGCGGTCGCCGCCGCGTACCGGCAGGCCAGCGGAGAGCCGCCGCTTCAGACCGGCGATCCGCACCATGTAGAACTCGTCCAGGTTGCTCGCGAAGATCGCCAGGAACTTGGCCCGCTCCAGCAGGGGAGTGCGCTGGTCCTCGGCGAGGGCGAGCACCCGCGCGTTGAAGTCGAGCCAGGACAGCTCGCGGTTGAGGAAGCGGTCCTCCGGCAGCGGGGGAGGGGTCGGTGCCTGCTCGTCGTCCCCGGCGGATGGCGACCCCGGCTGGACCCCACCGGCCGCCGGGCCGTCCGTCTCGGTGGTCGTGACGGCGGGGTCGAGGACCTCGTCCAGCCCGGAGGAGGCGCCCCCCGGGTCGTCGGCGAGCGTGTCGGCGCGGGCGGCGCCGGCCCGTTCGGCCCGGGACGGGCGGAAACGGCCGTCGGTGCCGCGGATGCGGGCGCCGTTGCGGGGGTCGGTGGCGGGCGGGGTGACCGGGTGCTCGCGAGGGGTGCTCACCCGCTCATAATCACCCGATTCGAGTTAACGCAAAATGAACTTGGCCCTGCCAGCTCAGTTCATCGTCGGCAATGTCACCCGGACGACCTCGCCGTCGGGATCGGTGTCGATGCGGACCCGCTGGCCGAGCCGGAGCAGCCGCAGGCCGGAGGCGTCGAACGCCCGGGCGGGAAAGCGCAGCTCGGTGCCGTCGTCGAGCAGCAGGACGCCGCTGCGCGTCGCCGCGTCGTAGCTGGCCACCGTGCCCTGCATGCTGGCACCGTACACCGGCGGGGTCACCCCGGTGCTGCGCGGCCGGCACCCTCAGCTCGTGGCGCGCGCCGGGCGGACCGTGGCGAGCAGCGCGGCCGTGCGCGGTCCCAGACCCAGGCGGGCGGCCTCGGCCAGGTCGTCCGCGGTGTCCACGTCACGTCGCAGACTCGGCCAGTCGCCGGTCAGCGGCAGCGCTCCGCTCGCCTCGTGCGCCGCCGCCGAGTCGATCCCGAACCGCGGATCGAGGTCGACGCCCGGCGGGGCGGTGAGCAGCACGGTCCCCGTACCGGGCGCGTCCGCGACGAACCGGCGTACCCCCTCGGCCCCGCGCAGCGCCGCGAGCAACGCGGCGGCCAGGTCCTGCGGGCGCAGCGCCGGCAGGTCGGCGGTGAGTCCGGTCACCCACCGCGCCTCGGTCTGTGCCGCGCCGTGCCGGAACGCCGCGTTCAGGCCGGCGTCCGGCAGGTCGGCGAGGGTGCGCGCGCCGAGGGCCCGCGCCGCCCGCGCCACCCGGTGGTCGTCGGTCACCACCAGGGCCTCGGCGACCGCCGGGCAGGCCAGCACCGCGCGCAGGGTGTCGGCCGCCAGCGCCAGCGCCAGCTCCTCATGGGGTACGCCGGGCAGCGCGCCCCGCAGCCGGCTCTTGGCTTCGGTCAGACGCTTCACCGGCACCACGACGGCCCACCTCGGCTGACTCACGTCCGCAATCCTGCCAGCCGGACGACGGGACCCTCGCTGGCCGTACCGGGGGCGAGCAGGCATGATTTCCGCTGCGGGTGTCGCGGGTGGGGCGCGCGCGTGTGGTCGGGGCGCGACGAGGAGGCACAGTGGCACGGCGGAGGCTGGGGTTCTGGCAACGGTTCGCCGTGGGGCTGGTCAAGCCGGTGATGACCGTCTGGACCCGGCGGACCTGGCGCGGCCAGGAACACCTCGCCGGTGACGGCGGTGTGATCATCGTGCCGAACCACATCTCGCACGCCGACCCGCTGGTCTCCGCGCACTTCGTCTACGACTCCGGCCGGTGGCCGCAGTTCCTGGGCAAGGCCAGCGTGTTCCGGGTGCCGGTGGTCGGCTGGATCCTGCACCGCTGCCGGCAGATCCCGGTCGAGCGGGGCAGCGTCGAGGCGGTCCGCTCGCTGGACGCGCTGGTCGCCGCGCTCGACGAGGGCGGTGCGGTCGTGATCTACCCGGAGGGCACCACCACCCGGCAGCCGGAGCTGTGGCCGATGAAGGCCAAGACCGGTGCCGCCCGGCTGGCGCTGGCCACCGGCGCGCCCGTGGTGCCGGTGGTGATGTGGGGGCCGGAGCGGATCTTCGACCCGCGTACCAGCCGGCTCAACCCGCGCCCCCGGATCCCGGTGACCGTGGTCGCCGGCGCCCCGGTCGACCTCAGCCGCTGGGCGGACGCGCCGCCGACCCGGGAAACCCTCGAAGAGATGACGGACGCCATCATGCTGCGGCTGCGGGACATGCTCGCCGAGATCCGGGGCGGGACCCCGCCACCCCTGTGGGAACGGCCGGTCCGACGGTCCGTCGAGCGGCCTGAGGGCGAAGCGGCATGAGCGGCCACGTCGCGGTGCTCGGTGCCGGCTCCTGGGGCACCGCCTTCGCCAAGATCCTGGCCGACGCGGGCCGGGACGTGACGGTGTGGGCCCGCCGGGCCCCCGTTGCCGAGAGCATCCGTACCGAGCGTCGCAACCCCGAGTACCTGCCGGACCTGCTGCTGCCGGCCCGGGTCACCGCCACCACCGACGCCGCCGAGGCGATCACCGGCGCCGAGGTGGTGGTGCTCTCCGTGCCGTCGCAGACCCTGCGCGGCAACCTCGCCGAGTGGGCCCGGCACCTGCACCCGGACTCGACGCTCGTGTCGCTGATGAAGGGCATCGAACTCGGCACCACCAGGCGGATGAGTGAGGTCATCGTGGAGACCGCCGGGGTGGCCGCGGACCGGGTGGTGGTCGTCTCCGGCCCGAACCTGGCCCCGGAGATCGCCGCCGAGCAGCCGGCCGCGACGGTGGTGGCCGGCACGAACGCCGACCGGGCCACGCTCGTGCAGTCGTCGATCCGGACGCCGTACCTGCGCCCGTACACCAACGACGACGTGATCGGCTGCGAGCTGGGCGGCGCGGTCAAGAACGTGATCGCGCTGTCCTACGGCATCGCCACGGCGATGGGCTTCGGCGACAACACCCGGGCCATGCTGATGACCCGGGGGCTGGCCGAGACGGCCCGCCTGGGCGTGGCGCTCGGCGCGGACCCGATCACCTTCGCCGGCCTGGCGGGCATGGGCGACCTCGTCGCCTCCTGCTCGTCGCCGCTGGCCCGGAACCGCACCTTCGGCGAGCACCTGGGTCGGGGCGAGACCCTGGAACAGGCCCAGGCGGCCACGCGACAGACCGCCGAGGGCGTCAAGAGCTGCCTCGCGATCCGCGACCTGGCGCGGGCGCACGGCGTCGAGATGCCGATCACCGAGCACGTCGAACGGATCTGCCATGAGGGGATGGACCCGCGCCTCGCCGTCCAGGCGCTGATGAGCCGCACCGCCAAGCCCGAGTCGTACGAGTGAGGACCTGATGAGCGAGTGGGGAGACGGTACCCGCTGTGTCCGCGCCGGCCTGCCGGAGCCGGCACCGGGTGACCCGTTCCTGCCGGGGCCGGTGTTCGCCGCGCCGTACCACCTCGACCCGCGGCAGGGGCCGGACGCGTCGCCGAACGGCTACGGCCGCCCGGACAACCCGACCCGGCGGCTGCTGGAAGCCGCCGTAGGCGAGTTGGAGGGCGGGGACTGCCGCGTCTTCGCCAGCGGTCAGGCCGCCATCACCGGTGCGCTGTTCACCCTGCTGCGCCCGGGGGACACCGTGGTGCTGCCCTCCGACGGGTACTTCCCGGTGCGGGCGTTCGCCACCGCCGTGCTGGAGACGATCGGCGTACGGGTGCTCTTCGTGCCGACCGTCGGCCCGTACCCGTCGTTCGAGGGCGTCCGGCTGGTGTTGGTGGAGACCCCCGCCAACCCGGGCCTGGACGTGGTCGACGTGGCCGCCCTGGCGGAGCGGGCGCACGCCGCCGGCGCCCTGCTCGCGGTCGACAACACCACGGCCACCCCGCTCGGGCAGCGTCCACTGGACCTCGGAGCCGACCTGGTGGTGGCCTCCGGCACGAAGGCGCTCACCGGCCACTCCGACCTGCTGCTCGGCTACCTGGCCAGCCGGTCCGCCGAGGTGGTGGAGGCGGTGACGCTCTGGCGTACCAGCACCGGTTCGGTGCCGGGCGCGTTCGACGCCTGGCTGGCCCACCGGTCGCTGGCGACCCTCGACCTGCGGCTGGCCCGGCAGAGCGCGAACGCCGCCGCCGTCGCCGACCTGCTGGCGGCCCGTCCGGACGTGACCGGGCTGCGCTGGCCGGGGCTGCCGGCCGACCCCGCCTATGCGGTGGCCTCGACGCAGATGCGCCGGATGCCCGGGGTGCTGTCGTTCGACCTGGGCGACGCCGATCGGGTCGCCCGCTTCATCGAGGCCGCCCGGCTGGTGGCGGCTGCCACCTCCTTCGGCGGATTGCACACCACGGCGGACCGACGGGCCCAGTGGGGCGACGACACCGCGCCCGGTTTCGTCAGGCTCTCCTGCGGAGCCGAGGACACGGCCGATCTGGTGGCCGACATCGCCGCCGCGCTGGACGCCAGCGCGGGGGCCTGAGTGAAGTCACCGCCGATCGACCGGTCGGCCCTGGTGGGTCGGCTGCGCGCCGCCGGCTGTGTGTACGCCGAGGACGAGGCCGAGCTGCTGCTCGCCGCCACCGACGATCCGGTGGCACTGGCCGAGCTGACCGACCGCCGGGTGGCCGGTGAGCCGCTGGAGTACGTGCTCGGCTGGGCGGAGTTCTGCGGCCTCCGGATCGGCGTCGACCCGGGCGTCTTCGTGCCGCGCGGCCGGACGGCCCTGCTGGTCGAGGTGGCGGTCGAGCTGACCGGTCCCGCCCCGGCCGTGGTCGACCTCTGCTGCGGCTCCGGGGCTGCCGCCGTCGCGCTGGCGCACCGGCTCGCGCCGCGCTGGCTGGCCGCCGCCGACATCGACCCGGTGGCGGTGGCGTGCGCCCGGCGCAACCTCGCCGGGCTGGCCGCCGAGGTGTACGAGGGTGACCTGCTCGCCCCGCTGCCCCAGCGCTGGCGGGGGCGACTCGATCTGGTGGTCGCCAACGCGCCGTACGTGCCGACCGACGCGGTGGCCCTGATGCCGCCGGAGGCGCGGCTGCACGAGGCCCCGGTGGCGCTCGACGGCGGGCCGGACGGGCTGGCCGTGCTGCGCCGGGTGGGCGTCGAGGCGGCGACCTGGCTGGCCCCGGGCGGTCACCTGGTGGTCGAGGCCGGCGAGACGCAGGTGGACGCGCTGTGCGCGGCCCTCCAGGCAGCCGGCCTGACCCCCGCCGTCCACCACGACGAAGACCGCGACGCGACAGCCATAACAGCCCGCCGCCCCCGCTGACCCCCCTCGCCCGCGTGCCCGCTCGCCCGCGTGCCCGCTCGCCCGCGTGCCCGCTCGCCCGCGTGCCCGCTCGCCCGCGTGCCCGCTCGCCTGCTCCCCGCGATCTTGCACTTCCGGTGGTCGAGATGTGGCTATACGTGCCCTTTGTCGCCACAGAAAGTGCAAGATCGCGGGGATCCGGGGTCGGGAGGGGGAGTGACGTGGCGGGGGAGCGGGGTTGGCACTAGCCTCGGCTCACACTCATGAGGGCGGGAGGCGGTTGCGGTGGGCAGCGCAGGGGTGCCGGTGGTCGTCGGCCTGGACAACGGCGGCACCAGCAACAACGCCACCGTGCTGACGGTGGACGGCCGCTTCCTGGTCGACGGCCTGCTGGAGATCCCCAGCGAGGTGCAGGCCGGCCCGGAGGCGGCGATCGAGGCGCTGGCGCGGGCGCTGGACGGGGCGCTGGCGCAGACCGGTGTTCCGCGCGAGCTGGTCCGGGCGGTCGGGCTCGACACCCCCGGACCCGCGAGCGCGACCGGCGTCATCTCGTCGCGCGGCTCGACCAACTTCTCGCAGCCGGCCTGGCGTGGCTTCGACGTCCGAGGCGCGTTGGAGCGTCGGCTGGGCCTGCCGGTGATCTACCACAACGACGGCAACGCGGCCGCGCTCTACGCCCACCACGTGTACTTCGGTGACGAGGCGATGACCCGGTCGTCGGTCTCGGCGATCGTCGGCACGGGCCTCGGCGGCGGGGTGGTCGAGAGCGGCCGGGTGATCGCCGGCGCAGCCGGCATGGCCGGCGAGTTGGGTCACGTGCACATCCCGCTGGGCGGCCTGCTCGGCGCGGAGCAGTCGGAGCCGACCTGCGCCTGCGGCTTCACCGGCGATGTCGAGAGCATCGCGTCGCTGACCGGCATCGAGCGCAACCTGCTGCCGTACTGGCTGGCCCGGTATCCCGACCACCCCCTCGCGGCCGAGCCGGTGGCACGGGCGGCGAAGCTCGTGCGGGGCTACGGCGAGCGGGGTGACGCGCTGGCCCGGGACCTCTTCACCCAGCAGGCGATGGCGCTGGGCCGCCTGTTCACCCTGGCGGCCAACTTCACCGACCCGCACGCGTACTTCGTCGGTGGCGGTGTGGTGGAGGCCGCGCCGGCATTCCGGGACTGGTTCCTGGCGACGGTCCGCGAGCACACCGTGCTCCGCGCGGAGCAGGCCGCCGTCGCCACCTTCGCGCTCGTGCCGGACCGCGACATGGCCGGCGCCCGTGGCGTGGCGATCGCCGCCCTGGAGGCCGTACGTGCCGCGCCGGAGCCCCGCCCGCTGGTCGCCTGACCCCCACCTGGCCGCGCCCCGCGTTCCGGGCTGTGTCCAGCCCGGTCGGCGGGGCGCGGGTCCTACTGAGTGGTCAGCGGCGCGGTGGGGCCTGGGCGAAGGTGGCCCAGGCCGCCGGGGGGAACAGCAGGGCCGGGCCGGCCGGGTCCTTGGAGTCGCGGACGGCCACCAGTCGGGGGATCGCGGCCACCTCCACGCAGGCTCCCTCGTCGCCGCTACGGCTGCTCTTGCGCCACGCCGCCGTGGCCAACGCCGCTGAGATCGTCGGTGTCATCGGTCTCCTACCGTCCCTTCAGGACTGACAGGAGCATCGCCCGGCTGTCCGCCGGACTGAGCGCCACGCTGCGCAGATGCTCCATGATCTTGGTGCAGGTACGCGTCTCGCCCGCCCGGTCGAGGATCATCTGACCGGCGACGGTCTCCACCGACGCGATGATCGGGTCCTCCGGATCGGCGAACTCCAGGATGTGCAGCGAGCCACGGGTGCCCCGGTGGTAGCCGGCGGAGAGGGGAATCACCTGGACGGTGATGTTCGGCAGCTCGGCCATCTTGACGAGGTGCCGCAGCTGGCCCTCCATCACCGACTCGTCGCCGACGGGGCGCAGCAGCGCGCCCTCGTCGATGATCGCGTCGAGGATGGGTGGGGTGTCGGCGGTGAGCCGCTGCTGGCGGTCGAGCCGGATCTTGACCCGTTGCTCCACCAGCTCGTCGCCCAGGGTGTGCGGGCCGCCGCGCATCACTCCGCGGATGTAGTCGGCGGTCTGCAGTAGTCCGGGCACCACCGACGGCTCGAAGTTGGAGATCGCGGTGGCCTCCGCCTCCAGGGCGATGAAGTCGATGGTGCGCGGGTCGAGCAGGTACGAGTACGACACCCACCAGCCCGGTTTGCGCGCGTCCTTGGCGAGTTGCACCGCGGCGGCCACCTCCTCGGACGTCACCCCGTACGAGGTGAGCAGGGCGCGCACGGTGGCCGGGCTGATCAGCGTCTGGGCGTTCTCGTAGCGCGAGAGGGTGCTGCGGGTGCTGTTGATCTCGTCTGCGGCGGACTCCAGCGTCAGCCCGGCGGCTTCCCGGAACTGGCGTAGGGCGATGCCGAGTCGGCGGGCACGGGCGGTCTTGGGGGCCATGCATCGATGGTCGCACACATTTATGGGAACGGGTACATGAGAGATGGCCGATGAGAGTTGCATTCATGGCTGTAGACGTGTCAATCTGTTATCGCGTCCTCACCGCCGGTTGTCGTGGCGACGGTGGTGGTGAGCGACCGGAGGGGATAGGGCGCGCGGCGATCGGGTTTCTCCCCCGTACCCGATCGCCGCGTGCCGCCCGTGCCCGACCGCCGGAAGGGGACGACGTGCGTACCGGTCCGAAGTCTCCGCCCCCGCGCCCCGGGGTTCGGGGATGACCCGCTTCCTGGTCGTGCTCACCGACGTGCGTCCCGTCGAGGGCATCGACCGCAACGAGCGGGTCGCCCCCGAGCGTCGCCGCCAGGTCGTGGGCGCGAGCAGCAGGGAGGCCGCCGACCGGATCGCCGGCGCCTTCATGGCGCTGGGCATGGTCCGGGCCGGCCGGCAGCGGGTCAAGGTGATCGCGGTCGGTCGCCGGCACTCCCGGGACTGATCGACCCCACCATTCCGTCACACACCGTATATGCTCTGTTGACCGAATGCCGTGTCGCGTCGTGGCTCGCCGGGTATCGCCGCGCCTGATCGCCACGCACAGTAAGGTCAACCGGGTGAGCGCCACCGGCGAGCACGACCAGCCGCAGCCGCGTACGAAGAGGTGACCGGAGTGACCACCCCAGGCAAGACCCGCGTGGCGATCGTCTTCGGCGGCCGCAGCCCGGAGCACGGCATCTCCTGCGTCAGCGCCGGCAGCGTGTTCGGCGCCCTCGACCCCGACGAGTACGAGGTGGTGCCGGTCGGCATCACCCGCGCCGGCCAGTGGGTGCTGACCAGTGGCGATCCCGCCCAACTCGCCATCGACGCCCGCCAGCTCCCGGAGATCACCGCCGAGTCCGGCGCGGACATCGTGCTACGGGCCGACCCCACCGGCAACGGGCTGATGGTGCTCGACCCGACCGAAGGGCCCCGGGCGCTGGCCGACGTGGACGTGGTCTTCCCCGTGCTGCACGGCACGTACGGCGAGGACGGCACCATCCAGGGCATGCTCGAGATGGCCGGCATCCCCTACGTGGGGGCGAACGTCTTCGCCTCCGCCGCCGCGATGGACAAGGAGTTCACCAAGAAGCTCTGCGCCATCGAGGGCATCCCGGTCGGCGCGTACGCGGTGCTGCGCAACGGGATGACGCTGAGCGAGCAGGACAAGAAGCGGCTCGGCCTGCCGGTCTTCGTGAAGCCGTCCCGCGCGGGCTCCTCGTTCGGCATCACCCGGGTGACCGACTGGGCGCAGCTCGACGAGGCGGTCGCCACCGCCCGGCAGTTCGACCCCAAGGTCATCATCGAGGCCGCGATCGTCGGCCGCGAGATCGAGTGCGGTGTGCTGGAGGGCGAGGCCGGTGGCACCCCCGAGGCGTCCGTGTTGGCCGAGGTGCGTGTCGTCGCCGACCACGACTTCTACGACTTCGAGGCCAAGTACCTCGACGACTCCTGCGAGTACGACATCCCGGCCGGCCTGCCCGACAAGGTGACCCGCCAGGTGCAGGAGTACGCGGTCCGCGCGTTCACCGCGCTGGACTGCGCCGGCCTGGCTCGGGCCGACTTCTTCGTCACCCCGGACCTGGACGTCTACCTCAACGAGATCAACACGATGCCCGGGTTCACCCCGACGTCGATGTTCCCCCGGATGTGGGCGGCCTCCGGCCTGGAGTACCCCAAGCTGGTCAGCCGGCTGATCCGTACCGCCCAGCGGCGCGGCGTCGGCCTGCACTGAGTCGAGGACGTCCTCGACGCGTGGCCCGTCGTACGG
>NZ_JBFAOC010000054.1:32849-41688 GCF_040675055.1 Micromonospora sp. NPDC049662
CCGCGGGGGGGGTGCGCCCCCAATCACGCCCCCGCACCTCAGCCCTGGCAGCCGGCGGGGACGGCGCCGCCCGAGGGCACCGACGCCACGATGGCGCTGGAGATCGGGGCGGCCCACTGCAGCGGCTGCGGGTAGGAGCGCGGGATCCGGACCGTCACCGGCGTCTCCCGGTCGACGGTGGTGAGCACCGTCATGTCGGTCCCCTCGACGGGGTGCCAGCAGACCCGGTTGACCACCCAGACCTCGTCGGTGGCCGGAATGGTCGGCTCGGCGCCGCCGCAGGCCACGGTGAGCGCGGGGTCGCCGTACGCGGCGTTCTGCTCGGGGCCCGCCGTGACCGGACGCTGGGTCAGGTCGCGGATGGTCTGCGGGAGCTGGGAGAGCAGCGCCCGGCAGACCGTGGCCGGGCGCTCGGCCAGCGCCGGCGCGGCCATCTCGACCGGCGCGCTGGACTGTGCCCGGGTCGTGCTCGCCGACGGGCTCGGCGCGGCGGTCGGCGTCTCCGGGGCGAGTTTGGCAAAGGCCAGCACGGCCACCAGCAGCGTGACCGGTAGTGCGATCACCGTGGCGAGCAGGGCCGCTCCCCGGACGGTCCGGTCCCGGCCGGCCGGCGCGTCGACGGCCGGATCGGCGTCCGCGTGGGTACCTTCAGCCGGCTCGGGCGCGGTGTCCGCCGGCTCCCGCTCGCCGTCGTCCCGAACCGCCGAGGGGGTCGTCATCTCGTCCACTTACAGCCGCACCACCGAACACGTGAGGGTGCGGGTGATGCCGGGCACCATCTGCACCTTGCTGACGATGAGTTTGCCGAGCTCGTCGACGGTGTTCGCCTCGGTGAGGACGACCACGTCGTACGGCCCGGTGACGGCGTCGACGCGTACCACGCCGGCGATGTCCGCGATGAGACCCGCCACGTCCCGTGCGCGGCCGACCTCGGTCTGGATGAGGATGTACGCCTGTACCACGACTCGACCTCCGTCCGTCGCCGCCCGAAGGCGGCCCGAAGGGTGAAACTACCTTACGGACCAGGTCTGATCCCTATCGGTGGTCAAGGAGCAGCGGTGAGCGAGCGCGGCGGTGCCGGGCAGAACGGGTCGAACGCCGGCAGTGCCGCCAGCGTGGCCGGGATCGGCGAGTTCGGGCTGATCGGGCGGGTCACCGCCCGCCTGGCGATGGGCCCGACGACGGTGCTCGGGCCGGGTGACGACGCGGCGGTGGTGGCCGCGCCGGACGGCCGGGTGGTCGCCTGCACGGACGTGCTCGTCGAGGGGCGGCACTTCCGGCGGGACTGGGGGTCGGCGCGCGACGTCGGTCACCGGGCCGCCGCCGCCAACCTGGCCGACGTCGCGGCGATGGGCGCCGTCCCGACCGCACTGCTGGTCGCCCTCTGCATGCCCGCCGACCTCGAGGCGAGCTGGGCGGAGGAGCTGGCCGACGGGTTGGCCGCGGAGGCCGCCACGGTCGGCGCGAGCGTGGTGGGCGGGGACATGTCGTCGAGCCCCACCCTGACCATCGCGGTGACCGCGCTGGGCGACCTCGGTGGCCGGGCGCCGGTGGTGCGCTCCGGCGCCCGTCCCGGCGACGTGCTGGCCCTGGCGGGCCGCATCGGGTACGCGGCGGCCGGGCTGACCGTGCTCAGCCGCGGCTTCCGCACTCCCCGGCTGCTGGTCGAGGCGTACCGGCGACCGAACGTCCCCTACCCGGCCGGGCCGCAGGCCGCCCAGCTCGGCGCGACCTCGATGATCGACGTCTCGGACGGGCTCCTCGCCGACCTGGGGCACGTGGCGCGGGCCAGCGGTGTGGCGATCGACGTGCGCCGCGACGCCTTCGAGGTGCCCCGGCAGATGGCGGATGCCGCGCAGGCGCTCGGTGTCGACGCGTACACCTGGATCCTGGCGGGTGGCGAGGACCACGCGCTGGCCGCGACCTTCCCTGCGACGGTGGCGTTGCCGCCGCAGTGGCGGCCCATCGGCACGGTGACGGACGGTGTCGGGGTGACGGTCGACGGCGGTGCCTACGACGGGCCCCGGGGCTGGGACCACTTCCGCTGAGGCCACGCGGCGGCCGTACCCTGGATACCGTGAGTGAGATCGAGATTCGGCTGGTGCGGTTCGACGCGCCGGTGGCGCAACAATTGATCAAGGCCGCGTTGGCTGACCTGGCCACCCGGTACGGGGGCACCGGCGACGACACCCCGGTGGCGGCGAGCGAGTTCGAGCCGCCGGACGGCGCGTTCCTCGTCGCCTACCTGGCCGGTGAGCCGGTCGGCTGCGGCGGCTGGCGCAGCCACGGCACGGACACCGCCGAGCTGAAGCGGATGTACACCGCCCCGACCGCGCGTGGACGCGGCGTGGCGCGGACGGTCCTCGCGGCCGTCGAGCGCTCGGCCCGGGAGCACGGCCGCAAGCGGATGGTCCTGGAGTGCGGGGACAAGCAGCCCGAGGCGATCGCCATGTACGCGTCCGCCGGTTATGACCGGATTCCCAACTTCGGGTTCTACCAGGACGCGGAGGGCTGCGTCTCCTTCGGCCGCACGCTCTGAGCGGCCGGCGTCAAGCCGGGTGCGGACACGACAGAGCCGGCGGGCCGCAGGGCCCGCCGGCTGAGCCGAACGAGAAGAGTCGGTGCTGCCGCGTCAGGCGCGGGTGACCTTGCCGGCCTTGATGCACGAGGTGCAGACCTGCAGCTTCTTGGTGTTGCCACCACCGGCCGGGGTGCGCACCGACTGGATGTTCGGGTTCCAGCGGCGGTTGGTCTTCTTCTTGGACCAGGGCACGTTGTGGCCGAAGCCCGGTCCCTTGCCACAGACGTCGCACACGCTAGCCACGGGATACTCCTGGGATTGAAACGTTCATGAGGTCGCCGGCAGGTGCTGCCCGGGCAACCGCGTCAGCCTACCCGATGCCCCGCCGAGGTGACCAACCGCCCTGACCCGCGGAGCAGCCGCCCCACCGCTCAGTGGCTGGTGGCCGGCCCGCCGGGTGACGGGGGTGGTTCCGGCGGCAACTGTACCTGGCGGGCGGATCCCGCTCGTGCGGGCCGGGAGGGTGGGGGCCCGTCGGGCGTCGGCGCAACCGGACACGCCGGACGAGTCCGACGTGTGTCGGCGCGCGCCAGTAGGCTTCTGCCCGTGCTGGACACCCTCGACGCCGCCACGGTCCGCCGTTGGTGCGCGAGCGGGCTGGTCGCGCTCAAGCGCCACCAGGGCGAGATCGACCAGCTCAACGTCTACCCGGTGCCCGACGGCGACACCGGCACCAATCTGGTGCTCACCCTCACCTCGGCGCAGCAGGCGCTCTCGATGGACCTGGACACCCTCCCCGACAGCGGCCCGACCGCCCACGGGCACGCGCTGCGGCTGATGGCGCAGGGCGCGCTGCTGGGCGCGCGGGGCAACTCGGGCGTCATCCTCTCGCAGATCCTGCGCGGGTTCGCCGACGCGGTCGTCGGCGTGCCGGCGGTGCGTGGGCGGGCCCTGGCCGCCGCGCTGCGGGCGGCGACCACCGCCGCGTACACTGCGGTCGGCCGTCCCGTCGAAGGCACCCTGCTCACCGTCGTCGCCGCCGCGGCCACCGGGGCCGAGCAGGCGGGCAGCGACGACCTGGCGGTGGCGGCCCGTGCCGCGGCGCGGGCGGCGGCCGAGGCCCTGGCCCGTACCCCCGAGCAACTGCCGGCCCTGGCCCGCGCGGGCGTCGTCGACGCCGGCGGGCGCGGGCTCTGTGTCCTGCTCGACGCCCTGGTCGAGGTCCTCACCGGGGAGAGCGCCACCCCGCCCGCGCCGCCGCCGCGCACCGCCCGTCCGGCGGCCACCGTCGCGCGCGAGACCGGTTCCGAGGAGTACGCCTACGAGGTGCAGTACCTGCTCGACGCACCCGCCGACGCGGTGGCCGCGCTGCGCCGCACCCTGGACGCGCTGGGCGACTCGCTGGTCGTCGTCGGTGACGGACGCGAGCCAGACGGCACCTGGACCGTGCACGTGCACGTCAACGACGTGGGCGCGGCGGTCGAGGCGGGGATCGTCGCCGGCCGTCCGTACCGGATCTCGGTGACCCGCTTCGCCGATCAGCCGGAGCCGTCCGGCGGTCCGACCGAGGACGGCCGGGCCGCCGTGGTGGTGGCCACCGGCGCCGGGATCGCCGAGCTGTTCGCCGCCGAGGGCGCGACGGTGGTGCGCGGCAACCCGTCCATCGGTGATCTGCTGGCCGCGGTGCGCGGCACCGGGGCGACCCGGGTGGTCGTCCTGCCGAACGATCCGAACACGGAGGCGGTCGCCAGCGCGGCGGCCCGCGAGGCGCACCGGCACGGCGTCAAGGTGAGCGTGGTGCCGACCCGTTCACCGGTGCAGGCGCTCGCGGCCCTCGCGGTCCGCGACGGCACCCGCCGGTTCGAGGACGACGTGATCGCGATGGCCGAGGCGGCCGGCGCGTGCCGCTACGCCGAGGTCTGCCACGCCAGCCGCGAGGCGCTCACGGTCGCCGGCCCCTGCCGCCCCGGTGACGTGCTGGCGCTGGTCGAGGGCGAGGTGCACCTGATCGGCACCGACCTCACCGACACCTGCGCCGCCGTCGTCGACCGGATGCTCGGCGGTGGCGGGGAGCTGGTCACCCTGCTCGCCGGGGTGGACGCCCCCGCCGGGCTCACCGATGCCGTCCGCGCGCACGTCGCGCGGCGCTGGCCGTTCGTCGAGGTGCAGGCGTACCCGGGCGGTCAGCCGTTCTATCCGCTCCTGGTGGGGGTCGAATGAGTGAGCCGGCCACGGTGGACACGCCGCTGAAGAAGCTCGTCGGCGACAAGACGGCGAAGGCGCTGGCCTCCCAGCTCGACCTGCACACGGCGGGCGACCTCATCTACCACTTCCCGCGCCGCTACGACGAGCGTGGCGAGCACACCGACATCCGGTCGCTGGACGTCGGCGAGCAGGTCACCGTGCTGGCCCAGGTGCAACGCACCGCCGTACGGCCGATGCGGCAGCGTCGGGGCAACCTGCTCGAGGTGACCGTCGGCGACGGCTCCGGCGGTGTGCTGACGCTGACGTTCTTCGGCAACCAGGCGTGGCGCGAACGGGAGCTGCGGCCCGGCCGGTGGGGGCTGTTCGCCGGCAAGGTCACCGAGTTCCGGGGCAAACGGCAGCTCAACGGCCCGGAGTACGTCCTGCTCGGCGAGGGCGGCGAGGGCGAGGCGGCGGTCAACGACGAGATCGAGGAGTTCGCGGGCGCGCTGATCCCCGTGTACCCGGCCGCCGCTGCCGTACCGACCTGGGTCATCGCTCGCTGTGTACGGGTCGTCCTGGACACGTTCACCCCGCCGGACGATCCGCTGCCGGCCGCCGTCCGGGCCAGCCGCAACCTCGTCGACCTGGGCGCGGCGCTGCGCGAGATCCACCGACCGTCCACGAAGGAGGCCCTGCACCGGGCGCGACGGCGGCTCAAGTGGGACGAGGCGTTCGCCGTCCAGTTGACGCTGGTGCAGCGCAAGCACCGGGCCGCCGACTGGCCGGCCCGGCCCCGTCCACCGCGCGCCGACGGGCTGCTGGACGCGTTCGACGCCCGGCTGCCGTACGAGCTGACCGCCGGCCAGCGCGAGGTGGGCGCGGAGATCGCCGAGGACCTGGCCGCCGCGCACCCGATGCACCGCCTCCTGCAGGGCGAGGTGGGCTCGGGCAAGACGGTGGTGGCCCTACGGGCCATGCTCCAGGTGGTCGACGCGGGCGGGCAGGCCGCGCTGTTGGCCCCCACCGAGGTCCTGGCCGCGCAGCACTACCGCGGCATGCTCGACCTGCTCGGGCCGCTGGGCCGGGCCGGTGAGCTGGACTCCGCCGACCACGCCACCCGGGTCGAGCTGGTCACCGGCTCGCTGGGCGCGGCGGCCCGTCGCCGGGCGCTCGGCGAGGTGGCCAGCGGCGCCGCCGGCATCGTGCTGGGCACCCATGCCCTGTTGTACGAGGGTGTCGACTTCGCCGACCTGGGTCTCGTGGTGGTCGACGAACAGCACCGCTTCGGCGTGGAGCAACGCGACGCGCTGCGCGCCAAGGCCGACCAGCCGCCGCACACGCTGGTGATGACGGCGACGCCGATCCCGCGAACGGTGGCGATGACCGTCTACGGCGACCTGGAGGTGTCCACCCTCTCCCAGCTGCCCCGGGGACGGTCGCCGATCGCCTCGCACGTGGTCCCGGCCGCCGAGAAGCCGGCCTTCCTCGACCGGGCCTGGCGTCGGCTGCGCGAGGAGGTGGCCGCCGGCCACCAGGCGTACGTGGTGTGCCCGCGCATCGGGGACGGCCCGGTGTCCGACGAGGAGCCGCCGCCCGAGGACGACAACGGCCGGCGGCCTCCGCTGGCGGTGACCGAGGTGGCGCCGCTGCTGGCCGAGGGACCGCTGCACGGGCTGCGGATCGGGGTGCTGCACGGTCGGCTGCCCGCCGACGAGAAGGACGCGGTGATGCGCTCCTTCGCGGCCGGCGACCTGGACGTGCTGGTGGCGACCACGGTGATCGAGGTCGGCGTGGACGTGCCGAACGCCACGGTGATGATCGTGCTGGACGCCGACCGCTTCGGCGTCTCGCAACTGCACCAGCTCCGGGGCCGCGTCGGCCGGGGCGCGGCCGCCGGGCTCTGCCTGCTGGTCAGCGAGGCGGCCGAGGGCTCGTCGGCGCGGGAGCGGCTGGACGCGGTGGCCTCCACCAGCGACGGTTTCAAGCTCGCCGAACTGGACCTCGAACAGCGTCGCGAAGGCGACGTGCTCGGGGCCACCCAGTCCGGGCACCGCTCGCACCTGCGGCTGCTGTCCCTGCGACGCGACGCCGACCTGATCCGCGACGCCCGCGCCGAGGCCATCAGCCTGATCGGGGACGACCCGGAGCTGACAGGCAATCCGGCCCTGGCCGCGTCGGTGGCCGCGCTGGTGGACGAGGACCGCGCGGAGTACCTGGAGAAGGGCTGACGTCACTGCGGCGGCTCGTCGCGCAGGGCCGGTGAGCGCGGCCAGGCGAGAAACCGCGAGTGCAACAGCCCGGACGGTGTAAGCGGCAGGTCGGCGCACGCCTGTACCAGGTAGGCGGACAGATACAGCAGCAGCGATATCCGCGCGCCGGCGAACTCCTCGATGAGCTGCCGTTTCCTGGTTCTGCACGGCCACGGTGCTCCGCACACCGTGCAGGTCCACTGCGGCCGTACCGGCTGATGCGCAGACAACAGTCCCACCACCCTCCTGGATAGTTTGGAGAGGGGGAAGAGGCCCTCCGGGGGAGTCGAGGACCCCTTCCCCCTGGCGCTCGCCAGCCCGGCGAATCTGCCGCAAGCGGACCGGCGAGGCACTGCCGCTGAACCTAAGAGCCGGCCCACGGCACCCCAACGTCCCGATAGACACCATGCCGGACACTTCCACGCCCCTGATGCGTCCCGACGTGTCCACTACCGTGGGGCGGTATGAGTCACCGCCTCCGCGCGGCCATGCTCCGCGCCCACCTCGACTCGGCCGCTCTTGCCACGGCTGTCGGTGTCGATGTCAAGACCGTCACCCGGTGGCTCGCCGGCCGCGTCCCGCACCAGCGCACCCGGCTCGCCGTCGCCGACGCCCTCGGCGAGACCGAAGCAGACCTCTGGCCCCAGACCCGTCCCGACCAGGCGCCCGGCGCGGAGGCCACCGCCGAGGTCGTCGCCGCCTACGCCCACCGCGCCGACATCCCGCACCATGTCTGGGCCGCGCTGCTCACCGGCGCGACCACTCGGATCGACCTGCTCGGCTACGCCTACCCGTTTCTGCTTGAGTTGCTGCCCAACACGATGCAGCTCATCTCCGACAAGGCTGCGGACGGCGCTCAGGTCCGGCTCGCGTTCGCCGATCCCGACTGCCCGCACGTCGCCGAACGCGACGCCCTCGAACAGATCGGGGGCACACTACCTGGCCGGATCCGCAACGCCCTCAACTTCTGCGCACCCCTCCACGACGTGCCCGGTGTGGAGATCGGCCTGCACGCCGTGCATCTGTACAACTCGGTGTTCCGGTTCGACCACCAGATGATCGTTACCCCGCACCTGTACCGCGCACGCGGTTACCAACACCCCGCCCTGCACCTGCGCGAACTCTCGCCGCACGGCATCTTCGCCGCCCACGCCGACCAGTTCGAGCAGGTATGGCAGACCACCACCGCCTACCCGAGGGAAGCCCGGTGACCGGCCGGCGCGACTATTACCACGACCCGCAAGCACCGGTCGCCAACAGTCTCGTCCCCGCCGCCGCCGCCGTCGTCACCGACCAGTACGGCCGCGTGCTGCTCCAGCGGCGTAGCGACTCCGGCAACTGGTCCCTACCCGGCGGCGCAATGAACATCGGCGAAACCCTGCAACAGTGCGTCGTCCGCGAGGTACGGGAGGAGACCGGCCTGGACGTCGAGGTCACCGGTCTGCTGGGCATCTACAGCGACCCTGCGCACGTCATCGCCTACCCCGACGGCGAAGTCCGCCAGGAATTCACGGTCACCTACCGCGCCCACGTCATCGGCGGCACGATCAGCATCAGCGACGAGTCGACGGACGTCCGCTTCATCGACCCTGCCGAATTCCCTCACATCCCCATCCATGACACCGTTCGACTCCGCCTCAAGCATCACCTCGAAGGCCGTGACACTCCCTATCTCGGATAGCGTCGATTCCTTGGCGCGCTGACGACCCTCTCCTGCTTGCGGAGGGCGGGACCGCTGACTGCACCGCAGATGCTGTCAACGCACAACGACCGAGGGCGGGGGGGGGGGGGGGGGGGGCGCGCCCCCGGCGGGGAGGGGTGGAGTGGGGGCGGGGGGGGGGGCTCCGGCCCCCGCCGCGGGGGGGGCGGGAGAGAGCGCCCC
>NZ_JBFAOC010000055.1:0-13260 GCF_040675055.1 Micromonospora sp. NPDC049662
GCAAACCTTTTTTTATGGTTAGTGATTGTTTTTCAGTCGTGTGCAATACCCTTCACCTCGTTTAAAATGAGTTTCGCGTAATTTCCCGGCGGTATTTTGACGCGAACCTCTTGATCAACGAGTGCGGGTGGGGCTCGTGCAGCGCGGTGGGGTGGGGTGGGGGTGGGGGTGGGGGTTTGGGTTAGTGGGTTGAGGGGGTTACGAAGGGGGGTTTGGTTACGGTCAGGGGGGCGCGGCGGCCGCGGATGTCGATCTCGACCTCGGCGCCTTCGGGGAGGTTGGCGTCCGTGTCGACCAGGGCCAGGGCGATGCCCTGCTTCCTGGTGGGGCTGAAGGTGCCGCTCGTCACCACGCCGACCTGCTGGTCGCCGACGTGCAGGGTCATCCCGGGGCGCGGGATGGCGCGGTCGACGGCCACCAGGCCACGCAGCGTACGACGAGGGCCGGCGGCCTTCTCGGCACGCAGCGCGTCACGGCCCCAGAACGCCGGCTTGTCCCAGCCGACGGCCCAACCGGAGCGGGCCTGCACCGGGGTGATGTCCAACGAGAGGTCCTGCCCGTGCAGCGGGTACCCCATCTCGGTGCGCAACGTGTCCCGGGCGGCGAGGCCGCAGGCGCGCAGCTCGAACGCCTCGCCGGCGGCGAAGAGCGCGTCCCACACGGTCACCGCCTGCTCCGCCGGCACCACCAGCTCGTAGCCCAGCTCGCCGGTGTAGCCGGTACGGCAGACGGTCAGCTCCACGGCGGCGAGGCTGGCGGCGTCGAAGCTCATGTAGCCGTGCTCGGTGGGCAGGTCGAGGGCGGCGAGCAGGTCGGCGGAGCGGGGGCCCTGCACGGCCAGCACCGCGTACGCCTCGTGCTCGTCGGTGACGGTGATCCGCTCCGGCGCGGCGGCGCGCAACCGGCGTACAACCTCGGTGGTGTTCGCGGCGTTCGGGATGAGGAAGACGTGGTCGTCGGCGTACAGGTAGGCGATGATGTCGTCCACCACGCCGCCGGTGGCGTCGTCGCAGCACAGCGTGTACTGGGCGCGGCCCGGCCCGATGCGGCCCAGGTCGTTGCTGAGGCACGAGTTGACGAACTCGGCCGCTCCGGGACCGGTCACCCGGACCTTGCCCAGGTGCGACACGTCGAAGACCCCCACCGCCGTCCGCACCGCCGTGTGCTCCTTGAGCACCCCGCCGCCGGCGTACTCCAGCGGCATCTCCCAGCCCCCGAAGGGGGCGAACTTGGCGCCGGCGGCGGTGTGCCGCTCGTGCAGCGGGGAACGTCGCAGCCGGGTCGCGGCGGCGGCGGAGGTCACGTCGGTCATGGGTGGCAACTTACCGGGGGTTACGCCGCTGGTTAGCATCGGCGGGACCCCGTTGCGTGATCGACGGGACAGCCCTGACGTCCGGCGGGTAGGTTCCGCCGGAGACCTTCACCGCTGGTACGCGACGACGCGACCGGCCCGGCCCGCCCGGAGTAGCTTCAGTGACAACCCCCCGCACGACCACCCTGAGCCTGGTCGACACCGACCCGGCGGAGCTCGCCGTCGACGCGATCGTGATCGGCGTGCACAGCCAGACCGGAGAGCAGGACGCCACCAGCGGCCTCGCCGGCACCCTGCTGCTCGGCAGCGGCGCGGAGAGCATCGCCGTCGCGTTCGACGGCAAGCTGACCGAGACGCTGGCGCTGCTCGGCGCGACCGGTGGCCCGGGCGAGGTGATCAAGCTGGCCACACTGGGTACCGTCACGGCCCCACTGGTCGTCGCGGTCGGGCTCGGCCCCGAGCCGACGGGCGCCGCCCCGGCGCCGGAGACGCTGCGCCGCGCGGCTGGCGCCGCGGTGCGGGCCCTGGCGGGCGCGCCGAAGGTGGCGCTCAGCCTGCCGTTGCCCGACGACGCGGACGCGCTGGCGGCGCTGCGCGCGGTCGCCGAGGGCGCGCTGCTCGGCGGCTATCGCTTCGCCGGTTACAAGACCCGGCCGCAGCCGGCCCGGCGGGAGCCGGTGGCCGAGGTGCTCATCGCTGTTCCGGACGCCGCCGACACGGGCGCCCAGGCGGAGATCACCCGCGCGCAGGCGGTCGCCGGCGCGGTCCGGACCAGCCGGGACTGGGTGAACACCGCCCCGAACGAGCTGCGTCCCCCGTCGTTCGCCGACGCCGTGGCCGCCGCCGCCCGGGACGCCGGCCTCGGCGTCGAGGTGCTGGACGAGGCGGCGCTGGCCGCCGGCGGGTACGGCGGCATCATCGCGGTCGGGCAGGGTTCGGAGGCCCCGCCGCGGCTGGTGAAGCTCACCTACACGCCGCAGGACGCCGGCAACGGCAAGCGGGTCGCGCTGGTCGGCAAGGGCATCACCTTCGACACCGGCGGCATCTCGATCAAGCCGGCGCAGGGCATGTGGGAGATGAAGTCCGACATGGCGGGCGCCGCCGCGGTGGGTGCGGCGATGCTGGCGATCGCCGCGTTGAAGCCGAACGTGGCGGTCAGCGCGTACCTGCCGATGGCCGAGAACATGCCGTCCGGCACCAGCTACCGGCCGGGCGACGTGATCAGCATGTTCAGCGGCAAGAAGGTGGAGGTGCTCAACACCGACGCCGAGGGCCGGATGGTGCTGGCCGACGCCATCGCCCGCGCCTGCGCCGACGGCACGGACTACCTGTTCGAGACGTCCACCCTGACCGGCGGTCAGGTGATCGCGTTGGGTAAGCGGGTCGCCGGCGTCATGGGTACTCCCGAGCTGTGCGAGCGGGTCCGCACGGTCGGCGACTCGGTCGGCGAGCCGGCCTGGCCGATGCCGCTGCCGGACGACGTACGCAAGGGCATGGACTCCGACGTGGCGGACATCTCGCAGGTCAACGCGGGGATGGACCGGGCCGGGCACATGCTGCAGGGTGGCGTGTTCCTGCGCGAGTTCGTGACCGACGACGTGGCGTGGGCGCACATCGACATCGCCGGCCCGGGCTACCACTCGGGCGAGCCGACCGGCTACTGGACCAAGGGCGGCACCGGCGTGCCGGTCCGCACCCTGGTGCAGCTCGTCGAGGACGTCGCCGCCAACGGCTGAGGTGTAAGGAAGGGCCCCCTGTTAACGCCTAGCGTCTAACAGGGGGCCCTTCCTTACATGTGCTGCTCGGGGCGGCGCTTGCGGCGCTCGTTGAAGTCGCGCATCCGCTGCGGATAGCCCATCAGCCGGACGTCGTACACCGGGATGCCCATCCGGTACGCGAAGCGACGCGCGCCGTCCGGACCGTCGATGCGCCGGCGGGTCCACTCCCCGTCGTCGGCGATCAGGATGACGGTGGTCTCGGTGACCGTCGTCCGGGGCTCGATGAACGCCTCGACACCTCGCCGGCTCCGGATGAAGTTCTCCAGATGGGCCAGATCACCACGATCGGCCGCACGGTCGTGGCTCGCCACACGCGTCTGTTTGCGACGCCGGAACAACCCCACCGGACTTCTCCCCCACCTGACGTCATCGACAACGGTGCCAAGGGTACGTGTCGATGACGTGTCGTTGGGCACCTCACTACGCACCCTGTGCCCAGTGGTGACAAGATGACCGAGGTGGGGTGTGTCCGTGTTACACCTCCGTGACCCCCGATGCAGTGACGCGACCTGGGAGTTGGACGTGAGCGAGCCGAACGAAGCGACCTTCGACATTGTCATCCTCGGAGGTGGCAGCGGCGGCTACGCGACCGCGCTGCGCGCCGTCCAGCTGGGCCTGAAGGTCGCGCTGGTCGAGAAGGGCAAGCTCGGCGGGACCTGCCTGCACAACGGCTGCATCCCGACGAAGGCGCTGCTGCACGCGGCCGAGATCGCCGACCAGACCCGCGAGTCGGAGCAGTTCGGTGTGAAGGCCGAGCTGGTCGGTATCGACATGGCGGGGGTCAACTCGTACAAGGACGGCGTGATCGCCCGCCTTTACAAGGGCCTCCAGGGCATGTTGAAGGGCAACAAGTCGATCACCATCGTCGAGGGCCACGGCAAGCTCGTCGACAAGAACGTGGTCGAGGTCGACGGCAAGCGCTACACCGGCCGCAACATCGTGCTGGCCTCCGGCTCGTACGCGAAGAGCCTGCCCGGCCTCGAGGTCGACGGCGAGCGGATCATCACGAGCGACCACGCGCTGACCCTGGACCGGATCCCCTCGTCGGTGATCGTCCTCGGCGGTGGCGTGATCGGCGTCGAGTTCGCCAGCGTGTGGAAGTCCTTCGGTGTGGACGTGACGATCGTCGAGGCGCTGCCCCGGCTGGTCGCCGCCGAGGACGAGGAGTCGTCGAAGGCGTTGGAGCGGGCGTTCCGCAAGCGCAAGATCAACTTTAAGGTCGGCAAGCCGTTCGAGAAGGTCGAGAAGACCGACAACGGCGTCAAGCTGACCATTTCCGGCGGCGACACCGTCGAGGCCGAGCTGCTGCTGGTCGCGGTGGGTCGCGGTCCGAACACCGCGAACCTCGGGTACGAGGAGCAGGGCGTCAAGATGGACCGCGGCTACGTGCTGACCGACGAGCGGCTGCGCACCAGCGTGCCGAACGTCTACGCGGTCGGCGACATCGTGCCCGGCCTCCAGCTCGCGCACCGGGGCTTCCAGCAGGGCATCTTCGTCGCCGAGGAGATCGCCGGCCAGACCCCGGCCGTCATCGACGAGGTGGGCATCCCGCGCGTCACCTACTGCGACCCCGAGCTGGCGTCGGTGGGCCTGACCGAGGCGAAGGCCAAGGAGCAGTACGGCGCCGACAAGATCCAGTCGTACAACTACCCGCTCGGTGGCAACGGCAAGAGCCAGATCCTCAAGACCACCGGCTTCGTAAAGCTGGTCCGGGTCAACGACGGCCCCGTGGTCGGCGTCCACATGGTCGGCGCCCGGGTGGGTGAGCTGATCGGCGAGGCTCAGCTCATCTACAACTGGGAGGCCTACCCGGCGGAGGTCGCCCAGCTCGTGCACGCCCACCCGACCCAGAACGAGGCCCTGGGCGAGGCGCACCTGGCCCTCGCCGGCAAGCCGCTGCACGCGCACGCCTGACAAATCAACCGCGGCGTCCGGCGACGGGCGAAGATCCCACCAGGGGAATGAAGGAGTCTCAGAAAATGCCGGTATCGGTCACCATGCCCCGGCTCGGCGAGAGCGTCACCGAGGGCACCGTCACTCGCTGGCTCAAGCAGGAGGGCGACACGGTCGAGGTCGACGAGCCCCTGCTCGAGGTCTCGACCGACAAGGTCGACACCGAGATCCCGTCGCCCGCGGCGGGTGTGCTGAGCCGCATCGTGGTCGGCGAGGACGAGACCGCCGAGGTCGGCAGCGAGCTGGCCGTCATCGCCGGTGAGGGCGAGTCGACCGGCGGTGGCGAGGCCGCCCCGCAGGAGCAGCAGCAGGCGCCGGCCGAGTCGGTCGAGCCCGCCGCCGAGCCGACCGCCGCCGCCGAGGGCACCGCCGACCAGGTGGCGCAGGACGAGGCCCCGGCCGAGGCGCCGGCTCCGGCCGCCGCGTCGTCGGGCGAGGGCACCGCGGTCAAGATGCCGGCCCTGGGCGAGAGCGTCACCGAGGGTACGGTCACCCGCTGGCTCAAGCAGGTCGGCGACACCGTCGAGGTGGACGAGCCGCTGCTGGAGGTCTCCACCGACAAGGTCGACACGGAGATCCCGTCGCCGGTCGCCGGCACCGTGCTGGAGATCAAGGTCGCCGAGGACGAGACCGCCGCGGTCGGCGCCGACCTCGTGGTCATCGGCGTCGCCGGTGGGGCCCCGGCCCAGGCGAAGACCGAGCCGAAGCCCGAGCCGAAGGCGGAGGCCGCGCCGGCCCCCAAGGCCGAGCCGAAGCCGGCGCCGAAGGTCGAGGAGCCCACCCCGGGCATGTCGTACAACGAGCCGGCCGCCGAGGCGGAGGCGTCGGCGCAGCCGGCGAAGGCCGAGCAGGCCGCCCAGCCGTCCGCGCCGACCGCCGCGCCGCAGCGCCCGTCCGCGCCGGCTCAGGGTGGCGAGGAGGCGGCCGGGTACGTCACGCCGCTGGTCCGCAAGCTGGCCAACGAGCACGGCGTGGACCTGGCCGCGCTCAACGGCACCGGTGTGGGTGGCCGGATCCGTAAGCAGGACGTCCTCGACGCGGCCGAGAAGGCCAAGGCCGCGGCGGCCACGCCGGCTCCGGCGGCACAGCCCGCCGCCAGTGCGGCGACCCCGGCCAAGCCGGCCGCGAAGCCGCAGCCGAGCGGCAAGCGGGGCACCACCGAGAAGCTCCCCCGGATCCGCAAGGCGATCGCCAACCGGATGCAGGAGTCGCTGCACGAGATGGCGCAGCTCACCACGGTGGTCGAGGTGGACGTCACCCGGGTCGCGAAGTTGCGGGCGCAGGCGAAGGACTCGTTCGTGCAGCGGCACGGCGTCAAGCTGTCCTTCCTGCCGTTCTTCGCTCTCGCCGCCGTCGAGGCGCTGCAGACCTACCCGATCGTCAACGCCCAGTTGGACCTGGACGGCGGCACGATCACCTACCCGGCCGCGGAGCACCTCGGCATCGCCGTGGACACCGAGCGGGGCCTCGTGGTGCCGGTCATCCACAACGCCGGTGACCTCAACCTCGGTGGCATCGCGAAGCGGGTCGCCGACCTGGCCGAGCGGACCCGGACCAACAAGATCAGCCCGGACGAGATCGCCGGGGCGACCTTCACGCTCACCAACACGGGCAGCCGGGGCGCGCTCTTCGACACCCCCATCGTGCCGAAGCCGCAGTCGGCGATGCTCGGCACGGGTGCCGTGGTCAAGCGGCCGGTCGTGGTCAACGACCCGGACCTGGGCGAGGTCGTCGCGGTCCGGTCGATGGTCTACCTGGCCATGTCGTACGACCACCGACTGATCGACGGCGCCGACGCGGCCCGCTTCCTGAGCGCGGTGAAGGAGCGGCTGGAGGCCGGCAACTTCGAGTCGGAGCTGGGCCTGGCCTGATCCGTCGTAACGCCGAAAGGGGCGCCCCGGTCATCGACCGGGGCGCCCCTTCGTCTGTGCCGCTCAGCCCTTGAGCAGGTCGGTCGAGACCTTCCACAGCCGCTCGGCCGCCTCCGGGTCCAGCGCGTAGTCCGCGACGCCCGTCCGCGTGTCGGGTCGGGCCGGCGCGGCCTGCTGGCAGTCCTCGAAGTAGCGTCCGCCGACCTCGTCGAGCAACGGGGACGCGGCCACCAGCACCGACGTGGCGGCGCCCTGCTCGACGGTCTTCCAGGCCGCCGCGTTGCCGGCGCGCAGGCGGTTCAGCTCCTCCTCGCTGACGTAGCGCTGGAGGTTGGTGCGGATCGCGCCGGGCATCAGCGAGTTGGTGTAGATGCCGTCGTCGGCCCAGCGGCGGGTCGCCTCCACGGCGAAGAGCACGTTGGCCGTCTTCGACTGCCCGTACGCCTGCCAGGGCTCGTACTCGCGGCGGTCGTACTGGATGTCCTCGAAGACGACGGGCGAGCGCAGGTGGGCGGCGGAGCTGACCGAGACGATGCGGGCCCCGTCGGCGGCGGCGAGCGCCGGGCGCAGCCCGGTGGCGAGCGCGAAGTGCCCGAGGTGGTTGGTGGCGAACTGCATCTCCCAGCCCTGCGGGGTGCGGCTCAGGGGCGCGGCCATGATGCCGGCGTTGTTGACCAGGATGTGCAGCGGGCCGTCCCAGTTGGCGACGAAGTCGGCGACCGAATTCTGGTCGGCTAGGTCGAGCGGGGCGACCAGGACGCGGTCGTTGCCGGTGGTGCCGGTGATGTCGTCGGCGGCCTTCTGGCCGGCGTCGGGGTTGCGGACGGCCAGGGTGACCTCCGCGCCGGCGCTGGCCAGGGCACGGGCGGTCTCCACACCGATGCCGGACGACCCGCCGGTGACGATCGCCCGTCGGCCGACCAGGTCCACGCCCCGGATCACGTCCATGGCGGTGGAGTCGTGGGCGAACGACGTGGTGATCGGGTTGCTCGTCGTCATGATCCATCCTTGTCCGAGCTGGGGGCGGGCCGGTCGGCCCGCCGGTACGATGGAAGCGGAGGATCCTCCGCTGCGGTCGAGACTAACCGGAGTTGCCTCCGCTTGCCATGGCCGGTGCGTTACACCCACTCAGCGAGGAGGAGACGGTGCCGGAGTCCAGCCCCCGCCCACTGCGGGCGGACGCGCTGCGCAACCGTGAACGCCTGCTTCGGGTCGCGGTCCAGGCTCTTTCCCGCCCCGGGCCGGAGGTAACGCTCGACGCCATCGCCCGCGAGGCAGGGGTGGGCATCGGCACCCTGTACCGCCACTTCCCCACCCGCGAGGCGCTGATCGAGGCGGCGTACCGCAACGAGCTGGCCCGGCTCTGCGACGCCGCGCCGCGGCTACTTGACCAGTTGCCGCCCGACCGGGCGCTGCGAGACTGGATGTCCCGTTTCACCGACTACCTCGCCACCAAGCGGGGCATGGCCGACGCGCTGCGCCTCGTCATCGCGTCCGGCGCCAACCCGTACGCGCAGAGCCGCGACCTGCTGCTGGCGGCGCTCGACCAATTGCTCGCCGCAGGGGTCGCGGCGGGCACCGTCCGAGCCGATGTCGCCGCCGGTGACGTGCTGGCGGGCCTCAGTGGCATCTCCCTGGCCGCCGGCGAGCGCGCCCAGGCCGACCGGCTGCTGGACCTACTGATGGACGGACTGCGCTCCCGCGACGCGGGCTGACCCGTTCCGTCCTCCGACCAGGCCGGACGCTGCCAGAGTGGGACCGTGGGCGGTAACCGGCGGCGCGGACAACTGGGACCCGCCGTCCCCATCGCCCCCGGGGCCCGGGTGGACAAGTTCGAGGTCTTCTTCGACCTGGTCTTCGTCTTCTCGTTCTTCATCATCACCCGCGCGACGGCCGCGAACATCTCCGGTCGCCAACTGCTGCACGCCGCCCTGGTTCTCGCCGTGCTCTGGTGGATCTGGGTGGTGCACAGCCTGGTCGCCACCCGGGTCCGGCTCGGCGAGGGCTACGTACCGGCGCTCATGGTGATCTCGATGGTCGCGCTGTTCGCGTTCGCGCTGGGGCTGCCGCAGGCGTTCAGCGAACCGGGAGGCAGCGCCGCCGGGCCGATGCTGGTGGCCATCAGTTACGTCGTGGTGCGAGGCATCCACTGGATCCTGTACCAGCACGTGGTGCGGGACAGCCCGCAGGAGCGACGCCAGCTCCGACGCTTCGCCCCGGAGCTGGCGGTGAGCATCCTGCTGCTGCTCGCCGCCGCGTTGATCCCGCCGCAGATCACCGACCCCGACCGGGCCGCCCTGGTCCGGGACGGGCTGTGGATCGCCGTGGTGGTGGTGCAGTACGCCACCGGCTTCATCGTCGGCACCTGGGGTTGGGGGGTGACCAGCGCGGAGCACTGGACCGAGCGCTACGACCTCATTCTGATCATCGCGCTCGGCGAGTCGATCATCTCCACCGGAGTGGGCGGCAACCTGCTCGGCAAGCCGGTCACCTGGCCGGCGGTGGCCGCCGCCGCGCTCGGCATCGTGATCACCGCCGCGCTCTGGTGGGCGCACTTCGACTTCGTCGGGCCCGCCGCCCGGATCGCCCTGCACGCGGCGGAGGGCGCTCCCCGGGTGGCGATGGCCCGCGACGCGTACGCGTACCTCTACCTGCCGATGATCGCCGGGGTGATCCTCTTCTCGATCGGCAACGAGGAGATCCTGCACAAGATCACCGACCCGGCCGGCGGTATCGCGGAGAAGGTCGAGGGGCCGGCCGTGCCGATGCTCTTCGGCGGGTTGATCACCTACTTCGCCGTCAACATGCTGTTCCAACTACGCACGCTGCACACCGCCACCTGGAGCCGAGTGGGCGTCATCGTGGCGCTCACGGTGGCCCTGCCCATCGGCCTGCACCTGCCGGCGCTGGGCGCGCTCACCCTGGCGACCGTGATCTGCGTCGGGCTGGTGGCCGTCGAGGTGCTGGTGATGGCGGACTCCCGGCACGCGCTGCGGTCCGCCGTGTTCCAGGAACGGACGACGCACGAGGCGCACGAGGCGGCGTGGCGTGCCCGCTGGCACGACGTCCGGGAGCCCGACGAGCCGACCACGCCCTGACGATTCCGGTCTAGAGTGTCGGACAGCGTCGCGGTGTACCCGGCACGATGGCCGCCGAGGGCATGGAGGCGCGGGGACGCAGCATGAGGACGAACGTGCACCCAACGGGTTCACCGACCGATCGGCTCGCCGCCGTCGGCAACCAGATGATCGAGATCCACCTCTGGCTCCGCACGGAGCTGGCCCGCCTCCGGGCCAACCTGGACACTCCCTCGCGGGACCTACGGGCCCACTGCCTGACCTTCTGCGCCGCGCTCGGCCGCCACCACAGCGGCGAGGACGCGGGCGCGTTCCGGGTCCTGGCCGACGAGGTGCCCGAGCTGCGCCCGGTCCTGGCCAACCTGATCGTCGACCACGAGGTGGTGGCGGGGATCCTCGCCCGGGTCGAGGAGCTGCTGGGCGACGACCGTCCGCTGCCGACCGCTCAGGTACGCGCCGAGCTGGACGGGTTGGCCGCCCTGCTGGAGACACACTTCCGCTACGAGGAGAAGCGGCTGGTCAGCGCGTTGAACGCGCTCGCCGGCCGGCCCGGGACAGCCGAGCAGTTGCTCGGCCTGACCGCGCCGGGCTGAGCCGCACGTCGGCGGCGCGCGCCGGGCTGAGCCGCACGTCGGCCGCGCGCGCCAGGCTGGCCCCCCGCGATCACCGGCCCCCGTCGGGGGCGGGCGGGCCGGGCAGCCGCTCGTAGAAGCGGATCTTCTCCCGCAGATGGTCGTACTGACGCCGCAGCAGGCGCATCTGCTCCTCCACCTGCGCCGCGTGCTGTTGCAGCAGCTCACGCCGCTCGTCGACGGTGTGCTCGCCCGCACGGGCCAGCGACGCGTACCGGCACATCTGGGCGATCGGCATCCCGGTGTCCCGCAGGCAGCGGAACAGCAGCAGCCAGCTCAGGTCGTCGTCGGTGAAGACGCGCTGGCCACCCGGCGTACGACCCACGTCGGCCAGCAGGCCGATCTTCTCGTAGTACCGCAGGGTGTCCAGGCTGAAGCCGCTGCGCCGGGCGGCCTCGGCGGGGGCGTAACCGGTCATGCCCCGGATGCTAGCCAGCCCTTGACCTGGAGCGCACTCCAGATTGGAGGCTGTTCCGCATGACGACGACACGCACGCTGGGACGCAGCGGCATCGAGGTGAGCGCGATCGGGATGGGATGCTGGGCGATCGGCGGTCCGCTCTGGGGAGACGGCGGGCAGCCGTTCGGTTGGGGCGAGGTCGACGACGACGAGTCGATCCGTACCATTCACCGGGCTCTCGACCTCGGCGTCACCCTCTTCGACACGGCCAGCAACTACGGCGCCGGGCACAGCGAGCGCGTCCTCGGCCGGGCCCTCGCGGGCCGCCGGTCCGAGGCGGTGATCGCCACCAAGTTCGGCAACGTCAGCGACGAGGACACCCGACGGTGGCTCGGCACCGACGCCAGCGGAACGTTCGCCGTCCGCAGCCTGGAGGACTCGCTGCGCCGCCTCGGCACCGACCACGTCGACCTCTACCAACTGCACATCAACGAACTGCCGACGTCCGCCGCGCTCGACCTGGTCGACACCCTCGAGGGCCTCGTCGACCAGGGCAAGATCCGGGCGTACGGCTGGAGCACCGACAACGCGGCCTCGGCGGCGGCGTTCGCGGCCGGCGGACCGCACTGTGCCGCCATCCAGCACGACGAGTCGGTGCTGAACGACAACGCGGCGGTCCTGGCCGTCTGCGACCGCCACGACCTGGCGAGCCTCAACCGGGGGCCACTGGCGATGGGGCTGCTCACCGGCTCGACCCGGGCGCCCGGCGCGGACGACGTACGCGGCCGGGCGCCCGAGTGGTTGCGGTGGTACACCGACGGCCGTCCGACGCCGGAGTGGGCGGCCCGGGTCGAGCAGGTCCGCGCGGCGCTCACCGCCGACGGACGGACCCTCGCCCAGGGCGCGCTCGGCTGGCTGTTGGCCCGCAGCCCACGGACGGTGCCGATCCCCGGTCTGCGCACCGTCGCCCAAGCCGACGAGAACCTGACAACCCTGAAGCTGGGCCCCCTCCCCCCAGAGGCATACGCCGAGGTAGAACGCCTCCTGTCCGACCTACGCCCCTGACCCGACCTCGTCGATCTTGCACTTACTGTCCCGACAGAACGGACCTTCCCGGGCAGAACGGCGACACTAAGTGCAAGATCGGCGAGGAGTGGGGCCGGGGCGCGTCCGGGAGTGGGGTTTTCGACGAAGATAACGGCATGCGGATCCTCATGGCCGGCGCGTCCGGCTTCCTCGGCACCCGACTGGGCGACCGGCTCGTCGCCGACGGGCACCAGGTCACCCGACTCGTGCGACGCGCGCCGCGCGACCCGCACGAGCGGCAGTGGGACCCGGCGGCCGGCCAGCTCGACCCGGCCGTGGTCGCCGAGTCGGACGCGGTCATCAACCTGGCCGGCGCGGGCGTCGGCGACAAGCGCTGGAACGACGACTACCGGCGGTCGATCCGTACCAGCCGGGTGGACAGCACCACCACGCTCGCGACGACGATCGCCGGCCTCCCCGACAGCGACCGACCCCGGGCGCTGCTCAACTCGTCCGCCGTCGGCTGGTACGGCAACACCGGCGACCGGGTGGTCGAGGAGGACGCCCCCGCTGGCGACGGTTTCCTGGCCGACGTCTGCCGGGTGTGGGAGGCCGCGACCCGACCGGCCGAGGACGCCGGGGTACGCGTGGTCCGACTCCGCACCGGCCTGCCGCTGCACCGCGACGGCGGTCTGCTCAAGCCACAGTTGCTCCCGTTCAAGCTGGGCATCGCCGGGCGGCTGGGCAGTGGGCGGCAGTGGCTGCCGTGGATCTCCATGCGGGACTGGCTGGACGCGACCCTCTTCCTGCTGGCGCACGACGAGATCGCCGGCCCGGTCAACGTGGTGGGCCCGAACCCGGTGACGAACGCCGAGTTCACCCGCGAGCTGGCCCGTCAACTGCACCGCCCGGCGATCATCCCGATCCCCGCCCTGGCGCTCAAGGTGGCCCTGGGCGGCTTCGCCCACGAGGCCCTCACCAGCACGAGAGTCCACCCCAAAGTCCTGACGGAAGCCGCCTACCCCTACCGCCACCCCACCCTCCCCGAGGCCCTGAAGACGGCCCTCCAGGACTGACCAGCCCCGCCGCCATTCGCGTTGATCAAGAGGTTTGCGTCAGATAAGGGCCGCTCGCTGAGCCCAAACACCATTAAAAACGGGGCGACGCGCCCGCCGGCGGCGGGGGCGGCCCAGGAGCACCCTAGGGACAGCA
>NZ_JBFAOC010000055.1:13270-29714 GCF_040675055.1 Micromonospora sp. NPDC049662
GGCTCTCCCTTTGTCCCCCCCCCGTCGCCTTTTCGCTTTTATCAGGCGTTTGGCGTCATCCGGGTGCCGGAATCTGACGCAAACCTCTTGATCAACGGGGTCTAGCCTCGGCGTCGCGGGGTCAGCAGCCGATCACCCAGTAGTTGGGGGCGGTCTGCTTGAGGGTGCTCGTGTAGAAGGTGTTGTAGAGGCCCATGCGCTGGTTCGAGCCGTTGGCGTAGGCGTAGCCGCCGGACTGGTACGCGCGGCCGGCCGTCACGTGGGCGTAGTTGGTCGCCGTCACACAGGTTGGCGGCGTGGTCGGGGTCGGGCTCGCCGTGGGCGACGCGGTGGGGGTGGGCGACGCGGTGGGGGTTGCGCTGGCCGTGGGGGTGGGAGACGCGGTGGGGGTGGTGCCGCCGTTGTTCAGGCCGAAGAAGAGCGCGTCGCGGTACGTCGAGCAGATGGTGTCCAGGAAGTACGCGGCGGCGGTGCCGCACTGGTCCGCCCCGGAGCCCGGGTCGACCGGCGTTCCGTGGCCCATGCCGGAGACGCGGTAGAGACGTACCTCGTCGTTGCCGTACACCTCGAGGCTGGTGTTGCCCGGCAGCGACGACGTGCTGGTCGGCGTCTGCGAGATCCCCCGCACGTTGGTCCACTGGTCGCGTGACTCAGTGCCGTTCAGCGGGGTCACGGTGGTGTCCGACGTGCCGTGCCAGATGGCCACCCGGGGGCGGGGGCCGGTGTAGCCGGAGTAGGCGCCCCGGACCAGGTCGCCCCAGGCCGCCGGCGTCTTGTCCGTGCCCGGGTTCATGCAGCTGAACGCGTTGACCATGCTGGTGGCGCAGCGGTACGGGATGCCCGCGATGATCGATCCGGCGGCGAAGACGTCCGGGTAGGTGGCCAGCATGACGGCGCTCATCGCCCCGCCCGCGGAGAGCCCGCTGACGAAGACCCGCGAGCCGTCGACGGCGTAGTTCGCCTTGGCGTGGTCGACCATCTGCTTGATGGACAACGCCTCGCCCTGGCCCCGGGCGGTGTCGCCGGCCTCGAAGAAGTTGAAGCAGGAGTTGGCGTTGTTGCCGGCGGGCTGCTGGGCGACGATCAGCGCGAATTTCCACTGGTCGGCGTACTTCTGCCAGCCCGAGTTGGCGAAGTAACCGGAGGCGTTCTGGACGCACCCGTGCAGCAGCACCACGGCGGGGGAGTTGGCCGGCAGGTTGTCCGGCCGGTAGGCGTACATGGCGAGGTTGCCCGGGTTGGAACCGAACCCGGTGACCTGGGTGAGGCTGGCGGCCTGGGCGGGCGTGGCGAGGGTGAACGCGCCCGCCACGGCGAGGACGAGCCCGGCGACCGCACCGGTCAGCCGGGTGAGGAGGGACGAGGAGCGGCGCACGGAGGCCTCCTGACGGGGCAGACTGTGAACTGGGTCACGGTCAAGTTGCCGAGACGTTACGACGGTGTGTCCCCGGCCCGATATGGGGCGCGTTCACACATTTACGACAGCCGTTGTGTACGCCGAACTCCCCCCACCACGGCAACACCCGGAGCCGACAACAACCGCCGGTCTGACCGGCTCGTCCAGATCCGATTGGTAACGTCCGCTGCGTGCCGTCCTCCCCGTCGCTGGCCACCGGGCCCGCACCAGCGTCGTCACCGCGTACCCATCGGGACCTCCGGGCCGACCTGATCGTCGTGCTCGTGGCGCTCGCGCTCGCCGTCTGGGTGACCAGTGGGCTGTGGCGGGACCCGAACGTCCGCACGATCACCGTCAACTCCAGCGACCAGGCGCTCTTCGAGTGGCTGCTGGCCTTCGGTGGGCACGCGGTCACCCACGGGGAGAACCCCTTCTTCACCTACCTGATCAACGTCCCGGACGGCGTGAACCTCGCGGTCAACACCTCGATCACGGTGTACGCGGTGGTCTTCGCCCCGCTCACGTACCTCGTCGGGCCACCGGTGACGTTCCTCGTGATCCTCACCCTGAACCTGTTCGCCACCGCGCTGGCCTGGTACTGGCTGCTCTCGCGGCACCTCGTCCGCAGCCGCCTCGCCGCCGCCGTGGGCGGCCTCTTCATCGCCTACTCCCCCGGCATGGTCTCGCACGCCAACGCGCACCTGAACTGGACCGCGGGCTGGCTGGTCCCGCTGTTGATCTGGCGGCTGTTCGCGCTGCGGCGGCCCGGGAACTGGCTGCGCGACGGGGTGATCCTCGGCGTGCTCGTCGCGGTGGCCTTCTCGATCGCCGCCGAGGGCCTGTTCTTCGCCGCTCTGGCGCTCGGCGTGTTCGTCGCCGTCTGGGCGTTGCACCCGGCCCACCGGGCCGAAGCGCGCGCCGCGCTACCCACGTTCCTGCGCGGGCTCGGTGTGACCGCCGTGGTGGCCGGCGTGCTGCTGGCGTACCCGCTGTGGTTGCACTTCGCGGGGCCGCAGCGGTTCCACGGCACCGGCTTCGACCCGGTGATCCACTCCGAGGACATCGCCGCCTTCGCCGCGTTCCCGCGCCGGTCGCTGGCCGGGGAGGTCGGACTGGGGACCGCGCTGGCGCCGAACCCCACCGAGGAGAACTCGTTCTTCGGGGTTCCTCTGCTCGTCCTCGCCGTGGTCTGCTTCGTCGCGCTGTGGCGACGCGCCGACCCCGGCCGCCGGGCGGTTCTCTGGGCGCTGGGCGTCGTCGCGGTGATCTTCTCGGTGCTGTCCTTCGGGCCGGTCGCGAAGGTCGACGGGCGGCGTACCGACCTGCCGATGCCGTTCGACATCCTCGGCCAGTTCCCGGTGGTGAACGCCGCGTTGCCCGCCCGGCTGGCGCTGGTGGTGGCCCCGGTGATCGGGGTGCTGCTGGCGTACACCGTCGAGCAGTTGCGCACCTCCCCACCCCGGCACCGCTCGACGGAGCTGGCCTGGGCGATCGGCTTCGCGGTGGCCCTGCTGCCGCTGCTGCCCACCCCACTGCTGACCGACGAGCGGGAGCCGATCCCGGCGTTCATCACCTCCGGCAACTGGCGGCAGTACGTCTCCGACGGCAACACGTTGACCCCCGTGCCGCTGACCGTGGACATCTATCCGGACGGCCAGCGCTGGCAGGCGTACGCCCTGTCGCACCGCCAGGGCGAGTTCGCCATTCCGGGCGGCTTCTTCCTCGGACCCGGCGGGCCGGACGGGCGCGGCCGGATCGGTCCGGTGCCACGCACCCTGAGCGCGCTCATGGACCAGGCCGGCCGCACCGGGCTGGTGCCGATCATCACCGACGGCACCCGGTCGGAGGTCCAGTCCGACCTGCGGCACTGGCGGATCGAGACGCTGGTCCTCGCCGACGCGGTGCACGGCGCGAAGTTCGAGGTCGACGAGGCGGCGGTCCGACGTACCGCCACGGCGCTGTTCGGCGAACCGCAGCGGGTCGACGACGTCTGGCTCTGGCGCATTCCCCCGGCCGGTCGGTAGGAACGGCGCAACCGGACGGGACACCCGCACAGACTTTCATCGCGTCTAATGGCCCGATGGGAATGATGGGCCGCCAACTGGGGCGCGGGGTCGCGGCGGCTGGCGCGCTGGCCCTCGTGGCTCTCAGCGCGCCAGGCGTTACGCCCACGGCCAGCGCTGCCGCCGACCCCACAGCCAACGTGGTGCCGACCCGGGTGCACAACCCCTGGCTGTGGCAGGCCACCGTGGGGCAACGGCCCGCCGGTCCGGCGGCGCTGGTGTTCTTCACCGATCGCACCCGCTACTTCGAGTCGACCGGGGTGGTGGTGGCCCGGGACGGCGCGTACCGGCTGATCCCGATCGGCATCGGCGAAGGGCACGGGCTGCTCTCCCCGGACGGACGGCACTATCTGCGGCCACAGTCCGGCGAGTTGCTCGACCTCACCACCGGCCGGCAGAGCCGCCCCATGACCGTCGGGGTGGACGCGCTGGCCTGGTCGCCGGACGGGCGGCGCGTATTGGGCACCCGCAGCAACGACGACGGCGTGATCACCTACGGGCCGGAGAACCAACAGCTCAACGATCCGGAAAAGTCCGACGACCTGCTCGTCATCGACCCGTTCCAGGGCGCCGAGCGGGTGGTCGACATCGGCACCTTCACCCAGCACACCGCGGCGGCCTGGTCACCCGGTGGCGACCTGATCGCCGCCACCGGCTGGCCGGACGTGCCAGCCCGATTCGCCGAACGCCAACGACTGGTAGTCGTCGACCCGACCGGCGGCGCCCCTCGTTGGCAGGTCGACCTGGGCGACAGGCGGATACTTGCCGGGCCGGCCGCCTGGCATCCCGACGGCCGGCGGCTCGCGCTGCTCGCCTTCGACGGCTGCGCCGGGCCCAGGTGCACGTCCGGGCAGATCGCGGCGCGCACCTGGCGAGTCGAATTTCTGGACGCGGCCACCGGCCAAGCTGTCGGAACGGCCCTGCCGGCGGGCACCTCGGTGAGCGGCATCCTCGGCTGGCGTGGTGCCGACCCCGTCGTGCGCTACCTCAGCGACACGGAGCAGGACACCGACCGGCGTGCCACCCTCGCCGCGCTGTCGCCCGACGGTCGTCGCGAGGTGCTGGTGACCACGCCGGGCGGGTCGACCGACCTGATAGTGCCGGGCGACCTGCTGATAAGAGCCGCGTTCGGCGGGCCGGAGCCACGGCCGTCACCGTTCGCCGCCTCGCTCTGGGTGTACCTGACACTGGCCGCGCCGACGCTGTTGGCGTTCGTCCTCGTCATGCGGCGCATGCGTCGTCGCCGCATTGCGAGCGGTCCCGCTACGGCGTGACAACGACCTCCCGAGTGGTTCAGCGTGGGCCCTGGTGAGACGTCTCACCAGGGATTCGAACCGTGCGCGGGACTAGGCTGGATGCCGTGACGACGACGACCCCCGGCCTGACGGCCGTCCGCGCCGGCCTGCTCGACTACCAGGCTGCCTGGGACGAGCAGCGGCGCCTGCACGAGTCGGTGGTGGCCGGCGAGCGCGGCGACACCGTGCTGCTCCTGGAGCACCCGAGCGTCTACACCGCCGGAAAGCGCACCGAGCCGTGGGACCGTCCCATGGACGGCACCCCGGTCGTCGACGTCGACCGTGGCGGCAAGATCACTTGGCACGGCCCGGGTCAGCTCGTCGGCTACCCGATCCTGCGGCTGCCCGACCCGGTGGACGTCGTCGCCTACGTCCGCCGGACGGAAGACCTGCTCATCGGCGTGTGCGACGAGTTCGGGCTGACCGCCGGCCGGGTCGAGGGGCGCAGCGGCGTCTGGGTGCCCGAGGACGACCGGGGGCCGGCCCGCAAGGTCGCCGCCATCGGCATCCGCGTCGCCCGGGGCGTCACCCTGCACGGCTTCTCGATCAACTGCGACTGCGACCTGGCGTACTTCGACCGGATCGTGCCCTGCGGCATCCGCGACGCCGGCGTCACGTCGCTCACCGCCGAACTGGGCCGTCCGATCACCGTCGCCGACGTGCTCCCCGTGGTCGAGCGCCGCCTCGCCACCCTCGTCGAGGTCTGAGCCCGCACGGGCCGACGTCACCGGACGCCGACCCGTGCCCCCGCTCACGGCGTCAGGCGGTGCAGGTCCCGTGGGAACGCGGTGACCTCCCGGACGTTGGCCGCGCCGACCAGCCGGGCCACGAACCGTTCCAGACCGATGGCGAACCCGCCGTGCGGCGGCATGCCGTGCCGGAACGCGTCCAGGTAGCCGGCGTAGGGCTCGACCGGCTCACCCCGGGCCGCCAGCGCCGCCAGGTAGTCGGCGTGCCGGTGCAGCCGCTGTCCCCCGGTGACCAACTCCACGCCGCGAAAAAGCAGGTCGAAACCGTTCGAGTACGCGGGCTGCGCCGGGTCCGGATGGGTGTAGAAGGGCCGTTTCGCCATCGGGTAGCCGGTGACGAAGAGGAAGTCGGACCCGTGTTCGCGCAGCGCCCACTCGCCGAGTGCCCGTTCGTGGGCGGGCGCGAGATCCGGCTCGTCGGCGGGCGCGCCGGCGATCGTCAACGCCTCGGTGAAGTGCACGGCCGGGATCTCCGCCGGCACCTGCGGCGGCGTGACGCCGAGCGCGGCCAGCGCGCCGCCGGCCCGCTCGCCCGTCGTGCCCAGCATCTGCGCCACGGTGTCACGCAGTACGCGCATCACGTCCCGGTGGTCGGTCACGAAGCCCAGCTCCGCGTCGAGCGACGTGTACTGCGCGAGGTGCCGCACGGTGTCGTGCGGCTCAGCCCGGAAGACCGGCCCCACCTCGTAGACGCGCTCGAAGACGCCGACCATCAGTTGCTTGTAGAACTGCGGCGACTGGGCCAGGTACGCGGGCCGGCCGAACCAGTCCAGCGCGAACACGTTCGCCCCGCTCTCCGTGCTGGAGCTGACCACCTTCGGAGTGTGGATCTCCACGAAGTCGCGCGCGTCGAGCGCGGCACGGAAACCGGCCACCGCCGCCGCCGAGATCCGCAACGCGGCCGACCGGGTGGGGTGCCGCAGCGCGGTCGGCGCGTTGTCCAGCTGGGTGGGCAGGCTCGCGGTGAGCGCCGGCCGGTACAGGTCGAACGGTGGCGGCACGGCGGGCGGTCCGAGGGGACGTACCGTCGGGTCGGTCAGCTCGACCCCGGCGGGCGCCGTGGTGTTCGACGTGGCCGTGCCGACGACCTCGACGACCGTCTCCTCGGTCAGTTTCTCCAGCTCGGCGCGGACGGCCGGGTCGGTGACGACCACCTGGGCCAGGCCGGCCGCGTCGCGCACGATCAGGAAGGCCACCGACTTGAGCAGTCGGCGTCGGTGCACCCAGCCGGCGATCCGCACGGTCGAGCCGATCTCGGCGGCCAGGTGGTGGGACAGGGTTCGTCGCATGGCGGACTCCTCGGTCGTTCGCCACGCCGTCGCCGCCCGGGGGAAGCGATGCGTCGCGTCAGCCCCAGGGAGGTGTGGGCGAGCGGGAACCTCGCGGTGCCACCACACCTTCACCCCCGCCGAAGCGGAGGCCTCGTTCGTCGCCTGGTGACCGGGGCCAGCCGGGCGGGCTCTACTAGGCGTTAGGAAGGTGCCCTTCCTCTACCGCAGGCGTTAAGAAGGGGCCCTTCCTTACCGTTCTTCCCGCAGCTCGGGAGGGTCTTCACTCCCCGGCGCCAGACCGCCTCTCAGCACCGGCGGCTCTCTGCGCTGGCGGGGTCGGGGTGCTACTCGGCTCCGTCGTCGCTGTTGCCGGCGACGCTAACATCCCGACCGGGAGCGTGTGACGCCATTTTTCGGCTTACCGGTGTCCGGCGTCACAACGTCAGCGGCGTGATGCCGGTCGCCTGACGCACATAGACGGCCACCATCCGGCGTAGGCTCGTTTTCGTGACGATCGAGCACTCCGCGCCGACGACCGGCCAGGCAGCGCGTACCGCAACGGCCGCCCCCGAGGGGCGTCGCCTGCTGCGTATCGAGGCGCGCAACGCCGAGACGCCGATCGAGCGCAAACCACCGTGGATCAAGGTCAAGGCCAAGATGGGCCCGGAGTACACCCAGTTGCGCGGGCTCGTCTCGCGCGAGGGTCTGCACACCGTCTGCCAGGAGGCCGGCTGCCCCAACATCTACGAGTGTTGGGAGGACCGGGAGGCCACCTTCCTCATCGGTGGCGACCAGTGCACCCGGCGCTGTGACTTCTGCCAGATCGACACCGGCAAGCCGGCCGAGTTCGACGCCGACGAGCCGCGTCGGGTCGCCGAGTCGGTCGTCTCGATGGGCCTGCGCTACGCCACCATCACCGGCGTCGCCCGCGACGACCTGCCGGACGGCGGCGCGTGGCTCTACGCCGAGACGGTCCGGCAGATCCACGCCCTCCAGCCGGGCTGCGGCGTCGAGCTGCTGATCCCGGACTTCAACGCCGTCCCCGAGCAGTTGGCCGAGGTGTTCGGCTCCCGCCCGGAGGTGCTGGCGCACAATGTGGAGACCGTGCCGCGCATCTTCAAGCGCATCCGGCCCGCGTTCCGCTACGACCGCTCCCTGGACGTGATCCGGCAGGCCCGCGCCGACGGCCTGGTCACCAAGAGCAACCTCATCCTGGGCATGGGCGAGGAGCGGGCCGAGGTGTCGCAGGCGCTGCGCGACCTGCACGAGGCCGGCTGTGAGCTGATCACCATCACGCAGTACCTGCGCCCCTCCCCCCGGCACCACCCGGTGACCCGCTGGGTCAAGCCGGAGGAGTTCGTGGAGCTGCGCGAGGAGGCCGAGGAGATCGGCTTCGCCGGGGTGATGAGCGGGCCGCTGGTGCGCTCGTCGTACCGCGCCGGCCGGCTCTACCAGCAGGCGATCGACGCCCGCGCCGCCGCCACGGTCGCCACCGCGGGCTGACCCGCCGACAGCGCCGCACGGACCGTGCGGCGCCCGGGTGTCATGATCGTGCGATGACCGCCGGGGTACGCGACCAGCCGCGCGGCGCGGATCGACCGCGTCCGCGGCCCGGCGCGCGCCTCGGCCCGGTCGGCTGGCTCACCGGGCTGGCCCTGCTCGCCGGGGTCGGCTACCGGCTCTGGCTGCTGGGCCACGCCACTCCGCCGACGAACAGCGACGAGGCCACCATGGGGTTGGCCGCGCTGCACATCGCCCGGGGCGAGGACTTCCCGGTCTGGTTCTACGGCCAGCAGTACATGAGCACGCTGGAGGCGTACCTGGCCGCACCGGTGTTCGCGCTCGCCGGCCCGTCGCTGGTCGCTCTGCGGCTGCCCACGCTGGCGCTGTACGCGCTGTTCCTGCTACTGGCCTGGCGGCTGACGCTGCGGTTGACCGGGGACCGCTGGTTCGGCCTGCTGGTGGTTGTCCTGCTCGCCCTCGGGGCCGACCGGGTCGTCAAGAACCAGTTGATCGCCGGCGGCGGCTATCCCGAGATGAACGCCGTCGGCGTGGCGCTCGCCCTGCTCGCCGTGGACCTGGCCGCCGGCCGATCCGGTTGGCGGCTGACGCGCTGGGCGACCTGGGGATTCCTGGCCGGCCTGATGCTCTGGGTCGATCCGCTGGTGCTGCCGTACGTCGTGGCGACCGGAGCGGTGCTCGTCGGGTTCTGCCACCGCGAGCTGCGCGGTCGGGCCGGCGCGCTGGTCGGGGTGGGCGTCCTGCTGGGGGCCGCCCCGCTGCTCACGGACAGCCTGTTGACCGGCCGGAATCCGGTGCACGCGGTGCTCGCCGCGGGTGGTGCCGACGCCACCGCCGGGTGGGCCGCCCGGCTGCACGGCGGGTTGCTGGTCGGGCCGCCGCTCGGGATGGGCTTCTGCGACCCGGGCGCCTGCGCCACCTGGCAACTGTGGTGGGCGTACGCGCTGCCGGTGTTGCTCATCGTCGCGGCCGGCACGGCCTGGCGCGCCCTGCGCCGCCCAGCGGCTCCGGCCGACCCGGGCCGGGTGTCATCCCGCGTCGCGGGGGCGGTGCGACTGGCTCTCGTGTTGGCCGCGGTGGCGACGCTCGTCGCGTACACCGTGAGTAGTTCCTCCGGCCTGACCCCGGCGGAGAGCGCCCGGTACCTGTCCACCCTGCTCATCGCCGTGCCGGCGCTGCTCTGGCCGGTCTGGACGCTGACCCGGTCGGGGTCGACGGCGGCCCGGCCGGTCGCGCTCGCCGTCCTGGCCGCCACGCTGCTCACCACCGCCTGGGCCACCGCGCAGGCGGCGCGGACGGCCCCGGCGACCCGGGCCGCCGAGACCCGGCACGCCGCGCTGGTGACCACGCTGCGTGACCTCGGTGTACGGTACGTGCGCGCCGGCTACTGGACCTGCAACCGTCTCACCTTCGCCAGCGCGGAGCGGGTGGTCTGCGCGGTCGTCGACGACGACCTGCGCCCCGGCTTCGACCGCTACCCCGCGTACCGCCGCGAGGTGGAGCGCGCGGCGGCGCCCGCCTGGGTGGCGCCGACCGGGTCGCCGCTGGCGGCCCGGCTCGACGCGCGACTCGGCGCGGGCCCGGACGCCCTCGACCTGGTCACCCTCGACGGCTGGCGGATCTACCTGCCGCGCGGCTGACGGTGGCCGCTGCCGTCAACGCTGGGTGGCGGGCTCGGCCAGCAGGCCGAGGCGGTGGGCCAGCGCGGCGGCCTCCCCCCGGTTGGTGACGTCCAGTTTGGCGATGATGCGGGAGACGTGCACGCTTGCCGTCTTCGGTGAGATGAACAAGCGCTCGGCGATGCGGCTGTTGCTGTGCCCCTCGGCGACCAGCCGCAGTACCTCCCGTTCCCGGGACGTCAGCACATCCGGGCAGGCCCCGCCGGCGCCCGCCCCGCGCAGACCGACCCGCCGCGCCAGGGTGGCGGCGGCCCCGGCCAGCGGCGTCGCGCCGAGCCGCCGGGCGATCTCGGCCGCCTCGGTGATCGCCGCCGACACCTCGTCCCGCTCGCCGGCCAGGGCGGCGGCCTCGGCCAGCGCCAGCAACGCTTGGCCCAGCGGGTACGGCTGCCCGTCGGCCCGCCACGCCCGCACTGCCGTCCGCCACGCAGGCAACGTCTCATCGTCGGCCGCCAGCAGCGCGTTGACCTGGTCGGAGTGCGCCCGAGCGGCCGGGTGCCGCGCCGGCAGGTCGGCCGCGAGCGCGGCCACGGCGGCGGCCAGCTCGACGTCACCCGTGCGGGCGGCGGTACGCGCGGCAGCGCTCAGCACCGGCCAGCCCTCGCGGGGTAGCTGCGGCAGGCTCCCGTCGGCCACCGCGACGCGAGCCGCGCGTACCGCCTCGGACACGTCGGCGGCGGCCAGCGCGGCCTCGATCCCCAGCTCGTGCAGGGGCAGTCGGTGGTTCGGCCACAGGTAGGGCCGGCCGAGGAAGGCCAGCGCGCGCTCGACCAGTTCGTCGGCGCCCGGGTGCGCCCGGGCCAGCCGCAGACCGGCGCACACCTGGAGCCAGTGCAGGCCGGTCACGCCGGACAGGTCGATCCGGGCCGCCTCGGCGCACACCGTCTCCGCCTCGTCCCAGCGGCCCAAGGCGATCAGCGCCTCCGCCCGGTTGGACAGCAGGTACGCCCCGGTCGAGCGGCTGATCCCCACCCGCCGCGCCTCGGCCATCCCGGCCTCGGCCGCCTCGGCGGACTCGGCGTAGCGGCCCGCCTCGCAGAGCAGGTCCGACTGGAACACCTTGGCGAGCACCAAAGCCGGCACGTCACCGGACGCGCGCGCCGCCGCCTCGGCGCGGTCCAGCTCCGCGAGCCCTCGTCCGTCGTCCCGTTCGCCCTGGCAGAGCAGCGCGATCCGGGTCGCGAGCAGGGCCGGTTCCGCGCCCAGCGCCTGGGCGTCGGTGGCAGCCTCGGCCGCCACCCGCGCGGCCTGCGCCGCATCGATCTTGACCAGGTGGGTGGCGATGTCGGCGAGCAGCCGGACCCGCTCGACACCGGGCGGACCGCCGGCCGCCAGGCGGTACGCCTCGTCCAACTCCCGCCTGCCGTCGCTCTTGCCCAGCAGGGCCATCAGTCGGCCCCGCTGGTTGAGCAGGCGGGCGGCGCGCAACGGCGCGGCGTCGGCGTCCACCTCGGCCAGTCCGGCGCGGGTCAACGTGATGGCCCGGCTGAAGTCGCCGGCCGTCACCGCCGCGTCCAGCGTCTGCTCCAGCAACGCCAGATGGTCCATGCCCAGCAGGTCGGCCGCGTCCGGCACCAACTCCCACAACTCCAACGCCCGCTCCAGCAGGCGGCGCTGCTCGGCGTAGGCGTACCGGTCGGCGGCGGCGCAGGCCGCGACCCGTGCGGCGACGAGGGCCCGGGGATGGTCGTGCGCCGCGTACCAGTGGTGGGCGATCTCGGCCGGGGCGCGGCCGGCGACGACCAGGTGCGGCTGCGCCTCGATCGCGGCGGCGAACCGCGCGTGCAGCCGGGCGTGCTCGCCGGGCAGCAACTCGTCGTGCACGGCCTCACGGACCAGAGCGTGCCGGAACTCGTAGTCGCCGTCCCGGTCGGCCACCACCAGTTGGGCCGCGACGGCGGCGCGCAGCGCCTCCTCCAACTCGGCCTCGGGCAGGCCGGCGACCTCGGCGAGCAGATCGTGGGCGAAGCGCGTGCCGCCGGCCGCAGCGATCCGCAGCACCCGCTGGGTCGGCTCGGGCAGCCGGTCCACCCGGGCCAGCAGCAGGTCACGCAGCGTCTCGGGGATCGCCGCGCAGCCGATCGGGTCGCCGGCCACCGCCAACTCCTCGATGAAGAACGGGTTGCCCTGCGTACGCTTGTGCACGTCGTCGACGGCACGCGGTGCCGGCTCGCCGCCGAGCAGGTCGGCGAGGATCGCGGCGGTGCCGTCGCGGTCCAGCCGGCCCAGCTCGACCCGTTCGACACCGCGGGCCCGGTCCAGCTCGGCGAGGAACGGGCGCAGCGGATGCCCCCGCTGCAGCTCGTCGGTGCGGTACGTGCAGACCAGCAGCAGCCGGCCCGGCCGCGCGGCCCGGACCAGGAAACCGATCAGATCCCGGGTGGACCGGTCCGCCCAGTGCAGGTCCTCGATCACCAGCAGCAGCGGCCGAACGTCGGCGAGCCGCTGGAACAGCTCGGCGACCAGGTCGAACAGGTATCCGCGCGGGGCGTCGGTCAGCGGTCCCGTTCGCGACAGGGTCGACGCCGTCGGCGTCCGGCCCAGCTCCGGCAGCAGACGGGCGAACTCCGCCTCGAAACCGGCGAAGACCTCCGGGCCGTCGGCCCGCAGCACCGCGCGCAGCGCGGCGGCGAACGGGGCGAACGGAAATCCCGCCTCCCCCAGTTCCAGGCACTGGCCGACCAGCACCCGGGTGCCGGAGGCGGTGGCCAGGGCCGCGAAGTCCTCCAACAGCCGGGTCTTGCCCACCCCCGCCTCACCACCCACCAGCACGGTGGCCGGCTCGCCCTTGCCGGCCCGACCCAGCGCGTCGTGCAGGGCCGCGATCTCGCGCTGGCGGCCGACAAGGACGGAACTCGCGGCACGGAGGGTCACGCGACCGAGCATGCCATGACCGGACGACACCGCGACCCCGCCGGCCGGCCCGCGCCATGGCGGCCCGGCCGGCGGTCGCGGCCCCGTCCCGCCGCCCCCGTCTGGCGACGGGACGGGCCGGTCGGCCGTGTCGGCTGGCGCGGTCGCGGTCACCGGCGGTCGTCGCCCGTGCGGCGGACCGGCTGGCGGCGGCCGGTCCAGGTACGGCCGGCCCGGCGCGTCATCGAGCGGGCCAGTCGCTCCGCGGCGGCCTCGGCCCGCAGCTCGGCGGCCTGGGTACGGTGCAGGGAGAGCAGGAAGTCCACGTCGTTGCCGAACATGTCAGGCTCCTTCGTCGCGTCGTCGTTCGCTACCGACAACTCTTCGCGTGAAGGCCCCAACCCGGCATGGGCACACCGCCTCATCTCTCCCAGCGGCACCCTCCTTACTCGCCCGATCCGGGCCGCTGAGGGGACGTAAGGTACTCAGCCGGGCGGCACCCGGACGCGGATCAACCCGGGCGACGGGGACCACTAGACTCTGCGGCATGGCAAAGCCCCAGGAGAAGGTCTCGTTCGGCCAGCGGCTGAAGCAGATCGGGATGGTGTTCCAGTTCACCGCCAAGCAGGACCGGTGGTTCGCGCCGCTGGTCGCCGCAGCGGTGCTCATCCCGCTCGCGCTCACCGTGGTCGCGGTGATCCTCTGGGGCTGGATCTGGCTGCCGCTGGGCATCCTGTTCGCCCTGCTCGCGGTGCTGATCGTGCTGAACCTGCGGTCCAATGCGGCGATGATGAACGCCGCCGAGGGGCAGCCCGGCGCGGCGGCGCAGATCATGGACAACATGCGCGGCGACTGGCGGGTCACGCCGGCCGTCAGCTCCACCACCCAGATGGACATGGTCCACCTGGTGATCGGCCGGCCGGGCGTGATCCTGCTGGCCGAGGGCAACCCCCAGCGCGTACGCGGCCTGCTCGGGCAGGAGAAGCGTCGACTGGCCAAGGTCATCGGCTCCGCCCCGCTGCACGACTACGTGATCGGCCAGCAGGAGGGCGAGCTGCCGATCCGCAAGCTGCGCAACACCCTGCTGCGGCTGCCCCGCGCGCTCAGCGGCAAGGACGTCAACGCGCTGGACAGGCGCCTCAAGGCGCTCACCGCCCGTCCGCAGATGCCCAAGGGCGCGATCCCGAAGAACATGCGCCCGCCGGGCGGCGCCCGTCAGCCGCGACGCTGACCTCGTACCCGAAGAGAGCCGGACCCCCCCGGGTCCGGCTCTTTCTCGCATGCCCTCGGGCCCCGGGCCCAAGATCTGCGCACCTTCCCCGATGTTGCTGCCTCCGACGCGCGGGAAGCAGCAACATCGGGGAAGCTGTGCGGATCTTGCGGGGCCCGGCCGAGCCGCGTCGGTCCCGGGAGGCGGGCGGGGCTCGGGCGTCAGGCGCGGGGGGCGTCGACGACGACCGAGTCGACGAGCCGGTCGTGTACGCCCCGGCGGTGCTGGTCCATGATCAGCGCGGGGACGACGAGCGCCAGCAGCACGCCCCGGGCCAGCGCGCGGAGCACGCCGATCCGACCCCCGTCGTGCCAGTTCACGCAGCGGACCTTGGTGATGTACATGCCCGGCGTCTGGGCGAACAGGCCGAGGAAGAGGCCGTACTCCAGGATCAGCACGAGCACCGGCGCCCAACCGTCGCGTACCGGGTCGGCGAAGATGTTGGCCACCAGCAGGCAGAGCACCCAGTCCACGATCAGCGCGCCGAAGCGCCGGCCCAGGCTCGGCGGGGTGAAGGTCGGGTCGGTGGCCGGCGCTGCCGGGACGTGCGGATTGGTCACAGCGATCAAGGGTATCCGCGTCCGAATCGAGGCCACCGAGGAGCCGTCGAGGAGCCGTCACCACAGCGTGCCGATTCGGGCCAATGACCTCAAGTGTCATTACACTGGCACAGCCGGTACGACGTTCGCGCAGGCTGAGTGCGTGGACAGGAGCATCCCTGACGCTCCGCGAGGGACGTAACACGGCAGAAACACTGAAGACATGGCCGGGCAACTCCCCGGCCATAGCGTCCCCAGGACGCTAGCCACCCGTGGACGTGCCAGGAGGATGTGTGTTCGCCAATCCCGAGGAACTGCTGCGATACCTCAAGAACGAGGACGTGAAGTTCGTCGACGTGCGTTTCTGTGACCTGCCCGGTGTGATGCAGCACTTCAACCTGCCGGTCGAGTCCGTCAACGACGACCTCTTCACCGACGGCCTCGCGTTCGACGGTTCGTCGATCCGCGGTTTCCAGGCGATCCACGAGTCGGACATGCTCCTGCTCCCGGATGTCGCCACCGCGTTCATCGACCCGTTCCGCGCGCAGAAGACGCTCGCGCTGAACTTCTTCATCCACGACCCGTTCACCCGCGAGGCCTACAGCCGCGACCCGCGCAACGTCGCGAAGAAGGCCGAGGCGTACCTGGCGGCCAGCGGCATCGCCGACACCGCCTACTTCGGCGCCGAGGCGGAGTTCTACATCTTCGACTCGATCCGCCACGAGACCTCGGCGCACCAGTCGTTCTACTACATCGACTCGATCGAGGGCGCCTGGAACACCGGCCGCGATGAGGCGGGCGGCAACCTCGGCTACAAGACCGCCTACAAGGGCGGCTACTTCCCGGTGCCGCCGGTCGACCACTACGCCGACCTGCGCGACTCGATCGTGCGCCGCCTGGTCGACACCGGCTTCACCGTGGAGCGCTCGCACCACGAGGTGGGCACCGCCGGCCAGTCCGAGATCAACTACAAGTTCTCGACGCTGCTGCACGCCGGCGACCAGCTCCAGCTCTTCAAGTACATCGTGAAGAACGAGGCCTGGGCCAACGGCAAGACCGCCACGTTCATGCCCAAGCCGCTCTTTGGTGACAACGGCTCCGGCATGCACACCCACCAGAGCCTCTGGCTCAACGGTGAGCCGCTGTTCTACGACGAGACCGGCTACGCCGGCCTGTCCGACACCGCTCGCTGGTACATCGGCGGTCTGCTGCACCACGCGCCGTCGCTGCTGGCGTTCACCAACCCGACGGTCAACTCGTACCGTCGCCTCGTGCCCGGCTACGAGGCCCCGGTCAACCTGGTCTACTCGCAGCGCAACCGCTCCGCCTGCACCCGCATCCCGGTCACCGGCGCCAACCCGAAGGCCAAGCGCGTCGAGTTCCGCGTGCCGGACCCGTCGGCCAACGTCTACCTGGCCTTCTCGGCCATGATGATGGCCGGCCTGGACGGCATCAAGAGCAAGATCGAGCCGCCGACGCCGATCGACAAGGACCTCTACGACCTCCCGCCGGAGGAGTGGGGCGACGTCAAGCAGGTTCCGGGCTCGCTGCCGGCCGTGCTCGACTCGCTCGAGGCCGACCACGACTACCTGCTCGAGGGTGGCGTCTTCACCCCCGACCTGATCTCCACCTGGGTCGACTGGAAGCGCGCCAACGAGGTCGACCCGGTGCGTCTGCGCCCGACCCCGCACGAGTTCGCCATGTACTACGACTGCTGAGCAGTCCACCGCTACACCAGCCGGGGGGGGGCCCCGCACGGGGGGGCCGCCCCGCCCGCCGAGATACGCCCCCCCCACAAACAGAGGGGA
>NZ_JBFAOC010000055.1:29724-40862 GCF_040675055.1 Micromonospora sp. NPDC049662
CGGCTCCACGATCGTGGAGCCGGCCCGGCCCGCTTTGTAACGCCCCCCGATATACCTTCGGGTCCGATATATTGTCGCCGTGGACATACCGCTGCGCGAACCCACCTTCCTGATCCTGACCGCGCTCGCCGTTGAGCCAATGCACGGCTACGGACTGATCGGCGAGGTCGCCGCCCTCTCCGACAACCGCGTGTCGCTGCGCCCCGGAACGCTCTACGGCGCGCTGGACCGGCTGGTCGACGCCGGCCTCGTCGACGTCGACCGGGAGGAGGTGGTGGACGGTCGACTGCGCCGCTACTACCGCCTCTCCCCCGACGGCGACGCCACCCTCAGCGCCGAGACCGAACGGCTGCGACGCAACGTCGAGGCCGCCACCGCCCGGCTCGCCGCACGGGCCCGTGCCGCCCGACCGACCACCCCACGCCTCGCCGGAGGCCTCGCATGACCGAGATCGAGCGCCGTTACCTCCGGCTCCTCGCCGCGTACCCCGCCGACTACCGGCGGGCCCGGGGCGCCGAGATCGTCGGCACGTACCTGGACCTGGCCGAGCCGGGCCGCCGCTGGCCCACCCCGGCGGACGCCGTGGACCTCCTCCGCGGCGGGCTCCGCCAACGGGTACGCGCCACCGGCGTCACCGACCTGGTCCCCGGGGTACACCTCGCGGCCGCCCTGGCCCTGCTCACCGCCACCACGCTCGCCGGCATGTGGACCGTGCTCGAACTGCGGCCGGCTCTGCCCGGCTTCGGCGAGCCGTCCGCCGGGCCGTTCGTCTCGCTCGGCATCGTGGCGTGGGTCGGTTGGCTCCTCGCCGCGGGTGTGCAGGCGCTGGCACCCAGCCGGTGGCACCGACGCGCGGTCGCGCTCGCGCTGCTTCTCACGGTCGCGCTCGTCCCCGCCGCCGCGCTCACCGGCCTGCCCCGTCCACCGTTGTTCGTGCTGCTCCCGCAGGTCGGGTTGGGTGTGGTCGCGCTCGGCGCGTCCCGCGCGCGGCCGGTGTCGCTGCGGGTGGCGCCATTGCTCGCCGCCGTCGCCGGCCTGGCGGCGGCCGCAAGCCTGACGCCGGGAAGTTTCGCCTGGACCTATCGCGCGGTGAGGGCGATTCTGATGTTGCAGGACACCGCCGTGGCGGTGCTCGCGGTGGCCATGCTGCTCGCGGTGGGACTGGCCGTACGTGGCGACCACCGGGGCGGGTGGGCCCTGCTGATCCTGCTCACCCCCGTGGGTCTGCTGGCCCTGCTACCGCTGGCCGGGGCGGCGGACGGCATGCGGAGCGCGTTCGTCCCGAACTGGACGGCGCTCGCCGCGACGGCTGCCGTGGTCGCGCTGGTCGGCCCCGCGCTGCTACCGGTGGCCCTCGCCGTCCGCGCCCGACTGGCCCGACCCCCCGCGCCGAGCGCCAACCGCTAACCGCACCGCACCGCACCGCACCGCACCGCACCGCACCGCACCAAGATCGTGCTCGATCCTGGATGTAGTGGCCTCGAACGCGCCAGAAGCCACTACATCCATGTTCGAGCGCGATCTTCGCGCATCCGACCGGTGGTCAGGGACGTAGCGAGCGCTCCGGTGCGTGCCGCCACATCCGGAGAAGCAGGAACAGGAGCAGGACGGTCATCGCGAGAGCGCCGGGGGCCTTCGTGAAGCGGGCCAGGTTGGTGCCGTCGGGCAGCGCCAGGAAGGCAGCCACGGCGGCCGGCAGCACGAACCACGTGGTCCGGGCGGCGCTGAGCGCGAGCAGGGCCAGCGGCCAGGTCGCGTACCAGGGGTGGAAGACCGGGGACAGGACGACGGTGGCGACCAGGGCCAGGCCGGCGCCGTGCAGTACCGCTCGGCACCGCGCCGCCCCGGCCGGCAACCCGCCCGAAATGGCTGACAGCGCATCGCGGCCGACCGCCAGCCCGCCCGAGGCGTCCAGCAGCCCGCCTGAGCCAGCCGCCAGCCCGCCCAAATCGGCGGCAACTCGCCGCCACGTGCGCCACCAGAGGGCCACGAGCACGACCGCGAGCAGCACCAACGCGATGGCGCGGGCCACCGGCACGGCCTGCGGGTCCCGCCCGACCACCGCGCCGGCGTAGTCGACGACGAACCCGACGGCGGTGGGCGGCGATGTCCACTGTTCGGAGTCGCCGCTGCGGGTCAACCCACCCACCCAGCCGAATCCGAGGCCGGACAGCGCCGAGGCGACCAGCAGCGCGCCCAGGAGCCCGCCGCCCAGCCACGCGCCGCTGCGGAACACCGTCCGGCCGGACGCTCCCACCAGCGCCGCGAACGGCACCACCACGATTGCGCTGGCCTTCACGGTGACCGCCAGCCCGAGCAGCGCCCCGGCGAGCAGCAGCGCGGGGGGCCGGCCCGGCCAACGGACCGCCACCAGCAGCCCGCACAGCAACAGCCCGAGCATCACGGCGTCGTTGTGCGCGCCGCCCACCAGGTGTACGCCGACCAGTGGCGCGGCCAGCGCCAGCCAGGCCGCCCGCCGGGTCGGCACTCCGGTGGCCCGGGCCAGCGGAGGCAGGCAGAGCGCGGCCAGCAGCAACCCGGCCACGGCGATGACCCGCAGCAGTACGACAGTGCCGGTGAGCCCGCCTCCGACAGTCACCGCGAGCGCCGCGAGCAGCACGAACACCGGGCCGTACGGCGCCGGCGTGTCCCGCCAGATCGGTGCCACCGTCTCCCCCCACGGGCAACCCGAGGCGGCCACCCCGACGGCGTACGGGTCGACACCGTGCGCGTAGGTCCAGCCCTGGCAGGCGTACGAGTAGACGTCCCGGCTGCCCAGGGGCGGCGCGAGCAGCAGCGGCAGCGCCCACAGCCCGGCGGTGACGTACGCCCACCGGCTCGACGGCGCACCGGCGCGCAGTGACCACCAGGCGCCGACGAGCAGCGCGGTGCCGACCAGCCAGCAGGCCAAGGTTGCCGCGCCGCCCGGGGCTCGCCAGATCGACACGGGCGTGACGTTCAGTGGGGCGTCGGGCAGCGCCCCGCCGAGGTACCCGGCCACGGCGAGCAGGACCGCGCCGACCAGGCCGGCGTACCGGGCAAACCGGGCGGCCAGCAGGCCGGGAACCGGCGAAGGCGCGCCGGGAGTGGTCACCGGCGCACCTTCCCCCTGGTCGACCTAGTCGGCGGCGACCGGTTGGCGGGCCGCCCGAGCCGACCGTACCAACCGGATGGCCAGCACGATCACCAACAGCGTCATCAGTGGCGCCCCGACCGTCTTGGTGTAGCGGGGCAGCCCGGTGCCATCGGGCAGCACCAGGAACGACGCCACCAGCGCGACGACGATGAACCATCCGGTACGCCGGGCGGTGGCCGCCAGCACCGCGAGCGGCCAGACCCAGTACCAGGGGTGGAACAGTGGCGCGAGGGCGACCGTGGCGGTCAGCGCCACGGCGGCGTACCACAGCGGCTCCCGCGTGCGGGCCCGCCACCACAGCCACACCAGCAGCACCGCCAGCACCGCGACGCCGACCCCCCGGGTGACGGCGAGCGCGTCGACGTGCCCGCCGAAGGGCACCGCCAGGTAGCCGACGGTCTGCCCGACCGCCGTGGACGGCGACGTCCAGGCGATCACGTCACCGCCGCGGGCCAGCCCACCGACCCAGCCGAAGTCGAGGCCGGCGGCGAAGGTCACCCCGACCACGACGGCGACCGCGCCGCCGACCACCCAGCCGCCGTGGCGGATCAGCGCGCGGATCGAGTACCCGCCGACGATCGCGGCCAGCGCGGCGAACGGCACCACGACCAGCGCCGTCACCTTGATGCCGGCGGCGAGACCGAGCAGCACGCCACCGGCGAGCAGCGGGCCGGGGCGTCCGGGCCGGGAGGCGATCACGGCCAGCCCGGCGACGAGCAGGCCGACCATCAGGGCGTCGTTGTGCGCGCCGGAGACCAGGTGCACGGCGACCAGCGGGCAGGCGAGCGTCAGCCAGACCGCCCGGGAGGCCGGTACGCCCACCCGTCGGGCCAGCACCGGCAGGCTGACCGCCATCAGCGCGACCCCCGCCACGGCGATCAGCCGGAACACCACGATCGCGCCGGTCAGCGAGCCGGTGGCCTTGACCACCGCGCCGGACAGCACCACGAACAGCGGCCCGTAGGGCGCCGGGGTGTCCCGCCAGATGTACGAGATGGTGTCCAGCCAGGGGCAGGGCAGCGCGGAGACACCCTGCTCGTACGGGTTGATCCCGGCGGCGTAGCTGGCGCCCTGGCAGGCGTACGCGTAGACGTCGCGGCTGGCCAGCGGGGGCGCGATCAGCAGCGGCAGCAGCCAGAGCCCGACGGTGACCAGCGCCCAGCGGGTCGACGGCACGTCGTCGCGCAGCGACCACCAGGCGTACGCCAGCAGCCCGGTGCCGACCAGCCAGGCGATGAGCACCAGCGGTCCGTTCGCGCCCTGCCAGATGCTGACCGGGTTGCTGCGCAGGGGCGAGTCGGGCAGGGCGCCGCCCAGGAACGCGGCGACGGCGAGAAGCACCGATCCCGCCAGTCCGGTCCAGCGCGCGAGGTGGTGAGGCACGCCGGACATGCTGCCAGTACGGTTGTCGCGGTACGGAGGTGGGCATGCGGCGCAGTCGGGTGGTGGCGGTGGCCGCCGGTTGCTCCGTCGTGCTCGGCGCGCTCTGGTTGGCCCTGCCGCTGATGGGCTCGGACCTCTCCGCGCAGGTCGCCCGCGCCGACTTCTTCGCCGCCCACGGCCTCACCCCGGTGGATCTGCGCTGGTACGGCGGGGTGCAGCAGTTCGGCTACAGCCTGGTGTCGCAGCCCGTGATGGCGGTGCTCGGTGTGCGGGTGACCGGCGCGCTGGCGCTGGTGGCGTCGGCGACCGCGCTGGCCGCGCTGCTGGTCCGCAGCCCGGTGCCGCGTCCGCTGCTGGGCAGCCTGATCGGCGTGGTCACGCTGGCCGGCAACCTGGTCTCGGGCCGGGTGACGTACGCCCTCGGTGTCGCCTTCGGGCTGGCTGCGCTGGTCGCGCTGACTCGGGGCGTACCCCCGGGTCGTCGTGTCGCGTTGGCCGCGGCCGGCGCGTTGCTGGCCTCGGCGACGAGCCCGGTGGCCGGCCTGTTCGTCGGCCTGGCGGGCGCGGCGCTGCTGCTGGCCCGCCGGTACGCCGACGGGCTGGCGCTCGGCGTCGCGGCGGCCGTGCCGCTGGGCGCGACCGCGGTGCTCTTCGGCGACGGCGGCTGGATGAACATCAGCCGCACCGACACCCTGCGGGCGGTGGTGACGAGCCTGCTGGTGGCGGCGCTGGTGGCGTACCGGCCGGTGCGGTTCGGCGCGCTGCTGGCCGCCGCCGGGGTGCTGGTCGCCGCCGGAGTGCACACGCCGGTGGGGTTGAACGCGACCCGGTTGGCGACGATGTTCGCGCTGCCGGTGCTGGCCGCCGCCGCCCGCCCGCCGGCCTGGCTGTCGACCCGCCTGGCCCGCCGGCCGGCTGTCGGGCCCGTGCCGGCCCGACTGTTGGGTGGGATCGGCCTGGCCGCGCTGCTGGCGGCCGTCTGCGGGTGGCAGCCGCCGGTGGTCCCGGCGGACCTGCGGAGCATCGGCGACCCGACCAGCGCGCCCGGCTATCACGCGCCGCTGCGCGCGTTCCTGGCCGGGCAGCGGCTCACCGGCCGAGTGGAGGTGCCGCCGACCCGCAACTACTGGGAGGCGGCCCGCCTCGGTGAGGTGCCGCTGGCCCGCGGCTGGCTGCGGCAGGCCGACATCGACCGCAACCCGCTCTTCTTCACCACCGTGCCGGGCGCGACCGGCACCGGCGTGCCGCTCACCCCGGCCAGCTACCGGGCCTGGCTGGCGGAGAACGCCGTGCAGTACGTGGCGGTGCCGGACGCCCCGCTGTCCTGGGTGGGGCGGGCCGAGGCGGAACTCGTCGAGGGCGGCCTACCGTACCTGACCCCGGCCTGGTCCGGCCCGCACTGGCGGGTCTGGGCGGTGGCCGACCCGACGCCGCTGGTCGCCGCGCCCGCCGAGCTGGTCCGCGCGGACGGCGCGGCAGTCACCTTCCGGGCCCCGACCGCCGGCCCGGTGGCGGTCCGGGTGCGGCACAGCCGCTGGCTGACCGCGTCCGGCGGCGCGACCGTCCGCGCCGACGGGGACTGGACCAGCGTCACCGTCCCCCGCGCCGGCGACTACACCCTCGGCTGATCTTCCTACCCCTCCAGCACGCGCTGGGCGGCGGCGCGGGAGCGGCGGCCGGTGCGCAGGTACTCGTCGAGGAACTCCCCCGGGTCGTCGTGGCCGAGCAGCCGGACCACCCCCGCCAGCTCCACGCCGTGCCGGGGCAACTGGTCGCCGGCCCGGCCCCGGACCAGCATCAGCGCGTTGCGGACCTGCGCGGCCAGGGACCAGCCGGCGGCCATCTCCGCGGCGTCCGCCGCATCGATCAGGCCGGCCCGCTCGGCCGCCGCGAGGGCATCGAGGGTACGCGTGCCGCGCAGCTCCGGGATCGCGCCCGCGTGTCGGAGCTGGACGAGCTGGACCGCCCACTCGACGTCGGCCAGCCCGCCCCGGCCCAGCTTCGTGTGGGTGGCCGGGTCGGCCCCGCGCGGCAGCCGCTCGGTCTCCACCCGGGCCTTGATCCGACGGATCTCGACGACCTGCTCGCGGGTCAACCCGTCGGCCGGGTAGCGCACCGGCTCGATCATCGCCTCGAACTCGGCGCCCAGGTCGGCGTCACCGCAGACGAACCGGGCGCGCAGCAGCGCCTGCGCCTCCCACACCCGGGACCAGCGGGCGTAGTACTGGGCGTACGCGGCGAGGCTGCGCACCAGCGGACCCTGCCGGCCCTCGGGGCGCAGGTCGGCGTCGACACCCAACGGCGGGTCGGGGGCGGGTACGCCGAGCAGTCGACGCAGCTCCTCCGCGATGGCGTGCGCGGCCGCGCTGGCGGCGCTCTCGCTGCTGCCGGCGGGCGGGTCGTAGACGAAGAGCACGTCGGCGTCGGAGAGGTAGTTCGACTCGTACCCGCCGAGGCGGCCCATTCCGATCACCGCGAACCGCAGTCCGTCCGGGGCCGGTTGGCTGGCCCGCGCGGCCCGCAGCGCTGCGGCGAGGGTGGCGTCGGTGACGTCGGCGAGCGCCGTACCGACCTCGGTGATGTCGGCCAGGCCGGGTGACGGCCGCGTCGTGCCGTCCGCCCGGGTCGGGGTGGGTGCGAGCGCGCCGGCCCGGCAGAGCACGTCCGCGCAGGCCACCCGGACCAGCTCCCGGCGGCGCAGCGCCCGCACCGCGCGGGTCGCCTCGACCGGGTCGGTGTGCCGGGCCGCCGCCGCGAGGAAGCCGTCACGCAGCACCGGACGCGGACGCGGCGACAACTCGTTCTCCTCGGCGAGCAGCCGCAGCGCCTCCGGATCCCGGGCGAGCAGGTCGGCGACGTACCGGGACAGGGCCAGCACCCGGGCCAGCCGGCGGGCGACGGGACCGCCGTCCCGCAGCAGGCGCAGGTACCAGGGGGTGCTGCCCAGCTTGTCGGAGACCTTGCGGTAGTTGAGCAGCCCCCGGTCCGGCTCCGGCGCGTCCGCGAACTCGCTCAGCAGCACCGGCAGCAGGGTGCGCTGGATGGCCGCCGTACGACTCACCCCGCCGGTGAGCGCCTGGAGGTGACGCAGCGCCCCGGCCGGGTCGGCGAAGCCGAGGATCTCCAACCGGTGCCGGGCCGCCTCCGGGGTGAGCCGCAGCCCGTCGGCGGGTACCCGGGCCACCGACTCCAGCAGCGGCCGGTAGAGCAGTTTGGCGTGCAGCCGTCGTACCTCGGTGGCGTGGGTGACCCAGTCGGCCCGGAAGCTCTCGACGGCGCTGCGGCCCGGCGTGGCCACGAAACCCAGCGCGGCGGCCAGCCAACGCAGCGCCCCCGGCTCGGTGGGCACGGTGTGCGTACGGCGCAGGGCCTGGAGTTGGAGCCGGTGCTCGACGGCGCGCAGGAAGCGGTAGCCGCGCAGCAGCGACTCCCCGTCGGCGCGGCCGACGTAACCACCGGCGACGAGCGCGCGCAGCGCCGGAATGGTGCCGGGCGCCCGCAGGGTCTCGTCGCCGCGGCCGTGCACGAGTTGCAGGAGCTGAACGGCGAACTCGATGTCGCGCAGCCCGCCCGGACCGCGCTTGATCTCGCGTTCCAGCTCCTTCGGCGGGATGTTGTCGATGATCCGGCGGCGCATCGCGCGGACGTCCTCGACCGCCTCGGGGCGTTCGGCGGCGCTCCACACCAGCGGCGCGAGCTGGTCGATCCACTCTTGGGCCAGCGGCAGGTCCCCGGCGGCCGGGCGGGCCTTGAGCAGCGCCTGGAACTCCCAGGTGCGTGCCCACCGGCGGTAGTAGGCGAGGTGGCTGGCGAGGGTACGCACCAGCGGGCCACGACTGCCCTCGGGCCGCAGGGCGGCGTCCACCGGCCAGGCGACCATCCCGCAGACGGAGATCAGCCGGGTCGCCACCTGGGTCGCGGCGGGCAGGTCGGCGTCCTCGGCGGCCACGAAGATCACGTCCACGTCGGAGACGTAGTTCAGCTCGCCGCCGCCGCACTTGCCCATCGCCACCACGGCCAGCCGGGGCCGCTCGGTGCCCGCCGCCAACTCGGCGACGGCGATCTCGTACGCGGCCGCGAGGGTCGCGTCGGCCAGCGCGGACAGCGCCGCCATGGTCTGCTCCAGGGCCCGGCCGCCGGTGAGGTCGGCCGCCGCGATCCGCAGCAGGGAGAGCCGGTACGCGGCACGCAGCACCGCCACCGGGTTCCCGTCGCCGGCCGGCTCCAGCCGACCGTCGGCGATCGGCGCGAGCCCGTCCGGTGCGGTACGCAGCGTCAGACAGTGCTCGGGATTCGCCACCAGATGGTCGCCGAGCGCCGACGACGCGCCCAGCACGGCGATCAGCCGACGCCGCAGCCCGGGGTCGGCGTGCAGCTCCGCGAGCAGCGGCGAGCTGGCGCTGGTGCCGGCGGCGCTGGTGCCGCGCGGGGTGCCGGCGGCGCTGGTTCGGCTCTCCGCCTCGACGATGCGGTGCAGTTGGCGCAGCGCCAGGTCCGGGTCGGCGGCCCGGGACAGCGCGGCGAGCAGCTCCCCGGCCGCGTCGTCGACCGGCTCCTGCTCCTCCGGCTGCCAGAGACCCAGCCCGTCCGGGCCGAGCAGGTCCGCGGCGCGGGCCCCGCCGTCGCCCTCGGCGATGCCGAAGCCGTAGCGGGCGAGCCGGCCCGGGGCCCTCGTCGGCCGGCCCATCAGTGCCCGAGCAGCGGCAGGCCGCGCCGGATCGTGCTGTCGTCCAACTCACCGAGGGCCAGCGCGGCGAACCGGGCGGCGAACGGCTGCCAGACCTCCTCGACGTCCACCATCACCGAGTCGCAGGCCGCCACCACCAGCTCCGGGTCGTAGCCCAACTCGGCGAGCAGGGTCGAGTCGGTGGCCCAGTCGCCGATCATCGCGGTGTCGCACTCGATGTGGAACTGCAACCCCCAGGCCCGGTCGCCGAGCCGGAACGCCTGGTGCGGATAGCGGGTGGAGGCCGCCAGCAGGGTGGCGCCCCGGGGCAGTTCGGTGATCTCGTCGGAGTGCCACTGGAGCACGTCCGGGATCAGCGGCACGTACCGGAACAGCGGGTCCTGCTCGGCCGCGTCGCGCCGGCCCACCACACCGGGGCCGATCTCCGGCCCGGACGGGCTCCGCTCCACCAGCCCGGCATGCGCCGTGGCGAGCAGCTGCGCGCCCAGGCAGACAGCCAGGGTCGGCACGCGGTACCGGACCGCCTTGCGCAGCAGCCCCTCCACGGCCGGGAACCAGGGCGCCCCGGGGGAACCGTCCGGCAGCGGATACGCCTGCTGGTCGCCACCCAGCACCACCAGTGCCGCGTACCCCTCAAGGTCGGCGGGAAGTTCCTCACCGGCGTGCGGGCGGACCACCCACAAATCCAGCCCTGCCTCGGTCAGCCACTCACCCAACCGGCGCGCGTCGTCCGTCGGGTCGTTCTCGATCACCAGCGCGGTTGCCACCCGTCGAGGCTAGCGGGTGCGGCGCGCTCCGCCACGCCCCGGCACGGGTCGGTGCCACCGGCTGGCGGCCGTCGTGTCGGCGCGGTGGCTAGGCTCTCCGGTTGTGATCAACGAGGACTCCACCGTCGTCCGCCCGCCCGTGCTGCGCCCGGGTGACACGGTGCTGCTCGTCTCGCCGTCCGGGCCGACCTCGCCGGAGCGGGTGGCCCGGGGCGTGGAGCTGCTCACCGGCTGGGGCCTGCGCCCGATACCGGCCCCGAACGCGTACGCCCGCCACGGCTACCTCGCCGGCACCGACGACCTGCGGGCCGCCGACCTGAACGCGGCGTTCGCCGACCCCCAGATCCGTGGGGTGATCTGCACCCGGGGCGGCTACGGCGCCCAGCGGATCGTCGACGCCATCGACATGGCGGCCGTGCGCCGCGACCCGAAGGTGGTGGCCGGCTTCTCGGACATCACCGCGTTGCAGCTCGCCCTGTGGCGGGGCGCCCGACTGGCCGGGGTACACGGCCCCGGAGCGGCCTGGCGGGACGAGCGGACGCCGCTGCGCTCCGCCGAGTCCCTGCACGCGGCGCTGATGACCACCGAGCCGGTGACCGTTCAGGCGGTCCCCACCGAGGAGACCTTCGACGTACGCGTCCCCGGCCGCGCCACCGGCACCCTGCTCGGCGGCAACCTGTGCCTGCTCGTCGCGTCGATCGGCACACCGGACCTGCCCGACCTGACCGGCGCGGTGCTGTTGATCGAGGACGTGCAGGAGCCTCCGTACAAGGTCGACCGAATGCTCACCCAGCTCCGCCGGGCCGGTGCGCTGGACGGGCTGGCCGGGGTGGCGGTCGGGCAGTTCACCGACTGCGGCGACGGCTGGGACACCACGATCGTCGACGTGCTCACCGAACGCCTCGGCGACCTGGGCGTACCGGTCCTCGGCGGCCTCCCCATCGGCCACGGCCACAACCAGCTGACCGTCCCGGTAGGCACCGAAGCACGACTGGACACCGAAACCAACACCCTGAAGGTCACCCCCGCAGTCCAGTAACCCCAACCCCAACCCGACCCCGACCCGCCCCGACCCGGCCCCGCGCCCGGCCCCGACCCAACCCGGCCCGGCCCAGCCCCGGCCCCGACCTCGTTGATCAAGAGGTTTGCGTCAGTTCCGGGCCGG
>NZ_JBFAOC010000056.1:0-39846 GCF_040675055.1 Micromonospora sp. NPDC049662
GGGGGCGGGCCCCCCCCCCGCGCCCATCGCGCGGGGGGGCCGCCGCCCCCCCCCCCCCCCCCGCGGCGCCCCCCGACGGCTCAGCTCAGCGCTCGTCGCGTCCGCGGTCGCGGCGCACGGTCGCCTTGCGGCCCTTGATCGTGCTCTGGCGCAACCCGGAGATCACCTCATCGGCGACGCCCTGCGGCACCTCGACCAGGGAGAACCGGTCCGCGATCTCGATCGAGCCGATGTCCCGGCCCCGGATGCCGGTCTCGCCGGTGATGGCGCCGACCAGGTCCTGGGGGCGTACGCCGGCCCGCCGGCCCAGGCCGACGAAGACCTGGACGGTGTTGCCGCCGACGCGCGGCCGGCCGCCACCGCGCCGATCGCCGCCCCGCCCACCGAACTCCGGGCGACCCTCGCGCGGGGCGCGGACCGGAACCTGCGGAATCTCCTCCTCGTCGTCGGAGCCCGGCGACGTCACCTCGTGGGCCAGCTTCACGGCGGCGAGGGCGACCTCCATCAGGTCGAACTCGTCGGTCAGCGTCTCCACGATCACCCGGTACGGGTCGAGGTCGTCCTCCAGCAGGCTCTCGCGCAGCGCCGCCTGCGTCAGCTCCAGCCGGCGGGTCCGCATGTCCGCCACGGTCGGGATCTTGTCGATGGTGATCCGCTGGCCGGTCACCCGCTCGATGGTCTTGAGCATCCGGTGCTCGCGCGGCTCGGCGAGGGTGATCGCCACGCCCTCGCGTCCGGCCCGACCCACCCGACCGATGCGGTGCACGTACGACTCGGGCGCCGACGGCACGTCGTAGTTGACCACGTGGGTGAGCTGTTCGACGTCCAGCCCACGGGCCGCCACGTCGGTCGCCACCAGCAGATCCGCCGTGCCGGCCCGCAGCCGGCCCATCACCCGGTCCCGCTGTTCCTGGCTCATCCCACCGTGCAGCGCCTCGGAGCGGTAACCCCGGCCGTTCATCGTCTCGGTGAGCCGGTCCACCTCCTCGCGGCTGCGGCAGAACACGATCGCCGCCGTGGGCGACTCCACGTCGAGGACCCGGCCCAGCGCGGCCGGCTTGTGCGCGCGGGTCACGATGTACGCGCTCTGCCGGACCCGGGGCGCCTCGCCCGCCACCGGCTGCTCCCGGCCGATCTCGATGCGTACCGGCTCGGTCAGGTGCTGGCGCGCCATCCCGTCGATCCGCGACGGCATGGTGGCCGAGAAGAGCACCGTCTGCCGCTCGGCGGGCGCGTGCTCCAGGATCGCCTCGATGTCCTCGGCGAAGCCCATGTCGAGCATCTCGTCGGCCTCGTCCAGCACGACGGTGGCCAGGCCGCTCAGGCGCAGGGTGCCCCGGGCGATGTGGTCCAGCGCGCGCCCGGGGGTGGCCACGACCACGTCGACGCCGCTGTCGAGCGCCCGCAACTGCCGGCCGATCGGCTGCCCGCCGTAGATCGGCAGCACCCGTGCGCCCAGGTCCTTGCCGTACCGGTGGAACGCCTCGGACACCTGCACCGCCAGTTCCCGGGTCGGCACCAGCACCAGCGCCACCGGGTCCCCGCCGTCGCGGTGGGCCGGCATCCGGTGCAGCAGCGGCAGCGCGAACGCCGCCGTCTTGCCGGTGCCGGTGGCGGCCTGACCCAGCAGGTCCCGACCCTCGATCAGCGGTGGGATGGCCTCCCGCTGGATGGGCGTCGGCTCCTCGTAGCCGAGGGCGGACAACGCGCCCAGCAGTTCGTCGCGTAGCCCCAGGTCCGTGAACGCGGTCACGTCGGGCTCGCTGGCGGTCGGTGCGTCGTGCTGTGCAGGTGCGGAACTCATGTGCCAAGCCTTTCATCACCCCGTCGGGGCCGCTGCGCCGACCGGCACAACACGCCCGGCGCCCCGTGCGCGTCAGGCACCCGTGGTGAGGATGGCCAGGATCATGACGCCGGCCAGCACCACGTCGAGCACCCCGCAGAACTCGGCGTACCCCCGTGGCACCACCCGCCCGGTGCGGTGGTGGATGACGTCCCAGCCGGCGTGTGCCAGCCACCCCAGCGCCACGAGCCACGCCGCGGTCCGCCCCCCGACGGCGACCGCCGCCAGCGTCAGCGCGACCCAGACGGCCAGGCCGGCCAGTTGGGTGGCGAGCACACCCGGCCCGCGCAGCGTCCGCCGGGCCAGGCCGATCAGCAGGTACCCGCCGGGCAGCACCAGCATCGTCCACGGGCTGAGCACGCCCGGGTCGACCCACATGTCGACGGTCACCAGCAGCGCGAGGCCGGCCGGCCAGCGTCGGGCGAGCGCCACCACGGCCGGGTGGTGGCGTACCGCCGTCGGTGTGTGGTGCTGGTGGCGCAGCGCCACCAGCACCATGGCCGGCACCATCAGCAGGTGTCCGCCGCGCATCAGTGCGTCACCGTCCAGCAGACCGGTCCAGAAGGGGACGAACAGCAGCAGGAACGGGACGTACATCGCGGCGGCCATCTCGACGCATGCGGGCCAGTGGTGTCCTCGGTAGCGCATCCACACGGTCATGCCGATGGTCATGTTGGTGGCCATCACCAGCGCGGCGACCTCCGGGCGGCCCAGCGTCGCGCCGATCCCGAGCACGGTGCCGGCCGCGTCCCAGAGCGGGCCGAGCAGCAGCATCCCGACGAACATGGCGACCGCCATCTCGCCGAGGTGCCACAGCCATCCCCGGCCGCCCCCGGTCGCCGTCGGGACCGGGGGCGCCGGCGGGGTGGCCGGCAGCGGCTCGGGCAGCGGTACGACGGGTGCGGTGTTCGCGTACATCTGTGTCTCTTCCATGCCTCGACCCTGCCGTCGGCGCGGCGCAGGGGGCAGGTGTGTCCGTCACCGGAAGTTCGTGCGGGCCGCACGGTCCGACCGTGACATCTCGCAGGGGTGGACCGTGCGCGGGGCGGTCCTAGGATCGACGCGTGGTGAGCGAGGCAGACACAGTCCGGGCGGACCGCCGGCTGCGCCGTGCCCGCCGGGCGACGCTGCTGTCGCTCGTCACCGGCGTCTGGGCGAGTGTCCTGCTGCCCGCGGTCGGCCTCGCCCGTGAGCCCGATCCGGGTCGGGCGGCGCTCGGCGCGGCCGGCGTCCTCGCCTTCGTGTTCGCCCAGACCGCGGTGCTGTACGCGGCCGTGACACCGTGGCTCGACCCGCGCCGGCGTCGCCGCTTCCACCTGGCTCTGGCCGGGGCGGCCGTGCTGACCGTTCCGCTGGTGGGGCCGGTGGCGGCCGGCGCCTGGCCGACGTGGGCCTGGCTCGGGGCGGCGCTGATCGGTATGGCGCCGCTGCTCGTCCGGCCGCGGGCCGCGTTCGCGGTGGCCGCCGCCGTCCTGCTGGTGTCGGTGGCCGTCGCCGAATGGACCGGCGGTTCAGTCGCGCGCCACCTCGCGGTGACCGGTGGGGTCGGGGTGGGCATCGCCGCTCTCAACGGCTTCCAGGTCTGGTTCTGGGATCTCCTGGTGGACGCGCGGCAGGGCCAGGCCGCCCAGGCCCGGCTGGCCGCCGCCGAGGAACGGCTGCGCTTCGCCCGCGACGTGCACGACGTCCTGGGACACCGCCTCACGGTGATCGCCCTGAAGGCCGAACTCGCCGCCCGCCTCGCCCCGATCGACCCGGAGCGGGCCGGTCGGGAGGCCGCCGAGGCCCAGCGACTCGCCGCGTCCGCGCTGACCGAGGTACGCGAGACCGTGCACGGCTACCGCGTCGTCGACCTCGACGAACAGCTCACCGCGATCGTGGGGGTGCTGCGGTCCTGCGGCGTACGGTGCACCGTCCTGCCGCCGCCGGCGGACCTGCCGCAGTCCGTCGCCACCGAACTGGCGGCGGTGCTGCGCGAGGCCGGCACGAACGTGCTGCGGCACAGCCGGGCCGACTGGTGCCGGATCCGTATCGGCCGAGAGGGCGACGTGGCCAGGATGACGGTGGTCAACGACGGTGCCGACGACCGGGGCCCGGACGCGCACAGCCATGGCCTGCGCGGCCTGGCCGACCGGCTCGCCGCTGCCGGAGGCGAACTGCGGGTACGCCGCGAGGACACCGTTTTCACCCTCGAGGCCACCGTGCCGGTGCCGACGTGATCCGCGTCCTGCTCGCCGACGACGAGGATCTCATCCGCGTCGCGGTCGGCGCGCTGCTCGACCTGGAGCCGGACATCGAGGTGGTGGCACACGCCCCCGACGGGCCGACAGCGGTCACCGCGACGCTCGCCCACCGCCCGGACGTGGCCGTGGTCGACCTGGAGATGCCCGGCCTGGACGGCATCGCGGTGGCCGCCGAGCTGTCCCGCGTCCGGCCCGAGTGCGCCGTGGTGCTTCTCACCGGACACGGCCGGCCCGGTCACCTGCGGCAGGCGCTGACCGCCGGTGCCCGGGGCTTCCTGCCCAAGGGCTCGCCCGGTGGCGCGCTCGCCGACGTGATCCGCCGGGTACATGCCGGCGGCCGGTACGTCGACCCGTCCCTGGCCGCCGACGCGTTGACGCTGCCGGCGTGCCCGCTGACGCCCCGCGAACTGGAGACACTGCGGCTGGCCGAGTTCGGCGCGCCGGTCGCCGTGATCGCCCGCCGGGTGCACCTGTCCACCGGCACCGTGCGCAACCACCTCTCCGCCGCCGTGCAGAAGCTCGGCGCGACCGACCGCGCGGAGGCGGTACGGACCGCCCGGGACAACGGCTGGCTCTGACCTGTCGTCAGCCCTTGCTCTGCTTCACCCCACGCAACACTGGGCCGTCACCGTGCCGTCGAAGGGCTCGGCTGCCGGCAACGCGCCCCGGCGACGAACCACATCGACGGGCAGGCCCAGGCGCACATAACCGAACAGCAGTCAGAGATTGTTTCTCCTGACCGGCGATGGGAGCGCATCCGCGGGGAAGCTCTCTCCCGTGGACAGTCCTTAGACCTGCTCAGGGAAGCGGGATCCTCATGGACCTAACCGACGCGCTGTGGCGCAAGAGCACCAAGGGTGGCAACAACGGAGGGGCGTGTGTGGAGGTCGCTGAGAACCTTCGGGGCGTCGTCCTCGTTTGGGACACGAAGGACCGTGACGGTGGGACGCTGACGTTCGCGCCGGAGGCGTGGCGAGACTTCGTCGGCTTCGCGCGGGGCCAGCGCAGAGTCTCGTCTCGCGACTCGGCTTGGCCATGCCGTCTTCGCGAAATCGTCGATCATGGAGCATGAGCCTGCCACGTGCCCACGACAGCTCCAAGACGCTGTGCACCGGGCAGCCATCGGCGATCTGCTCTCGAAGTGTTTGAAGGGGATCGGCGGCGGGGCACAACGGTCTGCACCCCCCGGACATGGAGGTTCTGATGCGCTGGCTGCTCATCCTTGTGATCGTCCTGCTGGTGATCGGCGGGATCTGGCTGCCCCGCCGAGCGCGGGGAGCGGGCAGGTCTTTGCGAAACCGGTTCGACGAGCGACGCTGATCCGCGCGTCCTGCCTACTCCCCGGCCGATGAGGCCAGTCGCGCCCTCATGTCCGGAATGGCTTCAATGATGGCGTGGTGCCCAGGAAGACGATGGCGGGTCCGGTAAACCGGTACGCTCCAGCGCCGTCGGACTGTTCTTCGACCTGGCCGTCCGGCCCGGCTCGGAGGCGGAATCAGCCCCGCTGTCCGTGGCGGGGCCGGCCATCCGCCCCGCTCGGTCATTGACGGGCGTGGCGCCCGCTAGCGTGGGCCTCGTGCGTACCGTGGAACTGGTCTGCTCGGCCGGGTTGGACGCCGAGGTCCGGGCCGCCTGGGATCGCCTGGCGGCGGCCGGGTTGCCGAGCCTGGCCCGCAACACCCACCAGACCAACCGGCCGCACCTGACCCTCGCCGCCGTGGACGAGTTCGGGCCGGGTGTCGAGCACCGGCTGGCCGACCTGTTCGACGCCGCGCTGCCGGTGCCGGTCACGCTCGACCGCGTGGTGGTGCTCGACGGCAGCGCCCCGCTGGTCTGGCTCGTGCGGCCCACGCCGGCGTTGACCACGCTGCACGCCGCCGTCTGGGATGTCCTCGAGAAGGCCGACGGACACCGCCCCTGGCACGCGCCGGGAGCGTGGGTGCCGCACCTCAGCCTGGCGTTGCGGTTCCGCGACGCGGACCTGCGGATGGCCCGCGCGTTGACCGGCGGGCAGCGCCCGACGGGCGCGTTCGACGCGGCCCGCAGCTACGACGGTACGGACCGGACGGTGACCCCGCTGACGGAACCGTCCCGACCCTGACTCGGGCCGGGACGGATCAGCGGGGGGTCAGAAGGTGGCGACGTTGAGCAGCTTCTCCTGGATGCCGTCCGGGTCGCCGGCCGGCCAGCTGTAATTCGTGGTGCCGGCCGCCTGGAGGGCCGACTTGACCGCGCTCGGGGTGGCGGTGGGGTGGGTGGCCTTGTAGAGCGCGGCCCCGCCCGCGACGTGCGGGCTGGCCATCGAGGTGCCGGAGATGGTGTTGTAGGCGGCGCCCTTCCAGGTCGAGTAGATGCAGACGCCCGGCGCCGTCCGACTCGCGCAGTACCGCGCTCTCACCCGGCTCCGCGCCCTCGTGGGCGACACCCTCGCCGGGGTGATCCTGTGACCGCGTCCGAGCCGGTGCCGACGCCGCCGGACCCCATCGTGCAGGCTGACCAACTGCTCGACGCGATCAGCCGTGGCGAGCGTCCGCCGCCGGGTCACCCGGACGACGACGCCGTCATCGCCCTCCTGGCCGACTGGCACGCGGACGTGGTGCGGCGGTCGGAGGAGTTCGAGGCGACCGCGGAACCGGCAGCGCCGGCAGCAGCCCCACGCGCGGCTCAGCCGGACGTGGTGACAGTGGCGCACCGGCCCGCTTCGAGCCGACCACCGTGGACGGGCCGCCGCCGGCGTTCCCGCACCGGTGCCCCGACCGGCGTCGCGCGCCGCCGTGGCAGGCGACCCACGTACGCTGCCGCCGCGCTGGCCCTGGTCACCGTCGTCGGCGGTCTCTGGTTCGGCGCCGGCCGCGCGGAGCCGGGCGGCCTGTTGTGGCCGGTCACCGAGTTGGTCTACGCCGAACGGGCGCAGTCCATGGTCGCCGAACGTGAGGTCGGACGGATGCTGGAGCAGGCCCGGCAGGATCTTGCCGACGGGCGCCACGACGACGCGCGCCGACAGTTGGAGCGCGCCGAGGGCCTGTTGAGCACCATGGGCGCGGACACGACCGCGGTTCGCCTGCGCAGGGAGGTCGAGGAGTTGCGGCTGCTGCTCCCGCCCGCCCCTGCGGCCGAACCGTCGTCCCCCGCCGGGGACATCGCCACCAGCGCCACGCCGGTGCCCTCCAGGACCGGGCCGGCCACCTCCACGAGCCAGGGATCCCCGGCGGCTGTCGCCAAGCCGAGCCGTAACCCGGCCGGGTCGAGATCGACTACGCCGGCCACGACGAGGCATCCCACCGGGCCGCCCGCTGGCGTGCCGGCCGCCCGGCCGAGCGCACCGACCGCGCGTGCGAAACAGCGTCCGCCGACCCCCGGTGGCCGTCCGGGCGGCGTACCCGCCGATCAGGGCGGCGCACCGTCCCGCCAGGATGGCGCGCAGTCGCACCGGGACAGGTCGGTGACGACGCCCGGACACCCCGCAAGCCTGCGGCCGAGCCAGTAACACCAGTCGTCGTGGCGCGGCCCGCGGGCGCCTCACCTGCGCCCGCGGCTTCTTTGGGTGAGATCGGAGGATTGTTCGGTCTACGTCGGTCTCGATGATTACGGTGTTTTTCAGGGTGATTGACCCAGCGACGTGGCCGGAGAAGGGAACCCGTCATGCGAGTGCCCAGCCGTAGTCCGGGACAGCAACCCGCGTCGCCCACCGCTCCACCTCGCCGCCGACCCCCCGGCGCCGCCACCCGACGCCCGACCAGCGCCGCCCCCGACCTCGCCGCCTACCGGGCGGCCGTGGCCGACCTGCTCGTCGAGGTGGGGGCCCTGGCCGACGCCACCAGCACCCGGGCACGTCAGGTGCTCATCGACGAGCGGCTGCGCGAACCGGCCCTGGCGGCCGTGCTCGACGCCACCCCGCAGGGCCTGCTCGGGGCGCGCGAGACGCTGCTGCTGGAGATGGCCCGCTACCAGCCGAACGAGCGCACCTCGGCACGCGACCTCACCGCGCTGGTCCGGATCTACCTGCTCTCCCGCATCGACGTGCTGTGGTGGCAGGACGCCCCCGTGTTCCACACCGACGACCAGGTCAACGGCAGCGCGGAACTGGTCGACCTGGAGTGGCTGCGCCGCCGGGACCTGCTGCGCTTTCGCTACCAGGAGCAACCCGCGACCGTGCTGGGCCGGGCCGCGCGCGGACTACGCCGGCGGCTGCGCCCCGACGTGACCCCGCGCACCGCCGGTCTGCTGTTCCGTCGCGCCCGCCGGGAGGTGGTGGCGCTACTCAACGAACTGGGCCGGGAGTTCGCCGCCGCCGCGCCCGCGGGCACCCCGCCGCTGTGGGTGACGAGCCTGGTCCGGAGCACCGAGCACCAGTACCGGCTACGCCGCCTGGGTTACGCGGCGATGCTGCCCAGCGGCCACTGCCTCGGCTACTCGGCCGACGTCGAGCTGGCCTGGTTCACCCGGTTCGGCGCGCGCGACGCCCTCGCGGAGCTGCTGCTGGCCCGCCAGGAGGCCGGCGACCTGAACGTGATCGACGAGGGGCAGGCCTGGCACCTGTGCCTCGCGCCCACCGCCCGGCATCGCCTGCGCCGGGCGTACGAGGCCGAGATGGGGGTCTGAGCCCGTGTGCGGCATAGCGCTCAGCCTCGGCCCCGAGGCCGACCCGGCGACATTCCGACGGATGCTCGCCGTCCTCGCCCCGCGCGGCGAGGTCACCGAGACCCGCTGTGAGACCGGACTACTCGCCGGCACCCGCCGGCTTCGGGTCGTCGACCGCGACCGGGCCGTGCAGCCCTGGACCTCGACCGACGAGCGGTGGCTGCTCTGTTTCAACGGCGAGATCTTCAACCACCGGGAGCTGCGCGCGCAGCTCACCCGCCTCGGGCAGGTGTTCCGCACCGAGAGCGACACCGAGGTGCTGTTGGCGGCCTTCCAACAGTGGGGCGAGTCGGCGGTGACCCGGCTGCGCGGCGAGTACGCCTTCGCGGTCGTCGAACGCGCCACCGGCCGGGCGTACCTGGCCCGCGACCCGCTCGGGGTGAAACCGCTGTACTGGTCCCGGCGGCCCGGCTGCCTGTACCTCGCCTCCGAGGTCAAGGCGCTCGTCGGGCATCATGCCCCGGTCACCGAGGTGCCTCCCGGTCACCACGGCTGGGCCGAGCCGGACGGACCGGTGCGGCTGCGCCCGTACGTCGACCTGCTCACCATCGGCGAGGGCCTGCCGGTCATCGACGACCCGGACGAGGCCACCCTGCTCGTCCGGGCCGCCCTGACCGACGCCATCCGGATGCGGGTGGAGACCGACCTGACCGTCGGCGTCGTCCTCTCCGGCGGGCTGGACAGCTCGTTGACGCTGCGGCAGGTACGCGACCTCCACCCGGACTGCGTGGCGGTGACGGTCGGCGTGCCGGACAGTCCCGACGTCGCGTACGCCCGTCGGCTCGCCGCCGACCTCGACGTGCCGCACGTCGTGGTCGAGCTGCGCCCGCGCGACATCCGGCTGGCCGACGTCCGGGAGGCCATCCGGATCTCCGAGCTGACCGAGTACGGCGACATCATCAACGCCGTCGTGTCGGTGCCGATCTTCCGTCGGCTGCGCGACCTGGGCGTCAAGGTGGTGCTCACCGGCGACGGCTCCGACGAGCTGTTCGGCGGGTACCCGATGTACCGCCAGGTCGACCCGATCGCGTCCCGCCGGCTGTTTCTGCACCGGATCCGCAACCTCTGCCGTACCGAGTTGCAGCGCGTCGACCGGGCCGCCATGGCTCACGGGGTGGAGGCGCGGGTGCCGTTCCTCGACCTCAGCGTGGTGGAGCTGGCGATGCGTCTGCCCCTGAACCTGAAGGTGCGCGACGGCCAGGAGAAGTGGATCGTGCGGCGGGCGTTCGCCGACGTGCTGCCCGACTACGTCGTGCGGCGGCCGAAGCACCCCATGTCGTACTCCTCCGGTCTGCACGAGCGGGTGCGGCTCTACAAGCCGCTGTTCGCCCGGATGCACCGGTCGTTCGGCTACGACCTGCTGGAGCCGGTCCGCCGCGACTTCGACACCGTGCTCAGCGGGTGCGGCAACGACCTGGACCGGGCCATCGCCGACGGGATGAACCGACCCGACTACACCGTCCTGGAGCACGCTCGTGACCTGGTCGGGGCGGCGAAGTGGAACGCCGCGCCGATGGTCCGCCGGCTGGTCGGCCCGCGCCCGCCCCGGCGCTCACCGGTGGGCTGACCCCGGCCCGACGCTTGACTCTGACACCGTGTCAGGGACCAGCGTGAGGGGATCATGTTCACCATCGGAGACTTCGCCCGACTGGGCCGCGTGTCGGTGCGGATGCTGCGCCACTACGACAGCATCGGTCTGCTGCGGCCGGCCAGCGTCGATCCGCACACCGGCTACCGCTTCTACCGGGCCGAGCAGTTGCGTCGGCTCAACCGGGTGATCGCCCTCAAGGACCTGGGGCTCACCCTGGAGCAGGTGCGCGCGATCCTGGACGAGACCGTCGACACCGCCGAGCTGCGCGGCATGTTGCGGCTGCGTCGCAGCGAGCTGGCCACCCGGCTGGCCGCCGACACGGCCCGGCTCGCGGCGGTCGAGGCGAGGCTCCGAATGATCGAATCGGAGGGTCGGATGACCAACCAGGACGTCGTACTCAAGCAGATCGCGCCGGTGCGCGTGGCGGAGCTGACCGCCGTCGCGCCCAGCTACGAGAGTCAGGACATCGGTCCGGTGATCCAGCCGCTCTACCCGGAGCTGTTCCGCCGGCTCGACGCCGCCGGGATCACCCCGTCCGGGCCGGCCATCGCCTGGTACGAACCGGCCGAGGACGAGGGCGAGGCGGTGGTGGTGCACGCCGGGGTGAGCGTCGGCGGTGGGGTCACGGCGATTCCCGACGTGACGGTGCGGGACCTGCCGGCGGTCGGGACGGCCGCGACGATCGTGCACCACGGCTCGATGGACGACGCCGACCGCAGCGTCCAGGCGCTCGCCCGGTGGATCGAGGAGAACGGGTACCGCCCGGACGGGTTCGCCCGCGAGGTGTACCTGGACTATCGCCAGGACTCCCCGGAAGCCGGCGTGACCGAGCTTCAGCTCGCCGTCGACCGCGACTGACAGCGCTCGCCCTCGCGCCGGCGGCTGGTCCCGAGCGCCAGGTCCGATCACCGCCAGCACCCGCACCGGCACCGGGGCAGGCTGGACGCATGACGACCACCGCCACCTTCCTCATCCACGCCGTGCCGGCCGCGGTGCTGGAGCTCGTCCGTCGGACCGGCCGAGACGCCGCCGGCCATCGCGTCGAAGGGCGCCTGGCCGGCGGCGGGGAGCCGCTACGGTGCTGCCTACGCGACGCGGAGGTGGGGGAGGCGGTGCTGCTCTTCGGGTACGCCCCGCCGATCGCCGCCGCCGCGTACCGGGAGATCGGGCCGGTCTTCGCGCACGCCGCCGCCTGCCCCGGCCCGGACCACGGCGGCGGCCACCCGCCGGGCTGGCGGGGACGGGCCCAGGTCCTGCGGGCGTACGACCGGCAGGGACGGATCTGCGGCGGCCGGCTGCACGACGGCACGGACCCGGAGGCGGTGATCGCGGAGCTGTTCGCCGATCCGCAGGTACACCGACTGCACAGTCGCAACGTGATCTACGGCTGCTTCATGTTCGTGGTGGAGCGGGCCGCCGGGTGACGGCCCTCAGCCGACCAGGAGCAGCGCGCCGACCGCCGCCAGCGTGCCCACGACGGCGAGCAGGGCGCTGGTCAGCACGAACCGTCGCACCGGCACCGCCACCCCGGCCGCCCGGCACCGCTCGAACCACAGCAGGGTGGCCAGCGACGCCCAGGGCGCGGCCAGCGGGCCGACGTTCGTGCCGATCAGCAGGGCCAGCAGGCGGGTGTGGTCGACGGTCGGCAGCACCGACTCGCCGGCCAGGTACGCCGGTAGGTTGTTGACCGCGTTCGCCAGCAGCGCACCCGTGCCGCCGGCACGCAACGCGCCGACCGCTCCGCCGTCGGCGCCGACCAGACCGGCGACCAGGTCGTCGAGCCCGTGCCGGCCGAGGGTCTGCACTACCAGGAACAGGCCGACGACGAAGAGCAGCAGTCGTACCGGCACCAGTTGGGCGCGCAGCGTCGCGGGGGAGCGGATCACGAAGCCGACCAGCACCAGCGCGAGGGCGACGGTGGAGGCGAGCCCGATCTCCACCCCGGCGAGGATGCCGGCGACGAAGAGCAGGCAGCCGGCGAGGGCGGTGCGGTGCAGCACCGGGTCGGCCGGCACGTGCGGGGCCGGCGGGATGAAGCGTCCGCCGTCCGGTCGTTCCCGCCGCCACCAGGCGTACCAGAGCAGCGCCATGGTGGCCGTCACGGCGGCGAGCTGCGGCAGCGCCATGCGCTCGGCGTACGCCAGTGGGGTGAGGCCGACCCGGTCGGCGGCCAGCAGATTCGTCAGGTTCGACACCGGCAGCAGCAGGCTGGCGGTGTTCGCCAGCCAGACCGTGGTGACCGCGAGCGGCCCGGCGGGGACGCGCAGGGTGCGGGCCAGGGCGAGCAGCACCGGGGTGAGCAGCACGGCGGTGGTGTCGAGGTTGAGCACGAGGGTGGTCACCGTGGCCAGGCCGCCGCAGAGCAGGAACAGCGCCGCCCAGCGGCCCCGGGACGCGATGGCCAGCCGACTGGCGAGCACGTCGAAGACGCCCGCGACGGCGGTCAGCTCGGCCAGCACGATCACGGTGCCGAGGAAGAGCAGCAGCGGCAGGATGCGGTGCAGGGTGCCCGTGGTCTCGGCGCGGGGCAGCAGCCCGGTCAGCGCGCAGACCGCGCCGGCCACCGCGAGCACGACGGCCACCAGGTCGAGCGGGTGGGGACGCCAGCGCGCGGTCGGCTCGGGCGGGGCCGGCGGCGCGCCGGCGGCAGACTTCACAGGTGACCACGTTGACACAGCGCCCGGTCAGGCGCTCGTCAACCCGGGCCCGGGTGACCAGGCCCACCTGACGTGGCCGGGCCCGGCCTCTCGAGGAGCGGCCGGGCCCGGGTCGGACGTCGGTTCTACCAGCTCAGGTAACCGGGCTGGGTCTGCACGTTCAACTCCTTGAACCGGGTCAGGTTCGCCGACCAGGTCCGCCAGTCGTTCAGCTCCAGGACGTCCAGACCCTTCTGGATGTCGTTGGAGTAGATGTTGCCGTTGTAGTAGTACGTCGACCAGGCGCCGCCGGTGACGGCCTGGGTGGCGGACAGCGGGCCCCGCTCCCAGTAGGCGATCTCCTTGGGGTGGCGCGAGTCGGTGAAGTCCCAGACCGAGATGCCGCCCTGGTACCACGCCTGCACCATGATGTCCCGCCCGAGCACCGGGACCAGCGAGCCGTTGTGCGCCACGCAGTTCTCGGTGTCGCCGTTGGTCCGGGGGATCTTGTAGTAGCTGCGGAACTCCAGCTTCCGCGCGTTGCCGCGGCCGGTGATGTCGTAGACGGCGTCCGCGCCCCGGTCGGGGCCGACCGTCTCGTTGCAGGTGGCCGCGCCGCCGCCGCCCAGTTCGTCGGTGAAGACGACCTTGGTGCCGGCGTTGTTGAAGGTGGCCGAGTGCCAGAACGCGAAGTTGACGGTGTCCCGGACCTGGGTGATCAGCCGGGGCGCTTCGCGGTTCTTGATGTCGAGCAGGATGCCGTCACCCATGCAGGCGCCGGCGGCGATGTCCTTCGCCGGGTACGCGGTGATGTCGTGGCAGCCGGTGGTCGCCGAGCCGGTCTCGCTGCCCGGGAAACCGCCGTCCGGGAAGAGGTTCGGCGTCGAGATGACGGCCGCCTCGGTCGGCTTCTTCACCGGCACCTTGACGATGGAGATGGAGTCGTGCGGCGGCTGGCAGTCGGGGAACTCGGCCCGCGGGCTGTACGACGAGACGTACAGGTAGACGTTCTTGCGGTCCTTGCCCGGCACCAGCGTGTGGGTGTGCGACCCGCAGGCGGTCTCGACGGACTTGATGTAGCGCGGGTTGGCCTTGTCGCTGATGTCGAAGACCTTGATGCCCTCCCACGACTCCTTGACCGACGCCGGCTGCGCGACGCTCGCACACGAGTCGTCGCTGCGCGACGAGTCGGTGGAGACGAACAGCAGGTTGCCGTAGACGGAGATGTCGTTCTGCGAGCCCGGGCAGTTGACCTGCGCGGTGATCGTGGGCGCGCTGGGCCGGGAGATGTCGTAGATGACGAACCCGTTGTAGTTGCCGGCGAAGGCGTACTTGCCCTGGAACGCCATGTCGCTGTTGAGCGCAGCCGTCGTGTCGAACGGCGCCTGCTTGGGGAGGTTGGCGATCTGCCGCAGGTTGGGGCTGCTGCGGATCTCGTCGACGCCCGGGATGTCGCTGGCGGCCGCCGGTGCGGCCGGTGCGGCCTCCTGCGCGCTGCTCGGTGTCGCCAGGGCGACGCTGGTCAGCAGCAGGCCGGTCGCGGCCAGGCTGACGATGCGGAGTTGTCGGAGCCGTGCGGTGGCCAACTTGATCATTGGCGGCGCCCTTCGAAAGGGGGGATGACGTTGTCGGTACCTTACCGAGCCTCGGAGATCATCGATGTGATCCGGGTCACATCTACGTCGACTCGTCAATGGATAGGATCGCTGCGACCTCGACCTGAGGGGAGTGCGGCATGACTGTCCGACGTGGTCGGTTACTCGCCGTCGTCATAGCGGCGACCATCGTCGCGGCGCTGGTGGCGCTGGCCATCCGCGCCGCCGGTGAACCCGGCCCGCCGGCCGCCGCGCCCGCCTCGGCGACGCCCACGCCGACGACCGGCCCGACCGGTCCACCGCCGCCGCCGGTCCTCGTGCCCGGCCGCCCCGGGGAGCCCGCCGTCGCCCGGTCCGCGCACGAGCTGCGCGACGACAGCCCACCCCGCTACAACGGCCTGGACACCGTCTACGTCCAGATGATGATCCCGCACCACGAGCAGGCGCTGGAGATGAGCACACTGGCGACGGACCACGCTGCGGATCCGCGGATCCGCGCGTACGCCGACCGGATCCGCGCCGGCCAGGGCCCCGAGATCAAGGTCCTGCGCGGCTGGCTCTCCACCCGCGGGCTGCCCGAGACGGCGCCCGGCCACGACCACGCCGGCATGCGCGGCATGCAGTCTCCCGAGGCGATGCGGCGACTGGCCGCCGCCCGGGGCGTCGAGTTCGACAGGCTCTTCATCACGATGATGACCGATCACCATCAGGGCGCCGTGACCATGGCGACCGACCTGCTGTCGGTCGGGGTCGACGCGACCCTCAACGAGCTGGCCACCTCACTCGCCACCGAGCAGGCCATCGAGATCAACCGCCTGCGCGAGCTGACGCCGCCCTGACCGTCGACGACCCGTACGCTGGGTGACCGTGAGACGCACGCTGTTCGGCCGCCCCCTGCGCGGCGTCGCCTTCGACGTGGCCGTCTCCGTCGTGGTCGCGTTCGTCGGTCTCACCTCGGCGGTGTCGCAACCCGGCGGTTGGGCCGCCGTCGGCGTCGGCGTGGGCATGGCGGTGGCGCTGCTGTTCCGCCGCACCCACCCGAGCGCGGTGACCGTCGTCGTGGCGGCGCTCGCCCTGGTCCAGGTGATCACCCGGTGGGGTCCGCAGGCGTTCGACGTCGCCGTCCTGATCGCGCTCTACAGCGTCGTGAAATACGGCCGGCGGCTGCGCGACGGTGTGCTGGCCGGCGCGGTCGCCGCCGTGGGCGTGCTGCTCGCCGCCGCGCAGACCCCCGGCGTCATCGTGTGGTGGGTGACCGCGCTGTGGTACGCGCTGGTCACCGGCGCGGTCTGGCTCGTCGCGCTGAACGTGCGGACCCGCCGCCTCTACGTGCTGAGCCTCGAAGAGCGCGCCGCCACCCTCGAACGCGAGCGGGAGGCCGAGTCGCGGGCGGCGGTCGCCGAGGAGCGCACCCGCATCGCCCGCGAACTGCACGACGTGGTGGCGCACAGCATGGCGGTGATGATTGTCCAGGCGGACGGTGCCCGCTTCATGCTCGACCGCGACCCCGAGCAGGCGCGCGCCGCCGTGAAGGTGGTCGCCGACACCGGCCGCTCCGCGCTGGAGGAGATGCGGCGGCTCGTCGGGGTCCTGCGCGACTCGGGCCCCGCCGGGGCGGACGTCGTGGCCGCCGACCCGGAGCACCGCCGGTTGGCACTGGCCGAGCTGCCCGATCTGCTGGCCCGCTTCCGCGACGCCGGACTGTTTGTCCGGGACGCCGTCAGCGGCGAGCCCCCGGCCCTGCCGCCGGGCCTGGAGCTGACCGTCTACCGCGTGGTGCAGGAGGCGCTGACCAACGCGCTCAAGCACGCCGGCGTCGGCGCCACCGTCGACCTGCGGATGACGTACTCCGCCGACGCCGTCGAGGTCCGGGTCGTCGACGACGGTCGGGGCCGCCCGGTCGTCAGTCCAGCGCCGCCCGGCGGTCACGGTCTGCTCGGCATGCGCGAGCGCGTGGCGGTGTACGACGGCAGCCTCACCGCCGGCCCCCGGCCGACCGGGGGCTGGCAGGTGCGGGTACGGCTCCCGCTACCGTCGGAGCCCTCAGCGGAGGTGATCGCGGCATGACGGTCCGGGTGGTGATCGTGGACGACCAGGCGCTGGTGCGCGCCGGATTCAGGATGGTGCTGGACTCGCAGCCCGACCTGACGGTGGTCGGGGAGGCCATCGACGGCGCCGACGCCCTGCGCGTGCTGGCCCGCACCGAGGCGGACGTCGTGGTGATGGACATCCGGATGCCGACCATGGACGGGGTGGAGGCCACCCGCCGGATCTGCGCCGACCGGCCGTCGGGTCCGCCCCGGGTGCTGGTGCTGACCACCTTCGACACCGAGGCCGACGCGTTCGCCGCGCTGCGGGCCGGCGCGAGCGGTTTTCTGCTCAAGAACGTTCCGCCGGAGGAACTGCTGGACGCCATCCGCGTGGTCGCGCGGGGCGACTCGGTGGTCGCCCCGTCGATCACGCGGCGGCTGCTGGACCGCTTCGCCGGCCAACTCGGCGTCACCCCGACCGCCGACCCCCGGCTGGCCCAGCTCACCGAGCGGGAGCGGGAGGTGCTGTTGCTGGTCGCGCAGGGGCTGTCCAACGCCGAGATCGCCGCCAAGGCGCACGTGGCCGAGGCGACGGTGAAGACCCACGTCGGGCGGATCCTGGCGAAGCTGCACCTGCGCGACCGGGTGCAGGCGGTCGTGCTGTCGTACGAGAGCGGCCTGGTCACACCCGGGCGCTGACCCGCCGTACGACCGCGGTCGTACGGCCGGCGCGTCCGTGCGCCACCTGCGGCGTACGCGGGTCGAGAGCGCAGGTGGAGATCGATCCGACCGGACCGGCCATAGCGTCGGAGGGGTCCGATCCGCGCCGGCACCGGGAGCCCGCACATGATCCGCCTGACCCTGCGTACGCTGCGCGCCGAGGCGCTGCGCATGCTGCTGTCCGCGCTCGCCGTCGTACTCGGTGTCGCCTTCGTCGCCGGCACGCTGATCGTCGTGGACGGGATGCGCGCGGGCGCGTACCAGCGGGCCGGCGCCTTCGACCGGCACACCGACCTCGGCGTCTACCCCGACGGCCCCCGGCCGCTGCCGGCGAGGCTGGTCGACGACGTCCGTACGGTCGACGGGGTGGCCGCCGCGGCCGGTGAGCTGCTCGGCGCCGGTGGACTCCTCGGCGCTGACGGGCGACCGGTGCTCGGCTACGCAGTGCTCGCCGCCATCCCCACCGAGACGGCCCTGCGCTCGTACGACGTGGTCGCCGGTCGCCTCCCCGACCGCGCGGGCGAGGTGGTGCTCGACGCGCCGACGGTGGCGAAGGAGGGCTTCACCCTCGGCGCTCCGGTTCTCGTCGGCGGTACCGGCGGGGCGGCCCGTCCGTACACCCTGGTCGGCACGGTAGACGTGGCGGGCAGCGTCCGCGACGTCGGCGGCCCGTTCATCGGCCTGGTCGGCGCGGACGCGCTCGCGGTCACCGGCGGGCGTGGCTACGACCGGATCATGGTGGCGGCCCGGCCGGGAACAGCCCAGGCGGCGTTGGCCGACCGGCTACGCGCCGCCGTCGGGAGCGCCGACGTCGACGTGAAGGGCCGCCAGCAGATCCTCGATGAGGCCGTCGAGGACGCCGTCCGCAATCTGAACCAGTTCCTGCTGCTGCTGCTCATCTTCGTCGGGGTCGCGGTGGTGGTGGCCGGCTTCGTGATCGCCAACACCTTCGCGATCGTGCTGGCGCAGCGCACCCGCCGGACCGCGCTGCTGCGCCTGGTGGGTGCGACCCGGGGGCAGGTGTTCCGGGCGGCGCTGCTGGAGTCGGCGCTGCTCGGCCTCGTCGCCTCCGCCCTCGGCGTCGTGCTCGGGGTGGCTCTCGCCGGCGGACTCCGGCTGCTGATGTCTCGACTGGACGTGCCGCTCTCCGGCGGGTTGACCGTCGCCGGCTCGACCGTGCTGACCAGCCTGCTGCTCGGTACCGGGCTCACCGTCGCCGTGGCCCTGCTGCCGGCCTGGCGGGGCACCCGGGTCGCCCCGGTGGCCGCGCTGACCGACGCCGCCGTGCAGCCCGCTCGGGGAGCGGGCCGGGTGCGGCTGGCCCTCGGCGCGGTGGTGCTGGGCGCGGGAGTCGCGGCGCTGGCCGGCGCGGCCGACGCCGGTCAGGTGCTCCTCGTGGCCGTGGGCGGTGTGCTGGCCTTCTTCGGCATCGTGCTGTTTGGCCCGGTGCTCGTCCCGGCGCTGGTCCGGCTGATCGGCTGGCCGGCCCGCCGGGTGTTCGGGATGACCGTCGGTCTGGCGGTGGCGAACGCGGTTCGCAACCCGCGTCGGATCGCCGCGACGGCGACCGCCCTGGTCATCGGGATCGGGTTGGTGTCGGCGTTCGTGGTGGGCGCGCGCAGCACCAAGGACGGCATCGAACGCAGCGTCGACGCCGAGATCGGGACGGACTTCGTGGTCAGCGGCATCGGCCAGAATCTGCCCGCCGCGCTCGCCGGTGAGCTGGCCGCGCGCCCCGAACTGGGCGTGGTGCACGAGCAGCGCAGCGTCGTGACCGGCGACATCGAGGTCCGGGCCGCCCACCCGGCGCTGGTCGGCCGGACGTTGTCCGGCGTGGTGGCCGGCGACGTCGACCGACTCGGGCCGGGGCAGGTGCTGGTGCACCAGGAGCTGGCGCGGGCGCACGGCTGGCAGGTCGGTTCCGCCGTCACCATCGAGGGGCGGGCGTTCCGGGTGGCCGCGGTGGTGGCCGACGACGCGCCGGCCATGGTCTCCAGCGCCGCGCCCGAGGGACACGTCATCGAGCTGGACGACCGGGACTTCGCGGTGCTCTTTCCCCGCGAACGCGGTTTCCTCGCCGAGATCGACCCGGCTGACGGCGTGAGCGCCGAACGGGCCCGCGCCGCGATCGAGGCCGTGCTCGCCCGCTACCCGACGGCGAACCTGATGGACCAGGGGGCGTACAAGAAGATGCTCACCGGCACGGTGGACATGCTGCTGGCCTCCGTCACCGCGCTGCTCGGCCTGGCCGTCGTGATCGCCCTCGTCGGCGTGGCCAACACGCTGAGCCTGTCGGTGGTCGAGCGCACCCGGGAGAACGGCGTCCTGCGGGCGGTCGGGCTGTCCCGCGGCCGGATGCGGGCCATGCTCGCGGTCGAGGCGATCCTCATGACGCTGGTCGGCGCGATCCTCGGTATCGGGCTGGGCACCGGCGTCAGCGCCGCCGGGATGGCGCTGCTGGCCCGCCTCGGCGGGGACTTCCACGTGGTGCTGCCACTCGGCCAGCTCTCCTCGATCCTCGGCGTGGCGGTGCTGGCCGCTCTGCTCGCCTCGGTGCTTCCGGCCCGCCGGGCACTGTCGCGGCCCGTCGTCGAGGCGCTCGCCGACCAGTGAGCGTGTCGTCCACGGGTGCCCGAAGCGACATCCGCCGGCCGGCCCCGCCGCCTTCCCCGGCGGCGGGACCGGCCAGCGGTGCCGGGTCCGGGGCACGCCCTACAGGCGCTCGACCACCTCGCCGGAGCACCGGTTGCGGGTGTCGAAGACGTAGCGGGCGTGCCGGACCACCAGGTCGTAGTCGAAGCAGTCGTGGTCGGTGACCACCACGACCGCGTCCGCGGCCCGCACCTCCCGCTCGGTGAGCCCGACGACCGCGACCCCGGCGGGGATCTGGTGGGCCTCCGCGTACGGCTCGACCGCGTGCACCTCGGCGCCGAGTGCCTGCAGACGGCGGGCCACGTCGACGGCGGGGGAGTCCCGCATGTCACCGGTGTTCCGCTTGTACGCGAGCCCGAGCAGCAGCAGTCGCGCGCCGCTGACCGCCCGGCCGGTGCGGTTGAGCCCTGCCATGATCCGCTGGGTGACGTGCTCGGGCATCTCGTGGTTGATGTCGTTGGCCAGCTCGATGAACCGGAACTGCCGGCCGAGGCGTCGCTTGACCTGCCAGGACAGGTAGCACGGATCGATCGGCAGGCAGTGCCCGCCGACACCCGGGCCGGGCCGGAACGGCAGGAACCCGAAAGGCTTGGTCGCGGCGGCGTCGATCGCCTGCCAGACGTCGATGTCGAGGTGGTGTGAGAGCATCGTGAGCTCGTTGATCAGCGCGATGTTGACCTGGCGGAACGTGTTCTCGATCAGCTTGGTCAACTCGGCCACCCGGGTGGAGTCGACGGCGACGGTGCGCTCCACGAGCCGCTGGTAGAAGCCCTGCACCCGGTCCAGCGACGCCGCGTCGATCCCGGAGACCACCTTCGGGGTGTTCTCCAGTCGCCACGTCGGGTTGCCCGGGTCGATCCGCTCCGGGCTGTAGCCGAGGTGGAAGTCGCCGGGGCTGGTCAGCCCGCTGGCCGACTCCAACAGCGGCCGAAGCAGCTCCTCGGTGGTGCCGGGGTAGGTGGTCGATTCCAGGATGACCGTGCAGCCCGGCCGCACGTACGGGCCGACGCGGATACCGGCCTGCTCGACGAAGCTCAGGTCCGGGGTGCCGTCGCGCAGCGGGGTGGGCACGGTGATGACGCAGACGTCGAAACCCTCGGCGTCGGTGTAGTCGGTGCTGGGGCGGTACCGGCCGCTGCCCAGCGCCCGGCCCAGCCGGTCGGTGGGGATGTCCTCGACGAACGACTCACCCGACGCGAGCCGCTTCACCCGGTCGGCGTCGACGTCCAGGCCGACGACGTCCAGGCCCGCCTCGACGGCACGCATGGCCAGCGGCAGTCCGACGTACCCCTGGCCGATCACGACCAGCTTCTCAGCGCTCACCCGGGCTCCCGCAGACGGTGGAAATGACCTGCGGAGAGCCTAGAGCGGTTTTCGGCGACGTAAGTCCGTTTTGGGGATATCGGTGCTGGTGGGGCGGCTGGTCAGCCGCCTACGTCACCGGAGCCGGTCGACGGTTCGGTGGAGGGGCTCGGGTCGGTCGCCGGCGAGTTGCTCGGCGACGACGGGGTCTTCGGCGGGTCGCTCGGCGGCGGCGCGGTGGTCGCGCTCGGCGTCGGCGATGGAGAGTTGGCCGACTGGCTGGGCTGGACGCTCGGCGTGGCGCTGACCGACGCGGACGTCGTGGTGTCCGGGACGGTCGGCCGGTTCGGCCGGCCCGGGTCGTTGGTCATCTGCTCGTTCGCCGCCGGCAACTCCACCTGCTCGGTCGGCCCCGGCGTCGGCGCGACCGTCGGCAGCTTGACGGCCGGATCGTTGCCGGTGTTGCGCGCCGCGCCCAGGGCCGCGCCGAGGCCGACCAGGGCGACCAGCATGGCCACCGCGGCACCGACCAGCGGCCCGCGGCGTCGCGGGCGTGCCGGGTCGGTCGTGCCCGCCACCGCCGCGCCGACCGGCACGTCGGTGCGGGTGCCCGGACCCGCCTCGCGCAGCGGCACCGATGACGCCAGCGCCGTCGGTGGTTCGCCGCCGGTCACCGCGGTACGGGCCGCCTCCGCCATCGCCGAGCCGCTCGTGAAGCGGTCCAGCGGGTCCTTCGCGAGGGCCCGCGATACCAGGGCGCGGACCGCCTCCGGGATGTCGTGCGGCAGCTCCGGGGGCTCGTCGTCGAGGTGCCGGACGGCGACCTGGAGGGGGTTGTCACCGGTGAACGGCGGGCCGCCGGTGAGGCAGCAGTAGGCGACCGCGCCGAGGGCGTAGATGTCGGTGGCGCCGCTGACCGGCCGGCCGGCGGCCTGCTCGGGCGCCATGTAGAGGGCGGTGCCGGGCACCGCGTTGGTGCTGGTGATGCTGGTCACGTTGGTGGAGCGGGCGACGCCGAAGTCGACCAGGACGACCGTGCCGTCCTCCTGCACCAGAAGGTTGCTGGGCTTGACGTCGCGGTGCACGATGCCGCCGCGGTGCGCCGCGCCCAGCGCGTGCCCCGCCTGGGCGACGATCGACATCGTCTCGGCCACGTCGAGGCGACCGGCGGCCTCGATCCGCTTGGACAGCGGTTCGCCCTCGACGAACTCCATGACCAGATAGTCGGCTCGACCGCCGTCGGGCAGGTCGTCCTCCCCGCAGTCGTACACCTGCACGATGCCGGGGTGCCGCAAGGCCGCCATGATCCGCGCCTCGGCACGGAAGCGGGCGATGAAGTCCGGGTCGGAGACCAGCGCCGGCAGCAGGACCTTGACCGCGACCTGCCGGCCGAGGACGAGGTCGGAGGCACGCCAGACGTCGCCCATGCCGCCCGTGGCGACACGTTCGTCCAGGCGGTACCGACCGCTGAGCACGACCTCCGATGACAACACAGCATTACCGTACCCAGAGTGGCGGCCAACGGCTCGCTGCGGTGGACCCGGTGCGGGGTCGCCCCCGTCGGTCCGCCCGGGGCGACCTCCGGCGGCCGGGCCGGTGTGTGACGCTTCGATGACGCCAGGTCACAAAAGCCGACACATGTCGGCGTACGCCAGCCCGGTCGCCGCCGCAGACGCTCACCTGAGCCGGGGAGCGCCCGAGGGGCGTCGTCCGTTACGCCGGCACGCCGGTCGGATGGTTTGATAATTGTCACTCTTCTGTAATGCGATCCCAACTTGTCGCAGGAAACGTCCCCTCCTACCGTTAGCCCGGCTCGGGGCGCAGACGGGCAGCCCGTTCCGGGCCATCACCGGTGTGGACACCCCGGCCGGTGCCCGGACGGGGCCCGAATCGAAATCGGCGGGGGCGGTGCGGGTGCGGGAGCGGGTGAGGGCGGCGGTTCGCCGTGCGCGCACGACGCCGACGCGTGTCGCGCCGATCCGCTCCGGGCGGCCCGTGGGCCGCCGATGACGGGCGAACTGTCCGAGGCGGTCACCGCCGCGCAGTCCGGGGACGAGGACGCCTTCCGCTTCCTGTACCGCAGCCTCCAGCCGGGACTGCTGCGGTACCTGACCGCCCTGGTCGGCGCGGACGCCGAGGACGTCGCGTCGGAGACCTGGTTACAGATCTCCCGCGACCTGCCCACCTTCACCGGCGGCGAGTTCCGCGCCTGGACCGTCACCATCGCCCGCAACCGCGCGATGGACCACCTGCGGCGGCTGCGGCGACGACCGTCGCTGCCGGTACCGGTGCAGGCGCTCACCGAGATGGCCGGCGACGGCGACACCGCCGAGCGGGCCGACGAGACGATCAGCACCGAGGCTGCGCTGGCGTTGATCGCCACGCTGCCACCCCGCGAGGCCGAGGCGGTGCTGCTGCGGGCCGTGATCGGGCTCGACGCGGAGTCCGCCGGCCGGGTGCTCGGTCGCCGGGCCGGCGCCGTCCGGACCGCCGCGCACCGCGGTCTGCGGCGACTCGCCACCCTGCTGGACCGGCAGGCCGTACCGACGCCGTCGGTCGACGGCGACGCCACCGCCCCGCTGCGCGCGCCCGACACGTCGAGCGCGCCGGCCGACGGCGGCCCACCGGCGGTCGGCGCCGAGGTGGTTCCGCCCCCTCGTCGCCGGATCGGGCGTTCCCGGCAGACCTCACACGCCGAGCAGGCGGAGGGCTGACGTGAAGGGATTCCGGATGAACCCGCACCGGCGTGCCGGCCGCGCCGAGACCGAACGGCTGCTCGACGCCGCCCGCATCGACACCGCCCCCCCGCCTGACATCGCCGACCCGGGCGCGGCGGGCGTCCGGCAGTCCGGGGCTTCGCCGGACTCCGGGGCCGAGCCGCTGGCCCGGCTGCTCGCCGCCGCCGCTGGCCCGGCCCGACCTGCGGAGCTGGCGGGCGAGGAGGCCGCGTTGGCCGCGTTCCGAGCCGCCCGCGCCGTCCCGGCGCCCGCCGTGGCCCGACGGCCACGCCGTCTGCGGCTCAGGACCGGCGCGGTGGCCTGGATCGGGGCGTTGGCGGCCACCGCCACCGCTGGCGTCGCGTTCGCCGCGGCCGGGTTGGAGAAGGCACCCGAACCGCCGCCGGCACCGAGTAGCGCGCCACCCACTGCCAGCGCGCAGGTGAGCACCGGGCCCGTCGCGCCGAGCGGATCGACGCCGCCCGGCCGTCCCTCCCTGTCCGTCTCGCCGTCGGTCGGCACGACCCCCGGCGGTCAGCTGCACGGGCTGTGCCAGGCCTGGCGGTCCAAGAAGCCCGAGCAGCGGGAGAAGGCGCTGCGAACGCCGGCCTTCGAGCGGTTGGTGACGGCCGCCGGTGGGGTCGGCGCGGTCGAGGAGTACTGCCAGCGGCTGGTGCCCGAGGCGAAGCCCAGCCCGTCGCCGCTGTCCCCGTCTCCGTCCGCTCCGCCGCCGCCGTCGCCGCCTGCGGAGCAGTCCGCGCGGGCGACGCCACCCGGTCAGGCGAAGGTCAAGCCCTCGCACCCGGCCGGCCCGGCCGGCGACTGAGCGTACGGGCGCGCGGTTCGTTCTGCCCTGCACCGGGAAACGCGTCTGTTAGACAGGGATTGGTGGTCCCGTCGACGCTCGGAAAGGGGAGTGTCGGTGGCCGGGTCTACGGTGGCACCCGTGCTCCGGAGCTGACGCACGGCGCACGCGGTCGTCGCACGACGAGGGAGGCTGCACCGATGGTGACGTCGCCGGAGCTGGACCAGAGCGAGATCCTGCGCGAGTCCGCCGCCGCGGGCCGACACCTCGCGCGCATCTGCTTCAAGACCGGCCCTCCCACGTACACCGGCGTCGAACTGGAATGGACCGTGCACGACGCCGCCGACCCCACCCGAGGAGTCGACCCGGCGCGGCTGCGGACGGCGCTGGGGCGGCACAGCCCCGTCACGCTGGATCCGGCGAGCCCCGCCGAGCCGCTGCGACACGGCGGCACGGTGACCCTCGAACCGGGCGGCCAGCTGGAGATCTCCACCCCGCCGCGTACCTCGGCCGGCGCGTTGATCCAGGCCACCGAGGCCGACATCGCCCAGGTCGCCGGTCTGCTGGCCGCCGCCGGGCTGACCCTGGGGCGCAGCGGCATCGACCCGCACCGTCGGCCCCGCCCGGTGTTGGACACTCCCCGCTACCGCGCCATGCGCCGCGTGTTCGACCGGCGCGGCCCGGCCGGCCGGACGATGATGTACAGCACCGCCGGCCTGCAGGTGTGCCTCGACATCGGCGAACCGGACCAGGTCGCCCCGCGCTGGGCGGCGGCCCACGCCGTCGGCCCACCGTTGCTCGCGGCGTTCGCCTCGTCGAGTCGGCACGCCGGCCGGCGTACCGGTTGGGCATCCGCGCGGATGGCCGCCTGGCTGGCGATCGATCCGGCGCGTACCCGCCCGGTGTGGGCGCCCGAGCGCGCGGACGACGACCCGCCGGCCGCCTGGGCACGCTACGTGCTCGCCGCCCCGCTGCTGTGTCTGCGCCGGCCCGGCCCGGACTGGGCCCCGCCGCCGGGTGTCACCTTCGCCGACTGGCTGGACGGCGCGCTGCCCCGCCCGCCCACCACCGACGACCTCGACTACCACGTCAGCACCCTCTTCCCGCCGGTGCGCCCGCGCGGTTACCTGGAGCTGCGGTATCTGGACGCCCAGCCCGACCGGGACTGGCGGCTACCGCTGGCGGTGCTGAGCGCGCTGTTCACCGACGCGGGCACCGTCCGCGCGGCGTACACGATCGGCGCGCCGGTGGCGCACCGCTGGTCGGCCGCCGCCCGGCGCGGCCTCGCCGACCCGGCGCTGGCCGTCGCGGCGGCCGCGCTGCTCGACCTGGCCCTGGCCGCCCTACCGCGGCTGGGCCTGCCGGCCGGCACCGAGGACGACATCCACGACGGTGTACGGCGGCGGCTCGCCGCCATCGCAAGGGTCGACCGGTGAGCGCGCGAGAGCGAGCCTCGAACGAAAGGTGCGACGGGTGAGCGCGAGGAGTGAGCCGGGTCTGCGAGCCCCGCAGTCGCGAACGAAAGGTGCGACGGTGAGCGCGAGTACGACGGAGCATGCCGACGGTGAGCTGTTGCGGGGGCGGATCGCACAGGAGTTGGCGCGCGCCCGCTCCCGCACGGCCCTGCTGACCGAGGCGGTCGACGACGGCGACCTGATGCGCCAGCACTCTCCGCTGATGTCGCCGTTGGTCTGGGATCTGGCGCACGTCGGCAACCAGGAGGAGTTGTGGCTGGTGCGCGACGTGGGCGGCCGTGAGCCGGTCCGCCGCGACATCGACGACCTGTACGACGCGTTCAAGCAGCCCCGCCGGGACCGACCGCGGCTGCCCCTGTTGCCACCGGCGGAGGCGCGCGCCTACGTGGGCGCGGTCCGCGACAAGGTGTACGACCTGCTCGACGCGGTGCGCTTCACCGACCGGCCGTTGGTCGCCGACGGGTTCGCCTTCGGCATGATCGTGCAGCACGAGCAGCAGCACGACGAGACGATGCTCGCGACCCACCAGCTGCGCGCGGGCGCGGCGGTCCTGCACGCCCCGCCGCCGCCCGAGCCGGCCGTCCGGGCCGGCGGGGAGGTGCTGGTGCCGGCCGGAGAGTTCACGATGGGCACCGACACCGATCCCTGGGCCCTGGACAACGAACGGCCCGCGCACCAGGTCCACCTGCCCGCGTACGTCATCGACGCCGCACCGGTGACCAACGGCGCGTACGAGGCGTTCATCGCCGACGGCGGCTACTCCGACCGGCGGTGGTGGAGCGCGGCCGGCTGGGAACACCGGGTGCGCGAGCGACTGGTCGCGCCGCTGCACTGGCGTCGCGACGGTGACGGTTGGGCGTACCGGCGGTTCGGCCGCTGGGACCCGGTACGCCCCGACGAGCCGGTGGTGCACGTGTGTTTCCACGAGGCGCAGGCGTACGCGACGTGGGCCGGTAAGCGTCTGCCGACCGAGGCGGAGTGGGAGAAGGCGGCGCGGTGGGACCCGGCGACCGGGCGGTCCCGCCGCTACCCGTGGGGCGACGACGACCCGACCGAGGCGCACGCCAACCTCGACCAACGTCACCTACGGCCGGCGCCGGTGGGCGCGTACCCGGCCGGCGTCTCGCCGCTCGGTGTGCACCAGCTCATCGGGGACGTCTGGGAGTGGACGTCGACCACGTTCACCGGTCATCCCGGCTTCGTCGCGTTCCCGTACCGCGAATACTCCGAGGTGTTCTTCGGCGACGACCACCGGGTGCTGCGCGGTGGCTCGTTCGGCACGGACCGGTCGGCGTGCCGGGGGACGTTCCGCAACTGGGACTATCCGATCCGCCGGCAGATCTTCAGTGGCTTCCGGTGCGCCCGCGACGCCGGTCCGGACGAGTCGCCGCGGTGAGGCGCCCGACGCCACGCGGGGTGCGCTGATGTGCCGTCATCTGGTCTACCTCGGCCCGCCGGTCACGTTGGCCGCGTTGCTGTTCGAGCCGGCGTACGCGCTGGTCCGTCAGTCCTGGGCGCCGCGTGACATGCGCGGCGGCGGCACGATCAACGCCGACGGGTTCGGTGTCGGCTGGTATCCGGACGACGGTCCTCCGGTGCGGTACCGGCGTGCCCAGCCGATCTGGAGCGACCCGACGATCGCCGAGCTGGCGGCGGTGACACGTGCCGGCGCGGTGCTCGCCGCGGTCCGGTCGGCCACCGTGGGGATGGCGGTGGTCGACGGCGCGGCGGCGCCGTTCGCGGAGGGCCGGTGGCTGTTCAGCCACAACGGTGTGATCCGGGGCTGGCCCGATTCGATGGTGCCGCTCGCCGCCGGCCTGCCGGTGCGGGACCTGCTGACCCTGGACGCGGCCACCGACTCGGCGTTGCTGTGGGCGCTGGTGCGGCATCGGCTGCGCGCGGGCGACGACCCGGCGGAGGCGGTCGGCCGGACGGTGGTCGAGGTCGCCGCCGCCGCTCCGGGGTCGCGGCTGAATCTGCTGCTCACCGACGGACGGCGGGCGGTGGCTACGGCGGTCGGTCACGCGCTGTCGGTGCGCGCGGGCGCGGGCTCGGTGGTGGTGGCGTCCGAGCCGCACGACGACGACGCCGGGTGGCGGCCGGTGCCGCAGCAGCGCCTGGTCACCGCCACGACGGACGAGGTGCGGGTGTGCGGGCTGCCGGCCGGATGAGCGTTGCCGGCCGGGCTACGCGAGGTGTCTGACGACCACGATAGGGGCGGGGGCCATGAGCGCGGAACCGTTGGAGATCTACCTTGAGCCGCAGGACCTGGAGCGTGGCCTGCGGGCGGACGTCCGGGCGGGGCTGACGGCCGAGGCGAAGTGGCTGCCGCCGAAGTGGTTCTACGACTCGCGGGGCAGCGAGCTGTTCGAGGAGATCACCCGGCTGCCCGAGTACTACCCGACCCGGGCCGAGCGCGCGGTGCTCGCCGCGCACGCCGCCGACGTGGCGGCGCTGACCGGCGCGAAGACCCTGATCGAGCTGGGCTCCGGTTCGTCGGAGAAGACCCGGCTGCTGCTGGACGCGTTCACCCGCCGGGGAGGGCTGGGCACGTTCGTCCCGCTCGACGTCTCGGTCAGCGCCCTGCTCGGGTCGACGGCGCAGATCGCCGCCGACTATCCGGGGCTGCGGGTGCGGGGGATCGTGGGCGACTTCACCCGCCAGCTCGACCGGCTGCCGACCGGCGGGCGGCGGCTGGTGGTGTTCCTGGGCGGCACGATCGGCAATCTGTTGCCGGCCGAGCGGGCCGGGTTCCTGACCGCGATGCGCGCCGCGCTGGAGGTCGGCGACTGGTTGCTGCTCGGCACCGACCTGGTGAAGGACCCGTCGGTGATCGTGCCCGCCTACGACGACGCGGCCGGGGTCACGGCCGAGTTCAACCGCAACGTGCTGTATGTGATCAACCGGGAGTTGGGGGCCGATTTCGACCCGGAGGCGTTCGCGCATGTCGCCCGGTGGGACCCGGAGCGGGAGTGGATCGAGATGCGTCTGCGGGCGACGCGATCGATGCGGGTCCGGGTGCTGGACCTCTCGGTGGCGTTCGACGAGGGGGAGGAGCTGCGGACGGAGGTGTCGGCGAAGTTCCGCCCGGAGGGGGTGGCCGCCGAACTGGGCGCGGCGGGCTTCGCGGCGTCGCACTTCTGGACGGACCCGCGCGGGCTGTTCGGGGTGACGTTGGCGCGGGCGTGGTGAGCCTGTTCACCCGCGCCGTCCGGCCCGCTCGCTGATCGGTTAGGCTGGTCGCGCGAAGGGGAGTAGCCCCCAATGTCGTGGTCGACATACTGGTGCGTTCCGCATCCGGCCACGCGGCCCCGGTTCTCCGGGGCGGGCGAGACCTTCGACTCAGGCTGTCGCAGCCGGGTCGAGGGCGCCCCCGCACCTCCTCCCGGTCTGAACGGGAAGGATGTCATGGAGGGATTCCTCGCCGCGCTGGTCGTCAGCTTCGGCGTCATCTTCGTCGCCGAGCTGGGAGACAAGTCCCAGTTGATGGCGCTGACGTTCGCCACGCGGTTCAAGCCGCTTCCGGTGCTGATCGGCATCACCGTCGCCACGGCGGTGGTGCACCTGGCGTCGGTCGCCATCGGTTCGGGTCTCGGCGCCGTGCTGCCCACCGAATGGATCTCGCTGGTGGCCGGCGTGGCCTTCCTCGGCTTCGGCGCGTGGACACTGCGCGGTGACAAGCTCACCGAGGAGGAGAAGCGTAAGGCCGAGAAGACCAGCAAGACCGCGATCGTGGCGGTGTCGGTGGCGTTCTTCCTGGCCGAGCTGGGCGACAAGACGATGCTCGCGACGATCACCCTGGCCACCAAGTACGGCTGGTTCGGCACCTGGCTCGGCTCCACGGTGGGCATGGTGGCCGCGGACGCGCTGGCCATCCTGGTCGGCCGGATGCTCGGCCGCCGGCTGCCGGAGAGGACCATCAGGTACGGCGCCGCGGTGCTGTTCGCCATCAGTGGCCTCTGGCTGATCCTGGAGGCCGTGAACGAGCTGACCTGAGCGCCGACTAGCCGCCCCGGTGGCGGGTAACGCCTCCGGGTGGAGCCGGCGGAGCTGCTGCGCCACGGCGACCAGGTGCTGGTCGCCGTGGTGGAGGTGGCCGGCGCCCTGGTGATCGTCGTGGGCGCGCTCTGGGCGGCGGTGCGGTTCGTGGCCGAGGGGCTACGGCACCGCACCGCCGCCGTCTTCACCCCGATCCGCCTGTCGCTGGGCCGGTTCCTGACGCTCGGTCTGGAGTTCCAACTCGCGGCCGACGTGTTGCGGACCGCGGTGTCGCCGTCGTTCACGCAGATCGGCCAGTTGGCGGCGATCGCCACGATCCGGACGGCGCTGAACTACTTCCTGGGCCGGGAGATCCGGCAGGAGCAACGGCAGGTCACCGACGGGCGGCAGGGGACGTGATCGGCGGGCTGGTCGAGGCGGTGACCGCGCTGGCCCTGGTCACCGGGGTCGTCGCGGCGGTGTGCACCGGCGACGTGCGGGTCGCCGTACGCGTGCTGTTGGACCTTTTGACGGCGGCCGGCCTGCTGCGGCTCGCCGGGGATCCGGCGTGGGGTGGCCTGGCCTCCACCGCCGCGATCGTCGCGCTGCGGCAACTGCTCGCGGCGGCGTTGAGTCTCCCGCCGCCGTGGTCGCGGCGACAATCCCCGCCGCGCTGCGGGGGCGACGATCACCGCCTACCGTGGGCGGTACCAGAGAAACCGGGAAAAGCGGGAGGATAACCACATGAACCGGCACGACGAACCGAACGAGTACGGATACGCCGGCGGCGCCACCGCTCCCGAGCCGCAGCCCGGCGGCAAGCCCGACGAGCAGGACCTCGCGGAGGAGGTGGCGGTGCCCGCCGACGACCTCACCGCCCCCACGACCGACGCCCTCGCGGACGAGACCGAGGAGCGGGCGCCGCGCGACCGCCAGCGCTGAGCATGGCGGGTCGCGGGCCGGGCCGGTCACTCCCGTCCGGGCCGCTGGTAGACGTCGGGCACCCCGTCGCCGTCGGCGTCGAGGCGTTCCTTCTCGGCCACCCGCCGGTACGCGGCGTTGCGGCGGGCGAGCACGGCGGCGGCGAGCGCCGCGGAGATCACCGACCCGACGAGGACCGCCGCCTTGACCCGCTCGTCGGCCGTACTGCCCGCGCCGAACGCCAGGTCGCCGATGAGCAGCGAGACGGTGAACCCGACCCCGGCCAACAGGGCGATGCCGAACAGGTCGGACCAGGTGATGTCCTCGTCCAACTCGGCGCGCGTGAACCGGGCCAGCAGGTAGGTCGAGCCGAAGATCCCGATGCTCTTGCCGAACACCAGGCCGGCCACCACGGCGATCACCAGCGGGTCGGTCAGCAGGGTCCCGAGATCGGTGCCACGGAGTGTCACGCCGGCCGCGAAGAGGGCGAAGACCGGCACGGCGAAGCCGGCGGACACGGGTCGCCACCGGTGTTCCAGGTGCGCGGCGAGACCGCCCGCGTCCGCGCCACCCGACTCCGCCCGGTCGGCCGTCGCGGCGGTGCCGCCCGGGGCGCGGCTCAGCACCGGCACGGTGAAGCCGAGCAGTACGCCGGCGACCGTGGCGTGCACGCCCGAGGCGTGCACCAGCGCCCAGGTGGCGGCCGCGAGCGGGACGAGGGCCCACCACCACGTCCGGCCCCGCCGTACCAGCCACGCGAAGAGCCCGATCGGGGCGAGCGCGGCGAACAGCGGCAGCGGGTGGAAGTCGGCGGTGTAGAAGACCGCGATGATGGTGATCGCGAACAGGTCGTCGACCACGGCCAGGGTGAGCAGGAAGGCGCGCAGACCCTGGGGCAGGTGTGAGCTGACCACCGCGAGGACGGCCAGCGCGAAGGCGATGTCGGTGGCGGTCGGGATGGCCCAGCCCCGCAGTCCCTCGCCGCCCGTGCCGAGGAGCACGGCCACGTAGACCAATGCGGGCAGCGCCATTCCACCCAGGGCGGCCACCACCGGCAGTGCCGCGCGGCGTGGGTCGCGCAGGTCGCCGGCGACGAACTCACGCTTGAGTTCCAGGCCCACCACGAAGAAGAAGATGGCGAGCAGGCCGTCGGCGGCCCAGGTGGCGAGGCTCAGGTCGAGGTGCCAGCGCGCGCCGCCCGGCCAGGGCACCCAGGCCCCGAGCCGGACGTACGCCTCGCTCCATGGCGAGTTCGCCCAGACCAGCGCGAGGACGGCGCCGAGCAGCAGCAGGGCGCCACCGACCGTCTCGGTGCGCAGCACGTCGGCCAGGTGCCGGGCCTCCGGCCAGGACGACCGCGCGAAGAGTCGGTCGCGGTGGGGGGTGCGGTCGGTCAAAGGGCTCACCTCTGGTGTCGGGACGGCAAAGATCCAATCGCCGACCAGACTTCCCGGCACACCGTTGTCGAGCCTATCCGCTCGGCGGTACGTCGTGATCGTGCGCGGCGCGGCGCGGCGATCGAGATCGGCCCGTGGAATCGGTCGCCGACTTTTCCGGACGTCGCCGCTGCCGAGTGGCCCTTTGTCGGGTTGGTCATGCGGGACGGCGCGGTTACCGACGCCGAAAATGCATAACTCCGGACATAAGTCCTATGAGGGGCTTTAATGGTTTCACGAGTTGACAGACGACCTTGGGGGTTTTCGTGAAGTTCTTTGGCGTAACCGGACCGGTCCGGAGGCAAGCCTGATGGACCTGCTTCGCCAATTGCGCCACGTGCGTCGGCACTGGTGGGTCGTGCTGCTCACGATCATGGTGTCCCTGGGCGTCTCGGCGTTTCTGACCGTACGGGCCCAGCCCCGGTACGTCGCCTCGGTGACCTTCTTCGTCACCACCCCCAACCAGGGCGTCTCCGATGCCTACCAGGGCGGGCTGTTCCTCCAGCAGCGCGTCAAGTCGTACGCCGACCTGCTCAGCAGCGACCGCCTGGCACAGAGTGTCGCGGCCGAGACGCCGGTCGGGCTCACCGCGGACGAGGTGCAGCGCCGGGTGACCACCTCCACCGAGACGGGCACCGTCCTGCTGCGCGCCTCGATCACCGACACCGACCAGGCCCGCGCCCTGCGGGTGAGCGAGACCCTCGCCGCGAAGTTCGTCGAACTCGTCCAGAAGGTCGAGACGCCACCCGAGGGCAAGTCACCCATCAAGATCGAGGTGGTCAGCGGCCCACGGGTCAGCGCGAGCCCCGTCTCGCCGAAGCCGCTGCGTAACCTCGTACTCGGCGGTCTGCTCGGCCTCGTCCTCGGCGTCGGCCTGGCGATCCTGCGCGGCGTCGCCGACGTCCGCCTGCGCGACGCCGCCGGCCTGCAACGCGCCACCGGAAGCCCGCTGCTCGGTGAGATCCCGTTCGAGAGCGCCGCCCGCACGTCCCCGCTGATCGTCGGCGACGCCGCGACGTCGGCCCGTGCCGAGGCGGTCCGCAAGCTGCGGACCAACCTGCGCTTCGTGGACGTGCACGAGCCGGCCCGGGTCATCGCCGTGACCAGCGCGTTGCAGGGCGAGGGCAAGACGACGATGTCGTGCAACCTGGCCATCGCGTTGGCCGAGGCGGGCTGGCGGGTGCTGCTGGTCGACGCCGACCTGCGACGCCCGAAGGTCGACGACTACCTGGGCCTGGACGCCGGTGTCGGCCTCACCGACGTGTTGGTCGGCGACGTCCAGGTCGGTGACGTGGTGCAGCGGTGGGGCGACAAGTCCCTGCTGGTGCTGCCCAGTGGCTCCGCGCCGCCCAACCCGAGCGAGTTGCTCGGCTCCAAGGCGATGGCGGACCTGCTGCTCGCGTTGCGCGAGTCCGCGGACATCGTGATCATCGATACCGCGCCGCTGCTCGCGGTGACCGACGGCGTCGTGGTGGCTGTCCAGGCCGACGGCGCGCTGCTGGTGAGCCAGCAGGGTCGGACGTCGCGTACCCAGGTGGCCGCGGCGGCCCGCGCGCTGCACTCGGTCTCGGTGCGGCTGCTCGGCTGCGTGCTCAACATGGCGAAGGTGGCCAAGGCCGAGGCGTACCAGTACGAGGCCTACCGGGTGGTCGCCTCGACGGCCACGCCGTCGGTACCGACCGACCGGGCCCCCGCCGCCCGGCACAGTGAGGACGCCGGGGTCAACGGTGTCAGCGACCGTACCCAGGAACTCACCCGGCTGCCCCGATGAGCGCGGCGAGGGGTCGTAGCGAGCGTTCGATCTCCTCGGCGCAGCGACGGAAGTCGGCGACGGTACCGCCGATCGGGTCCCGAAGGTCGTCCGCGTCCGCAGCGGCGGGTTGCAGCCGCCCGCGGGCGCTGGCGGCGGCGGCGATGGCGGCCCCCAGCGGATCGTCGGTCGATCCGACGGGCGGTTCGGCCGCCGCCGCCAGCCGGCCGAACTGGCGCAGGGTGAACGTCCGGTGCAGCGCGCCGGGCGCGAGCGAGGTGCACACCGACCGCTGCCGCCGCGTCGCGGTCAGCACCAGCGTCGCCTCGGTCAGCTGTTCGGCACGCAGCGTACGGCTGCTGAACGCCGTCGGGTCGCCGCCCTCCTCGGCCACGACCTCCGCCGCGTACGGGTGCATGGCCATCCCGTCCATCGCGTCGGTGCCGGCGCTGGACACCAGCACGGGACGGTCGGCCAACAGCCGTCGGGCCAGGTGCTCGGCCATCGGCGAGCGACACAGGTTGGCGTGGCAGACGAACAGCACGCGGTCGGCCATCGGGAGCCCTCTCGTGGATGCGGACACGGGTCGCCGCACCGCGAGGGTGATGCGTCGACGCCGCTGGGCGCGCGGGGAGGGGTTGCCAGCATCCTACGCGGGCCGCCCCGTCGGACGCGGTGCCGCGCCGGCCGAGCCCGGTCCGCGCCCACCGGCGGTGCCGCGGTGAAGATCGGCATCCTGTCGTACCACTTCCCGCCCGAGCCGGCGTTCATCCCCGGCAGCCTCGCCGAGGAGTTGGCCGCGCGCGGGCACGAGGTCCGCGTCCTCACCGGATTCCCCGACTACCCGGGCGGCCACGTCTATCCAGGGTGGCGGCAGCGGTGGCACCACGAGACGCACAGCGACCGGCTGTCGGTCCGCCGGGTGCCGCGGGTCTCCGGCGGGGCCACCACCACCCGGGCGCGGATGGCCAGCTACCTGTCGTTCGCCGGGAGCGCGTCGCTGGCGGCCCGCCGGTTCCTGGGTGACGTGGACGCGCTCTACGTCTTTCAACTGCCGGCCACCACGTTCGCCACCGCCGCCGTCCTGCGGCTCCTCGCGAGGGTGCCGACGGTGCTGCACGTACAGGATGTCTGGGCTCGCGACGGCGTCGACGCGTCCGGCGGCGGCCGCTGGTTGGCGCGGATGGACGCCGCGATGACCCGCGTCTACCGGTCGGCCGCGCGGGTCGCCGTGGCCGCGCCGTCGATGCGCGACCTGGTGGTCGCGGCCGGCGCCGACCCCGGCCGGGTTCGTCTGGTCCTCAACTGGACGGACGAGCGCATCTTCTACCCGGCGACACCCGGCGCGGCGGCCCGGCAGATGGTCCGCCGGGATCGCCGGTGTGTGGTCATGCACGCCGGGACCATCGGACCCCGCCAGGGGCTGGAGACGGCGGTACGGGCCGCGGCCGCGCTGGACCGGACGATGGACCTGGTCCTGGTCGGCTCGGGCGCGGACGAGCGGCGGGTGCGGGGGCTCGCCGCCGACCTCAAGGCGGAGAACGTCCGCTTCCTCGAACGGCGCTCACCTGTCGACATGCCCGAGCTGTACGCCGCCGCCGACTACCAGTTGATCATGCTGCGCGACCTGCCCGAGCTTCGCGGCATGGTGCCGGGCAAGCTGCAGGCCGCGCTCTCGTGCGCCGCGCCGGTCGTCGCGTCGGCCGGCGGGGACACCGTCGAGCTGGTCGAACGCGCCCGAGCCGGGCTGTCCTGCCCACCCGAGGACTGGGCCGCGTTGGCCGACCGGTTCTGGCTGGCCGCCACCATCCCGCCGCCCGCGCGCACCGAGATGGGCCGGCGGGGGCGGCAGACGTACCTGCGGGAGATGTCGCTGCCGGCCGGTGTCGACCGGATCGAACGGCTGCTGCACGAGGCCGCCGGCCGCGTCCCGCAGGGAGCCACGGCGTCGCGAGGAAACCTCGCGTAAAGGACCAGAAATGCCATAACGGTACGAGAGTCCTCGTAACGTGCTAAGAACGTCAGGGAATTCGACAGACTGTCCGATTCCTGGATCGGAGTGTGGTGTGACGGAGAGCGAACGACCGGGTCGACGACGAAGCCGGTCCCGGCGTCGCCGGCGCGCGCGACTGCGCCGGGCCCTGCTCGGCGCGCTCGTGGTCGGATCGCTGGTGCTGGCCGCGGGTGGGTGGATCGGTTTTCGCGGTTGGCAGGCGCGCGCGCACCTGCTCAATGCCGCCGGCCTGGCCCGGGAGTTGAGCGCTCAGGTCGTCGGCGGGGACACCGACCGGGCCCTGCGCACCCTCTCCGCCCTGCAGGAGCAGTCCGGCGCGGCCCGGACCGCCACGTCCGACCCGAGCTGGAGGCTCGGTCGGCACACCCCGGCGGCCGGTGACGATCTCGACGCGGTCCGGCTGATCGCCATCGCCATCGACGACCTGGCCCGGCAGGCGTTCCCCAGCCTGCTGCGCACGGACCTGACCAGCCTCGTGCCGGCCGGCGGCCGGTTGGACCTGGCCCGGCTCACGTCGGTCTCCGGCGAGCTGACCCGGGTCAACGACTCGGTGCAGGGCACCCGTCGGGACCTGGCCGCCGTGCCGGCCGACAAGCTGGTCAGCCAGGTCCGCCAGGCGCTGACCGATCTCCGCGGCGAGATCGACCGGTTGGCCAGCCTCACCGCCGCGGCCGACCAGGGCGCTCGGCTGCTGCCGCCGCTGCTCGGCGCCAGCGGCTCTCGGCGCTACCTGCTCGTCTCGCAGAACCTGGCCGAGCTGCGCGCGACCGGCGGCATGTTCGGCGCGTACGCGATGATCGAGGCCGAGGGCGGGCGGGTCCAGATGGGCCGGCAGGGCAGCAGCGCGTCCCTGGGTCGGTTCACCCCGGCGTTGAAGCTGCCCGCCGAGACCCGGGCGATCTGGACCGACCTGCCCGGCATCTACCCCGCCGACGTGAACCTGACCCCGCACTTCCCGACCGCCGCCGCCCTGTACCGGGAGATGTACCGGCGCAAGACCGGTACCACTGTCGACGGTGTGCTCGCCGTGGATCCGGTGGTGCTGTCCTACCTGCTCAAGGCGACCGGCCCGGTGCTGGTGCCCGGCGGGGCGCCGCTGGCCAGCGAGAAGGCCGTGCAGACCCTGCTCAACGAGACCTACCAGCGACTGGACACCACGCAGCAGGACGCCTACTTCGCATCCTCGGCGGCTGCGGTGTTTGACGCCTTCTTCACGAAGAATGTCAACCCCAGGGTGTTGTTGTCCGCATTTGACCGTGCTATCACGGAACGCCGGATATTGTTCTGGAGTGCTCACCCGGAAGAACAACGGACGTTCGGCAACAGCCGGATGGCCGGGACGCTCCCGGAACAGGACACCGTGCCGACGGTCGGCGTGTTTCTCAACGACGGCAGCGGCGCGAAGCTCGGCTACTACCTGCGGCCGACGGCGAGCCTCACGGTCGGCGAATGCCGGCCCGACGGCCGCCGCGAGCTCCGACTGCGGGTGACTCTGCGCTCGACGGCGCCGAAGTCAGGGCTCAGCAAGTCGATCCTTGGCCTCGGTCTGGCTGGCGACCCGTACACCGTGCGCACGCTGGTGTCGATCTTCAGCCCGGCGGGCGGCTCCGTGCTCGACGCCCGGCTCGACGGGGCCGAGACGGCACTGGGCAGCGGCACCGAACGCCGCCGCCAGGTGGCGACGGCCAACGTCGACATCGGCCCCGGCGTCGAGAGGGCGCTGGAGGTCACCGTCCTGACGGCCAAGACCGGCGTCGGGCAGGCCGAGCTGTGGCTGACCCCCACCGCCAGCCCTTGGACCACCCAAGTTCATTCCGCACGAAGCTGTGACCAGTAGGAGGGAACCAATCATGCGGCTATCCCGCATCATCATGGCGCTCACGGTCGGCCTGGCCGTGGTGGCCGTGCCGACGGCAGCGGGGGCGGCACAGCCGCAGCCGACGCCCAGCGGCACGCCTCAACCGCCGCCGTACCCGCCGGCCGCCGCGTCCCTGACCGTCAACCGGCCGACGATCTTCCTGGGCGAGACGGTCATCCTGACCGGCACCAATTTCGGCCCCAACGAGACCGTCGACATCTCGGTGACGGTAACCCCCCTCGCTGCCCCGGCCGCCGGCAACGCGCCGGCCCGCCGCAGCGACGGCACCACCGTGGCCATGGCGCCGGTGGCGTACCAGGCGAGCGCGCCGCTCAACTTCACGGCGTACACCGACGCCCAGGGGCACTTCACCAAGAGCTACAAGCCGTCGGTGACCGGTCTGCTGACCTTCACCGCAACGGGCCGCGAGTCCGGCCGGACCGCGAGCACCGAGCTGCGGGTGCTGCACCGCAAGCAGCCGCTGCCCGTCACCGGTGACAGCATCGGTACGCCCATGAAGCTCGGTGGCGGTCTCGTCGGCGCCGGCGCGATCATGCTGCTGCTGACCCTGGCCTGGCGTCGCCGCCAGCGCTTCGGCGGAGCCGCGCACTAACCGGCACCACAGCCGGGGCAGTGCCCCGGACGTACCTCGAACTGGCGCCCGTCGGATTGTCCCGGCGGGCGCCAGGTCACGTCGTGGGGCGGTGTGGCGTTCGCCCGGTCCACACCGCCTCGGCGTGATCGACTCCCGACCGCCAGTCGCGGGGGTGTCGACGACCCGGGACGCCCGCTTGGCGTCCGTCGGCGGCGGGCTCCTGCCACGCCGCCCCGATCGCCCCGATCGCCCCGATCGCCGTGATCGACACGAGGTCGCCGATATGGGGGCATCGACCGGTCCGGGATGCCCCGAGTTCGGCGATCCGGAGTCGATCACCCAGGCCGACCGCCGTGCGTGGGTGGTGTGTCCGGTTGTGGGGCCACTGTGGTGACCCGCTGCACCCGTGGGCCGGAATCGTGGCGGGCCGGGGGTCGTTACACCTCCCGACGATCGCAGGACCACGGCCGAGCCCCCCGCCCCCGGGGGGAGCCAAGCCCCCGGGAATGACCCCGGACCGCGGGTCGTTACACACGGTCCCGGCACGGCGAGCCCCGCTCCCCGCGGATCGTCAGCCCCCGGGAATGACCCCGGACCGCAGGTCGTTACACCCGGTCCCGGCACGACGAGCCCCGCTCACCGCGGATCGTCAGCCCCCGGGAATGGCCCCGCCCCCCGGGTCGTTACACCCGGACCGGCCGCCACGAGCCCCCGCTCGCAGGCCGCCCCCCAGACTTTGAGCGCCCGGACGAGGTGCTGACACCCCCGTCACCGATCCCCCGCACTGGTGACAGGTGGGTGTTTCCTACCCCCGAAGGAGCAACCCCTGATGAACACGATCTTCCGCAAGAGCATGCTGTCCATCGCCGGTCTCGCGTTCGCCGGTGGCGTCTTCGCCGGCCCCATCGCCGCCCACGCCAACCCGGTCGACGCCAAGCCCGCCGCCGCAGCGGTGCAGACCACCGCACCCAAGCCGCAGGGCGACCAGTCGCACATCGACCTCAACGGCGAGCAGACCGCCAACGCCAAGGCCATCATCGCCGC
>NZ_JBFAOC010000057.1:0-2500 GCF_040675055.1 Micromonospora sp. NPDC049662
GGGTGGGATACCTCATCTTGAAGCAGGCTTCCCGCTTAGATGCTTTCAGCGGTTATCCCTTCCGAACGTAGCTAACCAGCCGTGCCCTTGGCAGGACAACTGGCACACCAGAGGTTCGTCCGTCCCGGTCCTCTCGTACTAGGGACAGCCCTTCTCAAGTATCCTACGCGCACGGCGGATAGGGACCGAACTGTCTCACGACGTTCTAAACCCAGCTCGCGTACCGCTTTAATGGGCGAACAGCCCAACCCTTGGGACCTGCTACAGCCCCAGGATGCGACGAGCCGACATCGAGGTGCCAAACCATCCCGTCGATATGGACTCTTGGGGAAGATCAGCCTGTTATCCCCGGGGTACCTTTTATCCGTTGAGCGACACCGCTTCCACTCGCAAGTGCCGGATCACTAGTCCCGACTTTCGTCCCTGCTCGACCTGTCAGTCTCACAGTCAAGCTCCCTTGTGTACTTGCACTCAACACCTGATTGCCAACCAGGCTGAGGGAACCTTTGGGCGCCTCCGTTACCTTTTAGGAGGCAACCGCCCCAGTTAAACTACCCACCAGACACTGTCCCTGAACCGGATAACGGTCCGAAGTTAGATACCCAAATCAACCAGAGTGGTATTTCAAGATTGCCTCCACCCATACTGGCGTATGGACTTCACCGGCTCCCACCTATCCTACACAAGCTAACTCAAGTACCAATGTCAAGCTATAGTAAAGGTCCCGGGGTCTTTCCGTCCTGCCGCGCGTAACGAGCATCTTTACTCGTACTGCAATTTCGCCGGGCCTGTGGTTGAGACAGTGGGGAAGTCGTTACGCCATTCGTGCAGGTCGGAACTTACCCGACAAGGAATTTCGCTACCTTAGGATGGTTATAGTTACCACCGCCGTTTACTGGCGCTTAAGTTCTCCGCTTCGCCCCGAAGAGCTAACAGGTCCCCTTAACGTTCCAGCACCGGGCAGGCGTCAGTCCATATACATCGAATTACTTCTTCGCATGGACCTGTGTTTTTAGTAAACAGTCGCTTCCCCCTGCTCTCTGCGGCCATACAACGCTCCACCCGCGCGGGGCTTCACGTCTCCGGCCCCCCTTCTCCCTAAGTTACGGGGGCAATTTGCCGAGTTCCTTAACCACAGTTCGCCCGATCGCCTCGGTATTCTCTACCTGACCACCTGTGTCGGTTTGGGGTACGGGCCGCTAAGAACTCGCTAGAGGCTTTTCTCGGCAGCATAGGATCACTGACTTCACCTGAATCGGCTCGGCATCACGTCTCAGCCTTCATGCGTCGCGGATTTGCCTACGACACGGCCTACACGCTTACCCCGGCACAACCACCGGCCGGGCTCAGCTACCTTCCTGCGTCACCCCATCGCTTGACTACTACCCGCCAGGTTCCCACGCTCCCTCAGATCAGTCCGAAGACCTCACCAAGTTCGGGTGGTTAGCACAACGAGGTTCATCAGGGACGCTCTTTCGCGGGTACGGGAATATCAACCCGTTGTCCATCGACTACGCCTCTCGGCCTCGCCTTAGGTCCCGACTCACCCAGGGCGGATTAGCCTGGCCCTGGAACCCTTGGTCATCCGGCGGAAGGGTTTCTCACCCTTCTTTCGCTACTCATGCCTGCATTCTCACTCGTGCCGCGTCCACAACTGGGTCACCCCGCTGCTTCACTCGCGGCACGACGCTCCCCTACCCATCCACACACCTGCACAAGGAATCAAGTCCAAGCGAGGTTAAAATGTGAATGCCACAGCTTCGGCGGTGTGCTTGAGCCCCGCTACATTGTCGGCGCGGAACCACTTGACCAGTGAGCTATTACGCACTCTTTAAAGGGTGGCTGCTTCTAAGCCAACCTCCTGGTTGTCTATGCGACCCCACATCCTTTTCCACTTAGCACACGCTTAGGGGCCTTAGCTGGTGATCTGGGCTGTTTCCCTCTCGACTACGAAGCTTATCCCCCGCAGTCTCACTGCCGCGCTCTCACTTACCGGCATTCGGAGTTTGGCTGATTTCGGTAAGCTTGTGGGCCCCCTAGACCATCCAGTGCTCTACCTCCGGCAAGAAACACGCGACGCTGCACCTAAATGCATTTCGGGGAGAACCAGCTATCACGGAGTTTGATTGGCCTTTCACCCCTAACCACAGGTCATCCCCCAACTTTTCAACGTTGGTGGGTTCGGCCCTCCACGCGGTCTTACCCGCGCTTCAGCCTGCCCATGGCTAGATCACTCCGCTTCGGGTCTAGAGCATGCGACTAAAGCGCCCTATTCAGACTCGCTTTCGCTACGGCTCCCCCACACGGGTTAACCTCGCCACATGCCACTAACTCGCAGGCTCATTCTTCAAAAGGCACGCCGTCACCCCGCAAGGCTCCGACGGATTGTAGGCGAACGGTTTCAGGTACTATTTCACTCCCCTCCCGGGGTACTTTTCACCATTCCCTCACGGTACTCGTCCGCTATCGGTCACCAGGAAGTATTTAGGCTTACCAGGTG
>NZ_JBFAOC010000057.1:5000-39172 GCF_040675055.1 Micromonospora sp. NPDC049662
TAAATCATAATTGGCACTGGCTTTACAAGCACCCTGTTGAGTTCTCAAAGAACAACCACACACCGATCAGCAGCTCCACATCCGTGGAACCCCGTTTCGGGGCAACCGCTCAAACCTACTTGGTCGAACTTTCATTGTCAACCTCGTATTTGAGGCGATCAATCTGGTTCGTCCGGACCCACGTTGACGCACGCCGTATCCGGCGGTCGTTACTCTCGTGGGAAGCCGCAGACCGGCCGATCGCCGCTGCGCGGCTCTCCGCCCGGCTCCTGCCGGCTTCAGAACTCTACCCGGTCGGCTTCGCGTCCGCAACCCCGTCTCCGAGGTGTTTCGCACCGCCCGATCTCAGTCTCGCTCGGCGTCTCCGCCACGAGCCTGGCGCCCGTTCTCGGCCGGTTTGTCCGGCCTCCCTCGTGCAGAGAGAAAGTTACGCGGCCGGCCGGGAGAAGGCAAATCGGGGTTCATCACTGGTTCGGGTCACGTCGACGGGCGCGCTCTCCACCGTGGTCGGCGACGCGGCACGTGTCGGCGTGCCAGAGTGTCAGTCATGGATGAGTCCGGGCTGAAAACCGCGGTGTTCGCCGAGGAAGCACTGCTCGGCATCCTCCTGCCGTTCTGGCAACTGGTGATCGGCGCGGTCGTACTGGTGGTCCTGGTCTTCTCGGTCGGACGACTGGCCCGCCGCGGCAGGTCCCGGATGACCACGGCCCTGCTGGTCACCGCCGCGGTGATCGCCGGGCTTGCGACGATCGGCGTCCTGCTCGAGGGCTGAGTCTCAGAGCCGGCGGTTGGCGAGGCTCGGCAGCTCGGCCCGGATCATCGAGAGCCGGTCAAGGTCCAGATCGGCGACGGCGACCCCCGGCCCGTCGGGCAGCTGGGTCAGGACCGTCCCCCACGGGTCGACCACCATGCTGCGCCCGAAGCAGGTGCGGCCCGGCTCGTGGTCACCGGTCTGACCCGCCGCCGCCACGAAGCACTGGTTCTCGATCGCCCTGGCCCGGAGCAGGATCTCCCAGTGGTCCCGCCCGGTGTGCATCATGAACGCCGCCGGCACCACCAGGAGCTGGGCGCCGCCCTCGGTGGCGAGCCGTCGGTACAGCTCCGGGAAGCGCAGGTCGTAGCAGATCGACAGCCCGACCCGGAGGCCTTCCACGTCCACCACGACAGGTTGGGCACCGGGCGCGACGGTCTCCGACTCCCGGTAGGAGACCCGACCGGGGATCTCCACGTCGTACAGATGGATTTTGCGGTAGCTCGCGGCCAGGCTGCCGGCGCGGTCGAAGACCAGCGAGGTGTTCCAGGTGTGCGCGGGGTCCGGGCCGGCTTCGTGGAACGACCCGGCCAGCACCCACATCCCCAGCCGCCGGGCCACCCCGGCGAAGAAGCTGCCCACCTCGCCGTCGACCGGCTCCGGCTCCGGCAGACCGGCCTCCGGGCCGAGATAGTCGACGTACTCGGGAAGGATGGCCAGGTCCGCGCCGCCGTCGGCGGCGCGTTCCAGCAGCAGCTCCGCGGCGGCCAGGTTGGCCTTGCGGTCGTCCCGGGCGTTGAGCTGGCAGACGGCGACGCGCATGAGAGAAGAGTACGACCGGACCGGCCGGTGTGGACAGCCTCAGATGCTGGCCAGCACGAGAGCCCCCGCCGCGAACCCGAGGCCGGCGATCTGAACCGGCCGCGGCCGTTCGCGGTCGACGGCGAGCGCGAGCAGTACCGTGCTGGCGGGGTAGAGCGCGGCGATCGCCGCCACGATGCTGAGGTGCCCTCGCGCGGCAGCGGCCAGGAAGAGCGCGTTGGCGGCGCTGTCGAGCAGACCGGCGACGGCCGCCCAGCCCAGCGACCGCCGTCCGACTCGCAGTCGCACACCCGTGCCGGCGGCGAGGAGCAGGCCGAACGCGATCGAACTGGCCCGTACCGCCGCCACCGGCCACATGCCCGCGCTCTCGCTGGCCTGACCGAGCAGGGTGAAGAAGACGCCGAAGAGCGCGCCGGCCGCGAGGGCGAGCCCCACCAGTCGGGCCGGGACCGTCGGGCGGCCACCGCCCTCGCCGAGGCTGACCAGGGCGATCGCCACCACCGCGAGGCCGGCGCCGGTGAGCGCCGGGGCGCCGGGGAAGGTGGTGGTGAACAGGCCGGCGACGATCGGCACCACGGCGGCGGTGATCGCGGTGACCGGCGCCACCACGGCCATCATCCCGCCGGCGAGCGCTCGGTAGAGCAGCACGACGCCGCCCGCGCCCGCCGTCCCCGCGAGCAGTCCCCAGGCGATGTCGGCGACCGTCGGTGACCCCGGCACCAGGAGCACCAGAGCGACCAGCAGCGGGACGCTCAGCAGCTGGGAGACCACGGTCACCGCGATGGGGTCGGCGCGGCGGGACGCCTTGCCGCCGGAGAAGTCGGCGGTGCCGAACGCGACTGCGGACACTGCTGCCAGGAGAATGGGGAACATGCCACTGTCGTACCACAATAGTAACCGTGAAGGATAGTTTGATGACCGACTCAGGTGGCCGTGTCAGTGCGGTGACGGCCGCGGTGGCCCGGCAGGTACGGGAGCTGCGCGCCGCACGGGGCTGGTCGTTCGAGGAGTTGGCCGGCCGGTCCGGCGTGAGCAAGGCGATGCTCGTACAGATCGAGAGCGCACGCACCAACCCCAGCGTCGGCACGCTGTGCCGGGTCGCCGACGCGTTCGGCGTCAACATCGCGCGGCTGCTCGAGCCCGACGAGGAGCAGACCGTCCGGATCAGCTCCACGGCCGAGGCGCCCGTGCTCTGGCGGGGCGAGCACGGCGGCACCGCCCACCTGCTCAGCGGGCTCGGCGAACCCGACCTCGTCGAGCTGTGGGACTGGCGGCTCGAACCCGGAGAACGACACCGCTCCGCCGACCATCCCCGGGGCACCCGGGAGGTCCTGCACGTGCTCGCCGGGGCGGTGGTCGTCCGGGTGGACGGGCAGGATCACGCCGTACGGGCCGGGGACACAATCGAGTTCCACGCCGACCGGGAGCACGGCTACCGCAACGACGCCGACGAACCGGCTCGGCTGATGATGGTGACGGTCACCCCGTCGGGTGAGTGGGACCGCCGGACACGGTCACGCCGACCGCGTCAGTGACGGACGGCCGGCGTGACGCGGGGAGGATCAGGCCGACTTCTCCTCGCGGTCCCGCCGGGCCCGACGCCCGGTGAACTCACGCGGAACGATCGTCGGGTTGACGTTCTCCAGGACGACCTCGCGGGTGATCAACACCCGGGCGGCGTCCGGGTTGCTCGGCACCTCGTACATCGCGGAGAGCAGGACCTCCTCGATGATGGCCCGCAGACCGCGGGCGCCGGTGCCCCGCAGCATCGCCTGGTCGGCGATGGCCTCCAGCGCCGGCTCGTCGAACTCCAGCTCGACGCCGTCCAGCTCGAACAGGCGCTGGTACTGCCGGACGAGGGCGTTGCGCGGCTCGGTGAGGATGCGCACCAGGGCGCTGCGGTCCAGGCTGCGCACGTTGGTGATCACGGGAAGCCGCCCGACGAACTCGGGGATGAGCCCGAACTTGAGCATGTCCTCCGGCATGACCTGGCTGAAGATGTCGTCGGTCGACCGCTCGGACACCGACCGCAGCCGGGCGCCGAAGCCGGTGCCACCCTGCCCGGTGCGGGACTCGATGATCTGGTCGAGGCCGGCGAACGCGCCACCGCAGATGAACAGCACGTTCGTGGTGTCGATCTGGATGAACTCCTGGTGCGGGTGCTTGCGACCGCCCTGCGGCGGGACGTTGGCGACCGTGCCCTCCAACATCTTGAGCAGGGCCTGCTGCACACCCTCGCCGGAGACGTCGCGGGTGATCGACGGGTTCTCCGACTTACGGGCGATCTTGTCGACCTCGTCGATGTAGATGATGCCGGTCTCGGCGCGCTTGATGTCGTAGTCGGCGGCCTGGATCAGCTTGAGGAGGATGTTCTCCACGTCCTCGCCCACGTAGCCCGCCTCGGTCAGCGCCGTGGCGTCGGCGATGGCGAACGGGACGTTCAGCATCCGGGCGAGGGTCTGCGCCAGGTGGGTCTTGCCGCACCCCGTCGGGCCGAGCAGCAGGATGTTGGACTTGGCCAGCTCGACGGCGTCACTGCCGGAGCCCGGCGCGTTGGCCGCCTCTGCCTGGATGCGCTTGTAGTGGTTGTAGACCGCGACGGCGAGCGCCTTCTTGGCCTGGTCCTGCCCCACGACGTAGTTGTCGAGGAACTGGCAGATCTCCATCGGCTTGGGAAGCTCTTCCCACTTCACCTCGCCGGACTCGGCCAGCTCCTCTTCGATGATCTCGTTACAGAGATCGATGCACTCGTCGCAGATGTAGACCCCTGGGCCCGCGATGAGCTTCTTGACCTGCTTCTGCGACTTACCGCAGAAGGAGCATTTCAGTAGGTCGCCGCCGTCACCGATCCGTGCCACCTACGTTCTCCCTGCACTCATCGGCCGGAGACCCGGCCCTGACCTGCGGACGCTGCGCGCCGCCCGGCTTGGTTCGCTTCGCTGGCCCGACCGGCGAAGCGGTACGGACCCGACGTTACCCGCTGGCGGGGCATTCTCCGACCCCCAAAACGGGTGTGTCAGAGGCCGGCCGGGAACTTCACGCCCCGGCCAACCTCTGACCCGGTACAGCTCAGCTGGCGGAGTGGGTCGCCAGCAGACCCTTCTTGCGGCTGGTCAGAATCGTGTCCACCAGCCCGTACTCCTTGGACTCCTCGGCCGTCATGATCTTGTCACGGTCGATGTCCTTGCGGACCTGCTCGATCGGGCGGTTGCAGTGGCGGGACAACATGTCCTCCAACTGCGTCCGCATCCGCAGGATCTCCCGGGCCTGGATCTCGATGTCCGAGCCCTGCCCGTAGCCGCCCTCGGTGGCCGGCTGGTGGATGATGATCCGCGAGTTCGGCAGCGCCATCCGCTTACCCGGGGTGCCCGCCGACAGCAGCACGGCCGCAGCGCTGGCCGCCTGCCCGAGGCAGACCGTCTGGATGTCGGGGCGGACGTACTGCATGGTGTCGTAGATCGCCGTCATCGCGGTGAAGGAGCCACCCGGCGAGTTGATGTACATGATGATGTCGCGGTCCGGGTCGGTGCCCTCCAGCGTGAGCAGCTGGGCCATCACGTCGTTGGCCGACGCGTCGTCCACCTGGACACCGAGGAAGATGATCCGGTCCTCGAAGAGCTTGTTGTACGGGTTCGACTCCTTGACCCCGTACGACGTGCGCTCGACGAACGACGGCAGCACGTAACGGTTGTGCACGGCCGCGAACTGGGGCGGCAGGCTCAGGTCGGTCATCGTCAGCTCCTCAGCTCAGGGTCCCGGCGCCATCCGGAACCTGAGCGGCCCCGATGATCACCTTGTCGATGAAGCCGTAGTCCATGGCCTCCTGGGCGGTGAACCAACGGTCCCGGTCCGAGTCCGCCTCGATCTGCGACTGGTCTTGGCCGGTGTGGTGCGCGACCCGCTCCTGGAACATCCGCTTCGTGTAGAGCATCTGCTCCGCCTGGATGGCGATGTCGGACGCCGTGCCGCCCAGGCCACCGGACGGCTGGTGCATCATGATCCGGGCGTGCGGCAGGGCGTAACGCTTGCCCTTGGTGCCCGCGCAGAGCAGCAGCTGACCCATCGAGGCAGCCATGCCCATCGCCACGGTCGACACGTCGTTGTCGATGAACTGCATGGTGTCGTAGATCGCCATGCCCGAGTAGACCGAGCCACCCGGCGAGTTGATCCACAGGTTGATGTCGCGGTCCGGGTCCTCCGCGGCGAGCAGCAGCAGCTGCGCGCAGATGCGGTTGGCGACCTGGTCGGTCACCTCACTGCCCAGGAAGATGATGCGTTCCTTGAGCAACCGGTTGTAGACCGAGTCGTCGAGGTTGCCAATGGAGTCGCCACCGCGCGCGTCAATCGCCCGGAGCGACTTCTTGGGGATGTGCATGTCGGTCATGGCAGCCCTTCGCTCTCCGTACCGTCTTTCCCGACACTAACCGCTGTGCGGGGCGGCAGAGTCCCGGTCGGGGCACTGTTCGCTCTCAGCGCAGCTGTGTCGGGCACCCGCGGCGCGGGCCTTCCGGGCGTACCCCGGCAGCGCTCAACTCCGGGCGTACCCGGCAGCGCTCAATTCCGGGTGTCCCCGGCAGCGCTCAACTCCGGGTGTCCCCGGAAAGGGTTTGGCCGCCGTGCACCGCGCAGCGGCGGACGGCGGCCGCACCCGACGATCAGTGCTCGTGGTTGTGCTCGGCCTCGTTGGCGGCGCGCAGCGCGTCCAGGGTGACCGGGTTGCCGGCCGAGTCCTTGATCGTGATGCGCTCCATGACGGCCGCGAGCGCCTTGCCGCGCCGGACGTCACCGAAGACCGCGGCGGCGGCGCCGGAGCGCACCAACTGGTCGTAGTACTGCTGCGGGGCCATCCCGGCGCGCTGCGCCCGGTGCACGATCTCGTGCCCGAACTCGTCGTCGGAGACCTGCACGTCCTCCGCGTCGGCCAGCGTGTCGAGCAGGAGCTGCACCTTGACGCCCTCGGTGGCCGCCTCGGTCAGCTCGGCGTCGATCTGCTCCTCGGTCTTCTCCTCGGCCGCCAGGTATTCCTCCAGGGAGGCGCCGATCCGCTCGAGCTGGTCGACCATCGCCTGCTTGCGGCTGGCGACCTCCTCGCGCACGACGCCCTCCGGCGCCGGCACCTCGGCGGTCTCGACCAGCTGCGCCAGCGCCTTGTCGCGGGCGGCGTAGATCTGCTCGACCTGCTTGCCCTGGGTGACCCGGGACCGCAGGTCGCCGCGCAGCTCCTCGATCGTGTCGAACTCGCTGGCCATCTGCGCGAACTCGTCGTTCAGCTCCGGCAGCTCCTTCTCCTTGACCGTGCGCACGGTCACCGCCACGTCGGCGTCGCGGCCGGCGAAGTCGCCGCCCACGAGCTGGGTGGTGAAGGTGGTGCTGTCGCCGGCGGCGAGGCCGACGACGGCCTCGTCCAGGCCCGGCAGGAGCTGCTTGCTGCCCACCTCGTGGGAGATGTTGCTGGCCTGACCGCCCGGCACGTCCTCGCCGTCGACGGTCGCGTTCAGGTCGATCTGCACGTAGTCGCCCTCGGCGGCGGCCCGCTCGACCGTCTTGAGGGTGGCGAACCGCTCCCGCAGGTTCTTGACCTGCTCGTCGATCTCGCTGTCGTCGATCTGCAGCTCGTCGACGGTCACCTCGATGGTGGACGCGTCCGGGATGGTGATCTCCGGACGGACGTCGACCTCGGCGGTGAAGTTCAGCGAGTCACCGTCGTTGAACTCGGTGATCTCGACCTCGGGACGCCCCAGCGTCTTCAGGTCGTGCTCGCGCACCGCGGCCATGATGTTCTCCGGGATGGCCTCCTGGACCGCCTCGTTGAGGACGGTGCCCCGGCCCACCCGCTGATCGATCACCGCGGTCGGCACCTTGCCCCGGCGGAAGCCCGGGACCTGGACCTGCGAACCGATCTCCCGGTACGCCTTCTTGAGGCTCGGCTCGAGCTCGACGAACGGCACCTCGATGGCGAGCCGCACGCGCGTCGGGCTCAGAGTCTCGACGGTGCTCTTCACAGGCGTACTCCTTGACGGATCTGGGTTTGATTCTGGGCCTTCGATTGGCCCATCGAGTGTAGGCGAGCCGGCGGGGCCGGCTCGCAGCGCCCGGGGAGACCCGGACGCGGACGACAGTCGGGGTGGCGGGATTTGAACCCACGGCCCCTCGCTCCCAAAGCGAGTGCGCTACCAAGCTGCGCCACACCCCGTGGCGACGTGCAGTCTATGCCGTCGCCGCGCCTCCGGCAGTGCCGGGGCGTCCGCCACCCGGACAGATCTGCCCATCTCACCCCTTAGACCCTTCAAGATCCGCGCGACTTTGGGGCCCGCCGCCCGCCGCGCCCGCCGCAGGATCCGCGCAACATCGGGGAAACTGCGGCTTCCCGGGGTGCGGATGCCACGACTTCGGTGATGTTGTGCGGATCTTGGAAGGCGCCACGCGGCGTCGCGACGACCCGACGCCACGGGGGCGGTGGCGCGGTCGCGCGCCCAGGACCGGCATTGGGTACGCTGTCGGCGCGCCCCGTTGCGGCGGGGCCGAGCGCGGGCGTAGCTCAATGGCAGAGCTTCAGTCTTCCAAACTGACGGTGCGGGTTCGATTCCCGTCGCCCGCTCCACCCACGAAGCCCAGGCTCAGCGGCACCTTCGCTGAGCCTGGGCTTTTCCCCGTTCAGTCTTCGACGCGTTCCAGGACGACCACGGGAATCTCGCGGGTGATCCCCTGCTGGTAGGTGGCGTACTCCGACCTGGCCGACACCATCAGACGCCACAGGCGCGGACGCTCCCGCGTGGTGGCGGTGCGCGCCCGGGCGGTGAAGGTCTCCGTACCGACCTGCACGGTGACGTACGGGTCGGCGAGCAGGTTGAGATACCACGCCGGCTGGTGCTCCGCGCCACGGTTCGAGGCGGCCAGCACGTAGCCGTCGCCATCGCGTTCGTACACGAGCGCGGTGCGCCGCAGCTCGCCGGTTCTTCGGCCACGGGTCGTCAGGAGCAGGTCGCGCACGCCTGGCCGTGGTCTGCCTCCGGTCTCCTCGAAACGACGGATGTGCTCGGCGACCCAGGTGTTCGGGCTGTCGTGGACCTCGGGCATCACACCTCCCGAACACTCAGGGCGGACCGGTGGTGGCGGGGCGCCTCGATTTCGTCGACCAGCGCTATCGCGAAGTCCGGGTAGCTGATCCGGCTGGCCGGGTCACCGTGCTCGGCGACCCGATAGCCGCCGGTACGGGTGCCGTCGTGGTCGAAGTCGCCGGCCGGGGCCACGTACGCCCAGTCGAGATCGCAGGTCCGCAGCTCGTCGAGGCCCGCCGCGTGGCCCAGGTAGAAGGAGCGGTACCCGTCGGGGTAGCCGGGCTCGTCCATCAGGGCGACGCCGGAGGCTCCGGGCATGATCGACGCGAGGCCCACCACCACCAGGCGACGTACGCCCGCCTCGGCCAGGCCGGCGGCCAGGGCGCGGGACGACGTCGTGAAGAAGTCGCGCGGTGGCCGGGACAGGTCCACGGCGGCGCTGATCCGGCGTCCTGCCCGGCGGCGGCGCGCGCGACGCTCGCGGCGTCCGTGACGTCGCCCGCCACCACGTGCGCCTCGCCCAGGTCGCCGTGGGCCGCCGGGTCACGCACCACGGCGGTGACCCGATGGCCGCGTCGGCGCGCCTCGGCGACGGCCCGCCGTCCGGCCCGGCCACCCGCGCCGAAGATCACGATGTTCATGGCGAATGCCTTCCACCAGGGCCGTGACCCGTACGCCCGGCCGGTTCGCCGACGCTATCGCCGGGCCTGGTTACCGCCGGGATACCAGCTATCGTCAGGCCATGAGGCAACCCCTGCCCGCCGACATGTTCGACGAGCTGTGCCCCTCCTCGCTCAATCCGATCCGGTTCGGTGACAAGTGGGCGGCGCTCATCATCCGCTGCCTGGAAGACGGGCCTCGCCGGTTCTCCGAACTACGCGTGCCGCTGCGCCGCGTCACACCCAAGGTCCTCACCCAGTCGCTGCGCTCCCTCGAACGGGACGGGCTGGTCAGCCGCACCGTCCACGCCGGAGCGGCCGCGCACGTCGAGTACGAGCTGACGCCGGTGGGCCGGAGCATGCTCGAACCGATCGCGGTCGCCTGCGCCTGGGTGTCACAGCACTGGGACGAGCTGCTCGACGCCCGCGAGTCGTACGACACCGGCACAGCGGCGCGGTGATCGGCGCCCGTCCCGCGCGGGCAGGACAGGCGCCGGTCGCCCCGGTAGCGGGTCAGCTCGTCGGCACCAGGAGGTAGGCCCGGCGGGCCCGGTCGCCGCCCTCGGCGCAGTCGATCGGGCAGGCGAGGCCCACGATGACGCCGTCGTCGTTGACGTCCTCGGCGGAGCGCAGCGTCACCGTCGGAGGAAGGTTCCGCACCCGGGTGTTCAGGTCGACCATCCGGCCGCCCTGCCACAGGAATGCCCGCTCGTTGTAGAAGTCGGGGCTGCTGGTCCGGGCGATGCCCACCACCTGGCCGGTCTCGTTCACGGCCCGCGCCTCGGAGTAGTTGCCACCGAGGGAACCGAGGTCGCGGATGGTGCCGTTACGCCAGAGCGTCGCCCGCAGCTGACCGGTGGTGTTCTGCGAGACACCGACGACCTGACCCCGGTCGTTGATGTCCCGGGCGTACGTGGACTCCGTGACACCGCCCAGCGTGCCGAGGTCCGTCAGCGCCCCACCGGAGTAGACGAAGGCGTGCAGGCCGCCGCTCGGGACAGCGGCGCCGCCGACGACATGCCCGGACGAGTTCACGCCGTAGGCGATGCTGTCCGTCCCCCACGGGCCGGCCTGGCCGCCGAGCGTGCCCAGGTCGATGACCGTGCCGTTGCGCCAGACGACCGCCCGGGTGGGCGCTCCCTGCTTCTCGAACCGGCTGCCCACCACCAGGCCGTCGTCGTTGACGTCGTTCGCCGAGCTTCCGCTGCCCGCGCCGTAGCCGGTGCCGAGGTCGGTCATGACCCCGCCGGCATAGCGGAAGGCGTGCGGAGGCTCCGTCGCGTTGACGTGGGTGGCCCCGACGACGACGCCCCGGTCGTTGATGCCCGCCGCGGAACTCGCGCCGTACGTGCCGGCGTACAGGGCGCCCAGGTCGGTCAGCACGCCGTTCGTCGAGGCGAACGCGTGGAAGTTGTAGACACCGTCGATCGTGGAGACGCCCACCACGGTACGGGCGTCGTTGAGGGCGTAGCCGTCGCTGGTGGGCGGCTCCCCCGTGCTCGGCACACCGAGCGTGCCCAGGTCCACGAACGTGTACGTGGGCAGCGCCGTGGCTGCCGACGCGACGCCCGGCGCGGTCGTCAGACCGGTGGTCAGCACGATCAGGAAGGCCAGACTTCTCCGTAGTCGACTCATCGACGGTCCCCTCGTTGGCAACGGATCAGGGAATGATGTCCGTCGACGTGGCCGGATGACCTTACGTCGCCCTTACCGATCAGAGACCTTGACATGTGTCGATCGTTGCACTGGTGTAAGGACCACACGCATCGACGTCCGTCACAGGAGGGCACATGATCGTCCGACGACGGTGGACGGCTGCCGCCACCACAGCGATCCTGATCAGCGCGGCACTGTCCCATCCCGGCACCGCGACGGCGGCACCCGCCGCCGACACCGCCCCGATCACCCTGGCCGCCACCGAGACCGCTCTGGTCCGGGTGCAGTTGCGCGATCAGGCCCAGCTCGACAGGTTGGTCGCCAGCGGCGTCGACCTCGCCAACCGGCCCCGGACCCGGGACGGCCGGATCATCGCCGACCTGGTGTTGACCGGCGCGCAGCTCGCTGACCTCACCGCCCGGGGCGCCACCGCCACGCAGGTCGTGCAGCGGGCCGGCGACGGCAGCCGGCACTTCGCCGACAGTGTCCGCGCGGCGCGGGCGCGTACCGCCGCCGGTCTCGGCGCACCGGCCGCCGGCCAGCGGACGACCGCCGCCGTCGGGGTCGACACCCTCGCGGTCCAGCAGGCGTACTGGTGGACCACCGGCGGGCAGACGTTCCTGCAGGCGCAGGTGGCCACCACCGCCACCGACGACCCGGACGTGGAGATCACCGTCAGCTGGCGGACCGCGGACGGCGTCACCGGTTCGTTCCCGCTCTACCGGTTCGAGGACTCGGGGGAATACCAGTACCACTACAACGTCCCCCAGTCGGTGCCGAGCCGACCGGTCCAGCTGACCGCCACGTCCAGCCTCGGCGGCGTCAGTCGGGCCGTCACCCCGACGCTGTGGCCGAACGCCACCCCGCCGCCGCTGCCGGCCGGCTACCAGAAGGACTTCATCGACGCGTACCTGACGCCGGTGGACATCCAGGCGCGGATCAAGCGACTGGCCCGCCAGTACCGGGACCTGGTCGACGTCATCGACCTGCCGAACAAGACCCAGGGGTACCGCCGGAACGCCGTCGCGTACCTGGGCGACCCGGCGGTCGCCGCCGTGGTCGTGGAGTCGGTCCGCTTCGGCGACCAGGGCCTGAACGGCGTGCAGGTGCGCACCGTCGACCCGGGCCGACCCAACCGACCGCTGGCCGTCGGCTACCGCGACCGTGTCCTCACGGTCACGCTCGCCACCGACGCCGCGGGCAAGACGGTGAGCACCACCGACGACGTCGCGGCGGCCGTGAACGCCCGCCAGGCGAACCGGTTCCGGGCCACCGTCGAGGACGGCTCGACCGGGCTGCCGATGCCCGTCGCCGGTCCGGCCCGCCTCGACGACGGGCTCCAGGGCACCGAGGTGCCGGCGAAGCCCTGGACGGTGCAGGCCCTGCGTCTCGGCGTACACCGGGACGGGTCCCGGATCGGCGTGCTGGCGTACTCCCAGGAACACGCCCGGGAGTGGGCCACGCCGCTGGTGACGCTGGAGTTCGCCGAGCGCATGCTGGCGAACGCGCGTACCGACCCGGCCACCCGTGAGCTGCTGGAGCAGGTCGACGTGTTCGTCATCCCGACGGTCAACCCGGACGGCGCGAACTACTCGTTCAACGACTACAACTTCCAGCGCAAGAACCTGGTCAACCACTGCGAGGGACCGGCACGGGACCCGAAGTACCGCACCTCCTGGGGCGTCGACGTGAACCGGAACTACACCGTCGGGTCGTACTTCGACGGGTACGTGGGCGCAAGCGCGAACTGCCTCTCCGGCAACTACGCCGGTACGGCGGAGCTGTCCGAGGCGGAGAGCGGCAACGTCATCGCGCTGGCCAAGGCCCATCCCAACATCAGGTTCGCGATGAACGTGCACTCCTACGGCGGGTACTTCATGTGGCCGCCGGGCGCGTACCGGGCCGACGGGCGGATCACCCTGCCCCGGCCGTCGATCGACGAGTCGACGCTGTTCCTCGACAGCGCCCGGCGGATCGTCGGCGCGATCGCGCAGGAGCGTGGCACGGTCACCTGGCCGTCGCAGACCGGCCCGGTCGCCGACGTGCTCTACTCCGCCGCCGGCAACTCGGCCGACCAGCTCTACTACGAGCTGGGCATCTTCGCCTGGGACTTCGAGGTCGGCAACGACCGCTGGAACCCGGCCACCGGCGAGTGGGAGGGCGTCGGTTTCCAGCCGCCGTTCGACGAGGCGCACGGCGAGTCCCAGGAGTACGCGGGCGGCCTGGTCGAACTGGTCCGGGTGGCCCGCGACCACGCCGCCGCCGAGGCCGCCACCGGCTGACCCGCTCCCGGTTGACCCGAACGACGGACGCTCCGGCCGGCCACGGATGAACCGTGGCCGGCCGGGTAAGCAGCAACACTGCCTGGTGGGGAGACGACCGGGTGCACGGGCGGGCGGCGCATTGCCGGCCCGTCCGTGCACGCCTCGTCACACGTTCGAGGTGACCCAGTTCCAGGCCGAGACGACCCACTCGGTCTGCTGGAGCCAGGCCACGCCCAGGCCGACGAGGAAGACCGCGGTGGCCAGGTGAGCGCCCCGCGCGCTGCGCCGGACCCGTCCGAGCTGCCGCTCCAGCACCAACCGCCCGACCGCGCGGGCCAGGGCGAACAGGCCGACCGCCACCAGCAGGCTCAACACGAGCACGAGCAGCGGGCCGGACAGGTCGCCACCGCCGGAGAGCGCCCAGATGCCCCAGCACACGAAGGCGAACAGGCCACCCGCCGCGCTCCACTCGCCGCCGCGACGCAACTGCGCCAGCCGCCAGCTCAACGGCCGGCGCGGGACGGGTTCGCCCGGCCAACCCGTACCGGTCGGCTCCTCGACCACGGGGAACGGTTCGGTGCGCGGGGTACGCGGTTGACCCACCGGCGCGACACCTCGGCGGAAGCCGTCCCGCTGCGCCGGCACATCGACGCCTGCCTGCGGTGGGACCTCCACGGTGCGTTCCGCCCACGGCTGCGTCTGGTCTGCCATCTCGTTCCTCCCCCTGACGGACGGCCTCAGCACCGCCCGAACCCGAGGGTAGCCAGCCGGCAAATCGGTCGCAGACCGCCGTCCGGCGCGACCAAGATCCGCACAACTTACGAGATGTTGCTGCCTCCGACGCTCGGGAAGCAGCAACATCCCTGATGTTGTGGGGATCTTGATGGCGTGGGGAGGTACGGTCGGCTGATGGGTGACCCGGACCGACGCCGGCGACGGCTGCGCCACCATCCCGAATCCGACGCGGCCCCTCGCAGCGCCGACGGCTCGACGGCCAGCACGGCCGGCGTCCACGACGGTGGAGATCCGCCACCGCGACGTCGAGGGGCCGGCGGCGACGACCGCGACGGCGAGCGGGGGCTACGCGGGCTGGTCGGCTCCGGCTCGTCCCAGGTGGGGCTGAGCGCGGCGCTGCGGGCCCGCGACGCCGCCCGGCCGAGCGACGACGACCTCGCCGCCGCAGAGGCCCGGGTGGTGGTCGTGCGCCGCAACTGGGTACCCCGCGAGGACCTGCCCCGCCCGCCGCGCTGACGGCGGGCGACGCGGGTCGGCAGGGTCAGGGCAGGTCGGGCAGTTCCCGGGTCTGCTCGTACTCGGCGACCTGGGTGATCCGGCGGGCGTGCCGCTCGTTTCCGGAGAACGGCGTGTTCAGGAACGCCTCGACGATGCCCGTGGCCTCGTCCAGCGTGTGCTGACGGGCGCCCACCGCGACGACGTTCGCGTCGTTGTGCTGCCGGGCGAGCTGAGCCGTCTCGACACTCCAGGCCAGGGCGGCACGAACCCCGGCGACCTTGTTCGCGGCGATCTGCTCACCGTTGCCGGACCCGCCGATGACGACCCCGAGGGAGGTCTCATCGGCGACCACCCGGTCACCGGTGTGCAGGCAGAACGTCGGGTAGTCGTCGTCCGGGTCGTAGCTGTGCGGGCCGACGTCGACCACGTCGTACCCCTGCTTGGCCAGGTGGTTGGCCAGGTGCACCTTCAACTCGAAACCGGCGTGGTCGGATCCCAGGTAGACGCGCATACCGGGCAGTCTGTCAGGCCGCGCTCCAGAGCGACGCAGGGGCGGCGCTCTGGAGGCGGGTACGTCACACGGTCGGGCGGTACGCGCTCAGCGGGGCAGCTCGGCGACCACCAGGCCACCGCGCGCCTTCGGGGTGAACCAGGTGCTCTTGCGGGGCATCTTCTCCCGGGCCAGATTCACCGCGACGAAGTCCGCCACGGTCACCGGCGCGATGAGGACGGCCAGCTCGGCACGCCCGGCGTCGACCTCTCCGGTGAGCCAGCTCGCCGGGTAGTCCCCGCCCACGTAGGTGATCCGCTTGTCGCCCGGGTCCAGACCCAGGGCGTCGCGCAGCAGCAGCCGCTCGACCAGGGCGTGATCCAGGTTTTCCAGGCGGGCGTCGGCGGTGGCGGGCAGGCGCACCGCGTACCCCTGGTCGGCCAGCCGGAGGTGGACGGTGCCGCCGGCCGTCGGGACCTCGACCGGGCCGTCGATCGGCTCGACCTCGGCCCCCGCCGCGCGCAACCGGTCGAGCAGCTCGGCCGGCGTGGTGGTCAGCTCGCTGACCAGCCGGTTGTACGGCTGGATGGCCACCGACGCCGGGGTGGTCACCACGGCCAGGAAGCGCGACAGCCCACCGCTCTGGGCGGCCAAGCTGCGGTGGTTGCCGTCGGCGACGACCAGCTCACCGCCGCCCGCCAGGGCGGTCAGCGCGTCCTGCTCCGGGCCGGGGCCGAGCAGCCAGATGGCGTGGGTGCGGCCCGCCTGGTCGGTGTCGGTCGCGGCCGGCGCCCCGGCCGCGTCGGTCGCCGCCGCGAGCGCGGCGTGCAGCTCGTCGCCACTTCCGGTCTGCAGCAGGAGTACGGGTGAGAGCAGGTGACCCAACGCCTCGGCCAGCGCCACGCGCTCGCGCACCTTGGCGATGAACACGTCCTCGTTGCGGATGACCAGGCCCGGCTCGTCGGCGCTGGTGGAGATCTGGTCGGTGTCCACCATCGCGAACAGCCCGTACGCCGGTTCCTCGCCCGGGGCGCTGATCCGGTACAGCACGACCACCTGCTCGGCGGGTGTGTAGCTGCCGTCGGCCTTGGCCTCGGCGAGTCGGGCCACCGAGGCCGGCAGCGCGTCGAGGAACGACGTCCCCAGGCTGTCCGGAGCGCGGTGCGGCATCTCGATGCCGAGGGCACTGTGCGGGTTCGCCTCGATGATCGCGGTGATCTCCGCGTCGTCGGCGAACTCGTCGTAGTTCTGCGCGCCGGTGCCGCCAGTGGTGATCCAGGCCCGGGTGATCGGATGCACGACCGTCATGCCCACTGACGCTACCGGCGTCGCCGGACCGGACGACGGGGACCCGCGCGGCGTCCACCAGATGAAAGCGCCCATCCGCCGGCGTGCGGTCAGCCGGCGCGGCCGGACGCGCCGTTGTGCCGGCGGTGTCGCCCCGCGACGACCGGTCCGGCGTTGCCGCGCCGACCGCCCCCGACCGGACCGGTGACCGCGTTGCGGCGAGGCGAGGCGGGCGGCCCCGGCACGGGACGCTCGGGCGGCGGCGCCGGAACGGGCCGCGGGTTCAGCGGCGGAGTGGGCACGGGGCGCGGCGCGGTGGGCGCCGGCGGGGGCGGAGCCGGTTCGGCCGGCGCGGCCGCCACCACAGCGACCGGTTCCAACGCCGCCACGACCGGTTCCAACGTCGCGACGACCGGTTCCAACGTCGAGGGCGCCGGGTCCACCGGTGCGGGCGTCGCCAGCGCGGCCCGCGCGGGTGTCAGGCGCGAGGTGACCGGCACCCGGGCCACGCCGACCACGATGGGCGGCGCGAGCAGGTCCGCCACGTCGGCGGGAAGGTCGGGGCGGACCGTCGGCCAGCGGGAACCGTCGACCGACCAGTACGCCGCGCCGGGAGTCTCGATCACCCCCTGCCGGGTCAGCTGATCGTCACCGGACGCACGGTGCTTGGCCATCGGGACTGCCTCCACGAGCTGCGGTGTGCGGCCCTGCGGGGCCACTGCGCGGACACCGAGGGAAACGACGTCCCCCGCCCAGCGGTGACGCTGTGAGCGTTTCCGGCCCCCGCAGCCGCACCGGGCCTCCGGCGCGACGAACCCCCGCCCGGACAACCGAAGGAGTCCGGACGGGGGCAGGTGACGGTCGTGGTCAGTCGAAGATCGGGGACTGCTCGCGGGTGCGCTTGAGCTCGTAGAAGCCCGGGGTGCCGGCGACCAGGAGGACGCCGTCCCAGAGCCGACCGGCGGCCTCGCCCTTGGGACGCGGCGTGATCACCGGGCCGAAGAACGCGACCGGACTGCCGTCCGGGCCGGGCGCGTGGACGACCGGGGTGCCGACGTCCTGCCCGACGGGGCGCATGCCAGCCTCGTGGCTGGCCCGCAGCGCCTCGTCGTACTCGGTGCTGTCGGCGGCGGCGGCCAGCGCCGGGTCCAGGCCGGCCTCGGTCAGCGCGGCGACGAACAACTCCGGCCCGAGCTGCTCCTTACCGAGGTGGATGCGGGTGCCCAGCGCGGTGTAGAGCTTGCGCAGCACGTCCGAGCCGTAGCGCTGCTCGGCGGCGATGCACACCCGCACGGGGCCCCAGCCGTTGTCCATCAGTTCCCGGTACTGCTCGGACAGGTCCCGGCCCTCGTTCAGCACCGAAAGGCTCATCACGTGGTAGCGGATGTCCACTTCGCGGACCTGCTCGACCTCCAGCAGCCAGCGGGAGGTGATCCACGCCCACGGACAGATTGGGTCGAACCACATGTCGGCGGTGACACGATCGGTCACGGTGAGGTCCCTTCGCGACGGGTGGCGCCGGCAGTCCGGCGTCTCGCCTCGATACTCACCCCGCGAAGCATGGACCGGCACCCGAATGAGAGCGTGACCTCGACCACCGATGGCAGGCCGTACGTGGAAGACTCGGACCGGGCCGAACGTCACGAGCGGTCGGCAGACGGGCGCCGCCGGGCGTACGGCGAGACGTGGGATGGAGACGAACAGTGCCGGGAGTGCGTAACCTGACGCAGGTCGAGGCGACCGAGCGGGCCCGCCTGCTTGAGGTGACCGGGTACGACATCAGGCTGGACCTGGCGACCGCCGTGCTGGCCGCCGACGGCCGCACCTTCCGGTCGACGACCGAGGTCAGGTTCCGTTGCGCCGAGCCGGGGGCGAGCACGTTCATCGAGTTGGCCGCCGAGTCGGTGCGGTCCGCCACGCTGAACGGCGACCCGGTGGACCTGTCCGACTGGTCGGCCGAGAAGGGCCTGACCCTGACCGGGCTGGCCGGCGACAACACCCTGGTCGTCGACGCGGACTTCGCCTACTCCAACAGCGGGCAGGGGCTGCACCGCACGGTCGACCCGGTCGACGGCGAGACGTACCTCTACAGCCAGTTCGAGACGGCCGACGCGCAGCGGGTGTTCGCCTGCTTCGACCAGCCCGACCTCAAGAGCGTCTACACCTGGCACGCGACGGTCCCGGCGCACTGGCGGGTCGTGTCCAACATGCCGGTGCAGAGCGAGGAGCCGGCCGGCGAGGACCTGAAGACCCTCCACTTCACCGAGTCGCCCCGGATGAGCACGTACATCACCGCGCTGTGCGCCGGCCCGTACCACGAGGTGCGCGACAGCCACGACGGCATCGACCTGGGCGTGTTCTGCCGGGCGTCCATGTCGCGCTACCTGGACTCCGACGACCTGTTCCTCATCACCAAGCAGGGCTTCGACTTCTTCCACGAGAAGTTCGGCGTGCGCTACCCGCTGCCGAAGTACGACCAGCTGTGGGTGCCCGACTTCAACGCCGGCGCGATGGAGAACTTCGGCTGCGTCACGCACGCCGAGTCGCACTACCTGTACCGCTCGCAGGTCACCGACTACGAGTACGAGCAGCGGGCCAACACGATCCTGCACGAGCTGGCGCACATGTGGTTCGGTGACCTGGTCACCATGCGCTGGTGGAACGACCTGTGGCTGAACGAGTCGTTCGCCGAGTGGGCCAGCCACTGGTGCAACACCAACGCCACCCGGTTCACCGAGGCGTGGACGACGTTCCTGTCGATCCGCAAGAACTGGGGTTACCGACAGGACCAGCTCTCCTCCACCCACCCGGTCTACACCGAGATGCCGGACATGGAGGCCGTCGAGGTCAACTTCGACGGCATCACCTACGCCAAGGGCGCGAGCGTGCTCAAGCAGCTCGTCGCGTACGTGGGCGAGGAGCCGTTCGTGGCCGGGCTGCGGGCGTACTTCGGCAAGCACGCGTGGGGCAACGCCACCTTCGACGACCTGCTCACCGAGTTGGAGGCGGCCTCGGGCCGGGAGCTGCGCAAGTTCGCGGCACAGTGGCTGGAGACCGCGCAGGTGAACACGCTGCGCCCGGAGGTGACCATCGGCGCCGACGGCACGTACGAGCAGGTAATCGTCCGGCAGGAGGCGCCGACGGCGTACCCGACGCTGCGCACCCACCGGATCGGCGTGGGCCTGTACGACCTGGCCGACGGCCGGTTGGTCCGCCGCGAACGGTACGAGGTGGACGTGACCGGTGAGCGGACCGACCTCGCCGAGCTGCGTGGCCTCCGGGCGGCCGACGTGCTGCTGCTCAACGATGATGACCTGAGCTACACCAAGCTGCGCCTGGACGACCGGTCGATGGCCACGGTGGTGCAGCACATCGGCGGCTTCGACTCGTCGCTGGCCCGCGCGCTGTGCTGGACGGCCGCGTGGGACATGACCCGCGACGCCGAGCTGGCGACCCGCGACTACGTGGCGCTGGTGCTGGCCGGGCTACCCGCCGAGACCGACATCAACCTGGTCACCGCCACCCTGCGCCAGGCCACCACCGCGCTGACCCTCTACGCCGACCCCGCGTGGGCGGCCACCGGCTGGGCGGGACTGGCCCGCACGGCGAAGGACGCGCTCGCCGCCGCCGAGCCGGGCAGCGGCTTCCAGCTCGCCTGGGCCCGGGCGTTCACCTCGGCCGCCCGCTCCGACGAGGACCTGGCCACGTTGCGCGGCTGGCTGGACGGCACCGGAGCGCCGGAAGGTCTGACCGTGGACACCGAGCTGCGCTGGACGGTGCTCGGCGCGCTGGTGGCCAACGGCGCGGCCGGCGCGGCGGAGGTCGAGGCGGAGCTGGCCGGCGACCGTACGGCCAGCGGCGAGCGGGAGGCCGCGTACGCGCACGCGCTGGTGCCGACGGCGGAGAACAAGGCGGCCGTGTGGGCGCTGCTGACCGGCCCGGACGCGCTGCCGAACTGGCGGAACCGGGCGCTGTTGCAGGGCCTGGCCCACCCGGCGCAGGTGGAGCTGGTCACCCCGTACCGGGAGCGGTACTTCGCCGCGGTCGGGCAGGTGTGGGCCAGCCGGGACAGCGAGCCGGCGCAGGAGTTCGCCCAGCTCGCGTACCCGACGTACCTGGTGGACGACGAGACGGTGGCGGCCACCGACGCGTGGCTGGCCGGGGACGGCAACCCGGGCCCGCTGCGTCGCCTGGTCGCCGAGGGTCGTGACGGCGTGCTGCGGGCGCTCAAGGCCCGCGCGAAGGACGCCCAGCAGAGCTGACCCGGCGAGTACGCGGCCCGGGGCCGGCGTGGGTGCGAACCCGCGCCGGCCCGGACCCGTCCTCCTGGCCGCGCTGAGACAACCCGCGACACGTTGAAGCCCGACCCACCGTGCGGCGGGTCGGGCTTCGTCGTACGAGGGAGGGATCAGCCCTTGCCGGCGTGGCTGGCGAGCTGGTCGAGCCCGTTGATGATGCCGCCGGCCAGGTCGCCGCCGCTGAACGCGCCGACCATCGAGAGCGCGGCCAGCTTGGCGTACGTGTCGGGGATGCGCTTGCGCGCGTGCCGCCCGGTGACGATCTCCAGCTGCCGCTGGTTGGGCGACAGGGCGATCAGCACCGACTTGTCCGGGTCGGCGAGCTGGCGGTGCAGCCGCTGGGCGTGCTCGCGGATCGGCTCGTCGAGGCCGCCGACGAACACCGAGAAGACCAGGCCGGTGCCCTTGTCGGCCAGGCGCAGGGCCTCGTCGATGCGCAGCAGCTGACGGGTCGAGAAGGGCCCGTCGAGCACCTCGGGCGGATTCTCCGTCCCGGTCTGCTTCTCACCAACGGTCACTTGCGCCTCCGGTTCCACCGGCCGGCGCCTCGACGCTGGCCTGCTCTAGCTTGTGGCTGGTCAGCGCGGGCGCCTGCGCGCCCGCCGTCAGCGCGGTGCCGGCCGAGTCGGCCAGCTGCTCCGGGCGGCCCAGGAACCAGACCGGAGTGAAGTCGAAGGGCCGGCCCGGCCGGTAGCGCTTGGCGCCACCACCACCGCCGGTGGCACCCCCACGGCTACCGGCGTACGACAGGCCGGCGATCACCAGCACTGCCGCCAACGGGATGCCGGCGAAGATCAGCACCGTCTCGGTAACAGACAATCCCAACGCCCCCAGGCGGAAGAAGGACCTCGAACAAGCGGGTCGGATGGACGATCATGATGGCAACCGGCCAACTCCGTCGCCATTCACGTTAGCGGAGTCGACGGCCCGCCAGATTGCGGGGTGCCGATCCCACCCGTCACTGGCGTGCTCCAGTTGCGCAGCGGTAGCGATGAGCCGCGCGTCGTCGCCGTACCGGCCGGTGAGCAGCACCCCGACGGGCAGCCCGTCGGTGGTCGTGGTGCCCAGGGGCAGGGAGACCGAGGGGGCGCCGGTGACGTTGAAGATGGCGCAGTAGGGCGAGAAGCGGCGCTGCCGGTCGAAATCGGCCGCCGGATCGCCGTCGGCGGTGAACCAGCCGACGGGCGCCTGCGGGGCGGCCAGGGTGGGGCAGAGCAGGAGGTCACAGTCGGCGGTTCGGGCCGCGCCGAGGCGTACCTGCGCCTGTAGTTCGCCGAGGGTCGCGGACAGTGTCCCCGCGGACACCTCGGCGCCCCGGGCGCGGAGCAGCCGGGTCAGCGGCAGCAGCTCCGACTCGCGGTGCGCCGGGACTGGGGCGAGCGCCAGGACGTACCAGATGATCTCGAACAGCGGCCACACCGCCGGCGTGAGCGGCGGCGACACCTCGACCACCTCGTGGCCGGCGGCGGCGAGCAGCGCGGCGGCGGAGTCGACGGCCGCGACGCAGTCGGGGTGCACCGGCTCGTCGGCGAGCATCGGCGTGGTGAACCGGCCGATCCGCAGGCGGCCGGGCTCGGCCCGACGGGCGGCGGCCAGGTATCCGCCGGGCGGCGCGGGCGGCGACAGGTACGGCTCGCCGGGCACCGGGACGGCCATGACGTCGAGCAGCGCGGCGATGTCGGCCACCGTCCGCCCGATCGGCCCGCTGGTGGGCAGACCGAACGCGCCGGAGCCGAGCGGCCCGCCGGAGACCAGGCCACGGCTGGGCTTGTAGCCGACCAGGCCGCAGAGCGACGCCGGGATGCGCAGCGAGCCGCCGCCGTCGGAACCCTGGGCCACCGGCACGAGGCCGGCCGCGACCGCCGCCGCCGCGCCGCCACTGGAACCACCGGCGGTGTACGCCAACTGCCACGGATTGCGGGCCGGTGGCGCGACGCGGCCCTCCGAGTAGAGCGAGCAGCCCAGCTCCGAGGTGGTCGTCTTACCGAGACTGACGAGGCCGGCGGCCTTGATGAACCGGACCACGTCGGCGTCGACCGGCGGGACGAAGTCGGCGAAGGCGGCCGAGCCGAAGGTGGTGCGTACCCCGGCGGTGAGGGTGAGGTCCTTGATGGCGGTCGGTACGCCGTGCAGCGGGCCGCGCGCCTCGATGGGCGCCGCGTCGGCGGCGCGCGCGGCCTGCCGGGCGAGGTCCGGCGTGACGGTGACGAACGCGCCCACGGTGTCGCCGAGCGCCGCCACCCGGCGCAGGGAGTGCTCGACCAGCTCGACGCTGGACAACTCGCCGCGGGCGATGGCGGCGGCCTGTTCCAGCGCGGTCAGGTCGTGCGGCTCGGCCATTACGCCATCCTGCCGCCCGTCAGCACTTCGCGCAGCCGACACGCGCGGGCGACCATCGGACGCCCCACCGACGAATGGCGTGTCGAGCCGGCGGCGTGAGCCGTGCTCAGCCGTGCAGGAAGCGCAGGGCGTTGGTGGACCGGAGCTTGTAGCGCTGGGCATCGGTGAGGAAGTCGGCCGCGTCGACCACCGCGCCGACGGGCCGCTCCCCCAGCGGGTACGGGTAGTCGCTGCCGACCAGCACCCGGTCCTCCCCCAGCGTGTCGACCAGCAGCCGCAGCGCCGGCGGCGCGAAGACCACCGAGTCGACGCTGAACCGATCGACGTAGCTGCTCGGCGGGGCTGCGGACGCGCCCCGGACCAGGTCGCCACGGCGGTGCCAGGCGTTGTCGGCGCGGCCGAGCCAGAACGGGAAGCTGCCCCCGCCGTGCGCGAAGCAGATCCGCAGCGCCTCCGGCACCCGGTCGAAGACGCCGCCCAGGATCATCGCGAGCACCGACAGGTGCGTCTCGGCGGGCATCCCGGTGAGCCAGCGGGCCATCCAGCGGTCCAGCCGGGGGCTGCCCGGCATGTCCCAGGGGTGGACGAAGACCGGGGCGCCCACCTCGGCGCAGTGCTGCAGGAAGGTGACCACCCCGGCGTCGTCCAGGTCCCGGTCGCCCACGTGGTTGCCGATCTCCACGCCCACGTGCCCGGCGGCCAGGCTGCGGTCCAGCTCGGCGCAGGCGGCGTCCGGGTCCTGAAGGGGCACCTGACAGAACGGCACCAGCCGGTCGCCGCCGGCCGCGGTGACCTTCAGGGTCAGGTCGTTGAAGATCCGGGCGACCTTCACCGCCTGGTCGGCCGGGCGGTCGTAGCTGAAGAAGACCGGCGTCGGCGACACCACCTGCACGGCGACGCCGTCGGCGTCCATGTCGGCGAGTCGGCGCGACGCGTCCCAGCACTCGGCGCCGATCGGGCGGAACTCCGTCTCCCCCACCATGATCATGGCGGCGCGCTCGGAGTCCACCCGCAACCACGGCCAGCCGGACCCGCCGCACGCCACGCCGAGGTCCGGCCACCCCTTCGGTACGACGTGCGTGTGCACGTCGACCACACCAGCGGGCATCAGCCCTTGCCCGGGTGCAGGGTGCCGCAGTTCGCGCAGGTACGCGCCGACTCGTCCGCGTAGAACGCCTGGAACACCGGCGGCAGGTCGGCCGCGATGTCGCGCACCTGCAACTCCACCTCGTGCACCTTGTGCCCGCACTCCGGGCAGTACCACTGGAACGTCTCCAGCGTGCCCTCCTCGCGGACCCGCTCCACGACCACACCGATCGAGCCGGCCTCCGGCCGCTGCGGCGAGTGCGGGGTGTTGCGCGGCAGCATCCACATCTGACCTTCGCGCACGTGCACCGTACGCGGCCCCTGCGGGGTCATCAGGTTGATGTGCATGTTGCCCTTGACCTGGTAGAAGAACTCCTCGTACGGGTCCACGTGGAAGTCGGTGCGCTGGTTGGGCCCGCCCACCACCATCACGATGAAGTCGTCCCCGCCGGGGAACATCTCCTTGTTGCCCACCGGAGGCTTCAGAAGGTGCTGGTTCTCCGCGATCCAGCCCGGAAAGCTGAACGGCTCGGCGATCTCACTCACGACTGACCTCCCGAGGGAAGAAGGGCCACGGCCTGGATCTCGATGAGCAGGTGCGGGTGCGGCAACTGGTGCACCGCAACAGTGGTGCGGGTCGGGCCGGACGCGTCGAAGAACTCCGCCCACACCTCGTTGTAGCCACCGAAGTCGTTCATGTTGACCAGGTACGACGTCACCTGGACGAGGTCGGTGAGGTCCGCGCCGACCGATCGCAGCAGGTCGCCGATGTTCTCGATGACCGCCCGGGTCTGCACCCGGATGTCGAGGCTCGTGGTGCCGAACTCGTCCACCTCGACACCAGCGAAGCTGTTGTCCGGCCGTCGGGACGACGTACCGGAGACGAAGACGAACCCACGGGCGACCTTGACGTGCGGAAAGGCCCCCCGCGGAACGGCCTTGCCGGCGACGACGACCCCGCTCACGACGACGCCCGCAGAGACGCGGTGCCGAGCTTCTCGACGACCGCGCGGACGTGCGCGCCCGGGCGCAGCGGGACGGCGGCGGTGGCCGCGCCGGCCAGGAACACCCAGCCCGACTCCAGTCGCACCCCGTGCCGGCCCGCCAGTCGGATGCCCTCGTCGAGCGCGCGGCGCGGATCGCCGAGGATCGCCGCCGTCGAGCCGACCTGGGCCACCCGGCCGTCGACCTCCAGCAGCACGCCCAGGTTGTCCAGGCCGGCCGGCACCGGGGACCACGGGCCGATCACGAACGCGGCGGCCGAGGTGTTGTCCGCGATGACGTCCGGCAGCGAGAAGCGGAAGTCCGCGTACCGGGAGTCGATCAGCTCGATGGCCGGAGCGACCGCGCGCACCGCCGTGGCGAAGTCGCCGACCGGCTCCCCCGGCTCGGGCAGCCGGTCCAGCAGGAACGCCACCTCCGGTTCGACCCGGGGATGGATGTACGCGGTCGGGTCGACCGCGCCGCCGTCGGGCACCCGCATCGCGTCGGTGAGCCGTCCCCAGATCACCTCGTCCACGCCGACCTGGGCCATCTTCGCCTTGCTGGTGAGCCCCATCTTCAGCCCGACCAGCCGCTCGCCGGCGTCGATCCGGCGCTGCGCGAGCGCGGCCTGCACGGCGTACGCGGCGTCCACGTCGAGGCCGGTCTCGGCGGCGAGCTGCGGGATCGGGGTGGCGGTGGTCGCTGCCGCGCCCAACTTCTCGGCGATCCCGGCGATGTCCGGTCCGATCATGATTGCTGCTCCTTGCCGGCCAGGTCGAGTGCCACGTCGACGATCATGTCCTCCTGGCCGCCGACCATCCGACGCCGGCCCAACTCGACCAGGATCGAGCGCACGTCCACGCCGTACTTCGCCGAGGCCCGCTCGGCGTGCCGCAGGAAGCTGGAGTAGACCCCGGCGTACCCGAGGGAGAGCGTCTCCCGGTCCACCTGCACGGGCCGGTCCTGCAACGGGCGGACGATGTCGTCGGCGGCGTCCATCAACGCGAACACGTCACAGCCGTGCTTCCAGCCGTGCAGTTCGGCGACCGCGACGAAGACCTCCAGCGGCGCGTTGCCGGCGCCCGCGCCCATCCCGGCGAGCGACGCGTCCACCCGGACGGTCCGGCCGTGCGGCGCGTCGGAGCCGGCCGGCGCGGACCCGAGGACCCGGCCGTGCTCCACGGCGAGCACGCTGTTCGCCACCCCGAGGGACAGGTTGTGGTGCGCGTGGATGCCGATCTGCGTCTCCGGGTCGAGGACCTGCCGGTACGCGTCGACCCGCTGCGCCACGTCGGACATCAGCAGCCGACCGCCGGAGTCGGTGACGTAGACGCAGTGCGCCCCGTACGACTCCATGAGTTTGGCCTGCCCGGCCAGCCCGGCCGGATCGTTCATGTGCGACATCATCAGGAACCCGGCCACGTCCATGCCGTTCTCCCGGGCCCAGGAGATGTGCTGGGCGGAGATGTCAGCCTCGGTGCAGTGGGTGGCGATCCGGACGCTCGTCACCCCGAGCGCCTGGGCGGCCTTCAGGTCGGCGATGGTGCCGATGCCGGGCAGCAGCAGGGTGGTCAGCTTCGCGGTGGTCAGCACCTCGGCGGCCGCGGAGATCCACTCGGCGTCGCTGGCCGCGCCGTGGCCGTAGTTGACGCTGGACCCGGCGAGCCCGTCGCCGTGCGCGACCTCGATGGCGGCCACCCCGGCGGCGTCCAGCGCGGCGGCGATCGTGCGCACCTGCTCGACGGTGTAGCGGTGGGCGATGGCGTGCATGCCGTCGCGCAGGGTCACGTCCTGGATGTACAGGTCGGTCATGCCACCGCTCCCGTCGCGCGCAGGGCCACCAGCCGCTCGGCGGTCCGCAGCGCGGCCGACGTCATGATGTCCAGGTTCCCGGCGTACCCCGGGAGGTAGTGGCCCGCGCCGGAAACCTCCAGGAAGACCGACACCTGCAGGGCGGTGAGCTGTCGTCCGAGCGACGGCAGGTACGCCCGCACCCGGTCGAACTGCACGTCCTGCTTGAGCCGGTAGCCGGGGACGTACTCCTGCACCGTCGCCACCATGTCGCTGATCGAGGCGGCGATGGCGGCGCGGTCGGCGTCCGCGTCCGGGCAGAGGCAGTAGACGGTGTCCCGCATCAGCAGCGGCGGGTCCGCCGGGTTCAGCACGATGATGGCCTTGCCCCGCTCGGCGCCGCCGACCACCTCGATGGCTCGCGCCGTGGTCTCGGTGAACTCGTCGATGTTGGCGCGGGTGCCCGGCCCCGCGGACTTCGAGGCGATCGACGCGACGATCTCGCCGTACGCCACCGGGGTGACCCGACCGACGGCGGCGACGATCGGCACGGTCGCCTGGCCGCCGCAGGTCACCATGTTGACGTTCGGCTCGTGCAGGTGCTCGTCGAGGTTGACCGGCGGCACCACGTACGGGCCGATCGCGGCCGGGGTCAGGTCGACCACCGTGCGGCCGTGCGACCGCAGCACCTCGTCGTGGCGGCGGTGCGCGCCGGCCGAGGTGGCGTCGAAGACCAGTTCGACGTCGGCGAACTCGGGCATCGCGACGAGGCCGTCCACGCCGTCGGCGGTGGTGGCGACGCCGAGGCGGCGGGCCCGCGCCAGGCCGTCGGAGGCCGGGTCGATGCCCGCCATCGCCACCATCCGCAGCTCGCTACTGAGCCGAAGAACCTTGATCATCAGGTCGGTACCGATGTTTCCCGATCCCAGCACCGCCACTCCGGTGGTCATGCGGCAGCCTCCTTGCTGAAGCAGGTGCGTACCGAGCCGAGCCCGGAAATCCGGGCCTCGTACGCGGCCCCGGGGGTGACCGGGACCATCGGGCCGAGCGCCCCGGAGAGCACCACGTCCCCGGCCCGCAGCGGGTCACCGGCCCGAGCGAGGGTGGTGGCCAGCCAGTGCAGGGCGTGCAGCGGGTTGCCCAGGCAGGCCGCGCCCGCGCCCACCGAGACCGGCTCACCGGCGTGCTCCAGCACCATCCCGCACATTCGCAGGTCGACGTCGGCGAGCCGCCGGGGCGTGGTGCCCAGCACGAACAGCCCGCTGGAGGCGTTGTCGGCGATCGTGTCCACGATGGAGATGTCCCAGCCGGCGACCCGCGAGTCGACGATCTCGATGGCCGGCAGCAGGTGGTCGACCGCGCGGATCAGGTCGACCGTGGTGATCCGCTCCTCGGTGAGGTCGCCGCCCAGCACGAACGCGATCTCCGCCTCGACCCGTGGCTGGAGCAGCCGGTCGATGGGCACCTCGACCCCGTCGCCGACGGCCATCTCGTCGGTCAGCATCCCGAAGTCCGGCTGGAACACCCCGAAGGTCTCCTGCACCGCCCGGGACGTCAGCCCGATCTTCGCGCCGACGCGGCGCTCGCCCCGGCCCTGCCAGGCCCGCGTCTGCAACTGCTGCACGCGGTACGCGGACTCGACGTCCCCCTCCGGCAGCAACCGGCCGCGCAGCGGCGGGCACGGCTTGCCGGTGCTGCGCGCCTCGGCCAACTCCCGGTTCGCGGCCTCGATGTCGGCTTCCACGTTCACTCCCTCGGTCACGACAGGTCCACGCAGACGTTTGTGAGTTCGGAGTAGAAGTCCAGCGAGTGCACGCCGCCCTCGCGGCCGATGCCGGACGCCTTCACCCCACCGAACGGCGTCCGCAGATCCCGCAGGAACCAGGTGTTGACCCAGACAATGCCGGCGTCCAGCCGCGCCCCGGCCCGGTGCGCCACACCGACGTCCCGGGTCCACACCGTCGCCGCCAGGCCGTAGTCGGTACCGTTGGCCAGGGCGTACGCCTCGTCCTCGGTGTCGAACGGCGCGACGTGCACGACCGGGCCGAAGATCTCCTCCCGGTTGGTGCGGGCGTCCGCGCCCAGCCCGGCGAGCACCGTCGGCTGCACGTACGAGCCGCCGTCGCGGGCGTCGCCGAAGGTGGGCGTACCGCCGCCGGTCAGCACCTCGGCGCCCTCGGACCGGGCCAGCTCGTACGCCCCGAGCACCTTGGCCCGGTGCTGCGGGGAGATGAGCGGCATGGTGGCGGTGGCCTCGTCGGTCGGCCAGCCGTACGTCAGCTCGCCGGCCCGCTTCGCCAGCCGGGCGGTGAACTCCTCGAAGACCGGCCGCTGCACGTAGATGCGCTCGGTGCAGAGGCACACCTGACCGCCGTTGGTGAAGCTGGACCGCACCGAGCCGGCGACCGCCGCGTCCAGGTCGGCGTCGGCGAAGACCAGGCCGGCGTTCTTGCCGCCCAACTCGAAGCTGACGGCCTTCACCCCGTCGGCGGCGGCCCGCATGATCGCGCCGCCGGTGGCCGACTCGCCCGTGAAGGTGATCGCGTCCACGCCCGGGTGGCGGGTCAGGAACTCCCCCGCCGAGTCCGGACCGAAGCCGTGCACGAGGTTGAACACGCCCTCGGGCACGCCGGCGGCGGCCATCACCTCGGCCAGCACCGTCGCCGAGGCGGGTGTCTCCTCGCTGGGCTTGACCACCACGGCGTTGCCGCAGGCCAGCGCCGGGGCGACCTTCCAGGTGAGCAGCAGCAGCGGCAGGTTCCACGGCACGATGACCGCGACCACGCCGACCGGCTTGCGGACCGCGTAGTTGAGGGCCCGGCCACCGGTCGGGGTGACCGTGGTGAACGACTCGGTGGGTGCGGTCGCCACGATCTCGGCGAACGCCCGGAAGTTCGCCGCGCCGCGCGGGATGTCCAGCGTACGGGCCTGGGCGATGGACTTTCCGGTGTCGGCGACCTCGGCGGTGACCAGGTCGTCGAAGCGGCGTTCCAGCTCGTCGGCGACCCGCCGGAGCACCTCGGCACGCTCGCGCTCGCCCATCCGGCCCCACGGCCCGCGCAGCGCCGCACGGGCGGCGGCCACCGCGTCGTCCACGGTGGACCGCGACGCCTCCGCCACCTCGAAGACCGGCTCCCCGGTCACCGGGCTGACCTTGGTGAACGTCGACCCCGCGTCGACGAACTCGCCGCCCACGAAGTTGCGCAGGCGCGGTGGCCCGGCCGGCGCGTGGCCGGTCATCAACGTCGGGTCCCAGAGGTTCGTCACGCGCGCCTCCCTCGGTTGAGCACCGCCGTGATCGTCCCGGCCAGCAGCAGCGCCGCCCCACCGGCGACCGCGCCGAGCACCCGGTGCTGCCGGCGCACCCGGCGGCGCACCTCGGCGTACGGGGTGGTGGAGAAGGACACCAGCTCGTACTGCGAAACGTACCGGCCGGGCAGGGCCCGTTCCAGCGCGTGCTCCACCCGCCTGCGGGTCTGGAACACCGGTGACGCGACCTTGTCCCGCATCTCCACGAAGTTGGTCAACGCCATCTGCGCGATGGCCTCCGCGTTCTCCTGCCGGCGACGTTGGAACAGCGGCAGCGCCGCCGACCACTCGTCGGCGCACTCGTCGAGGCAGCGGTCCAGCTCGACGACGTCCTCGAAGGCGCAGTTCGCGCCCTGGCCGTAGAACGGCACGATGGCGTGCGCGGCGTCGCCGATCAGACCGACGGTGCCGTTGACCTGCCAGGGCGTGCTGCGGACCGTGCCCAGCACCCCCACCGGATTGTGCTGGTAGTCGTCCACCAGGGCCGGGGCCAGGGGAACCACGTCCGGGTACCGCTCGGCGAAGTGCGCCCGGATGGCGGCCGGGTTGTCCAGGGCCGCGAAGCTTCCGACGCCCTCGTTGGGCCAGAACAGCGTGCAGGTGAAGGAGCGGTCCGGGTTCGGCAACGCGATCATCATCGACGTGCCGCGCGGCCAGATGTGCAGGGCGTCCGGGTCGAGGGCGAAGTCCCCGCCCAGCGGCGGGATCGTCAGCTCCTTGTAGCCGTAGTCGAGGAAGTCCACGCTTTCGCTCAGCAGCCCGTGCGCCAGGAGCTGCCCGCGTACGGCGGAGCCCGCGCCGTCCGCGCCCAGCACCACGGAAGCCTTGGCCGCGACCGGGCCCTGCGGGGTCTCGAAGCTCAACGAGCCGTCGGTCGGGTCGAGTCCGACGAGACGGTGGTCGAAGACGACCCGTACCCCGGGCAGCGCGGTCGCGGCGTCCAGCAGGGCGTTGTTCAGCGCGCCCCGGCTGATCGAGTTGATCGCCCGGTCGCCGGCCGCGCTGTACGACTGGAACTGCGGCTCCCCCTCGACCGGGTGGATCATCCGGCCGCGCATCGGCAGCGCGTCGGCCATCACCTGCTCGGCCAGGCCGATCCGGCGCAGCGCGTCCAGCCCGCGCTCGGAGAGCGCCAGGTTGATCGAGCGTCCCCGCTCGGCCGTTCCGGTGCGCGGGTCCGGCCGCCGCTCGTACAGGGCCACCGGGTAGCCCCGCCGGGCCAGGAAGCAGGCGGCCAGGCACCCGGCCAGGCCGGCGCCGATGATCGCGACCTCGTCCCGCCGGGCGGTCATGGGTTCACCCGTCCCACCGTGGCCTCCAGTGCGGCGGCGGCCCGCCAACAGTCGAGGTACGTCGAGTAGAGCGGCACCGGGGCGAAGCGGACCACATCCGGCTCCCGGGCATCGGCGATGACGCCGTGTTCGTACCGTAGGCGTTTGGTCAGCTCGGCGGCGTTGCCGGCGCCGACGCGGACCGAGAGCTGGCAGCCCCGGCGGGCCTCCTCGCGCGGGGTGACCACCCGCAGCGGCCGGTCGGCGGTGACCTCGTCGAGCAGCGACTCCAGCCAGCCGGTGAGGCGCAGGCTGCGGGCGCGCAGCGCCGGCATGCCGACCGCGTCGAACAGCTCCAGCGAGGTACGCACCGGACCCATCGCGAAGATCGGCGGGTTGGAGATCTGCCACGCCTCCACGGTGGACGGTGGGCGGGACACCGGCGTCATCTCGAACCGGGTGGCCGCCGCGGTGCTCCACCAGCCCTCGAAGCGCGGCAGGTCCGCATCGCCGAGGTGCCGCTCGTGCACGAAGACGCCGGCCAACGCCCCGGGACCGGAGTTCAGGTACTTGTACGAGCACCAGGCCGCGAAGTCGACATCCCAGTCGTGCAGCGCGAGGGGCACGTTACCGACCGCGTGGGCGAGATCCCAGCCGACCACCGCGCCGGCCGCGCGGCCGGCGGCCGTGATCGCCGGGATGTCCAGCAGCTCACCGGTCAGGTAGTTCACGCCGCCGAGCAGCACCAACGCCACCCGGTCGCCCTCGGCGGCCAGGTAGTCGGCGATGTCCTCGGTGCGCAGCGCGTCCTCGCCGGGGCGGGGGCGCAGCCGGACCACCGTGTCGTCCGGGTCCAGGCCGTGGAACCGGGCCTGGCTGCGCACCGCGTAGCTGTCCGAGGGGAAGGCGCTGTCCTCGATGACGATGCGGGTACGCGCGCCGGCCGGGCGGTAGAAGCTGACCATCAGCAGGTGCAGGTTGACGGTGAGCGAGTTCATCACCACGGCCTCCGCGGGCCGGGCGCCGACCAGTCGCGCGGCCGGGCCGGTCAACAGCTCGTGGTACGGCAACCAGGCGCGCTCGGCCTCCAGGTGCCCCTCGACGCCGAGCCGCCCCCAGGCGTCCAGGTCGGCGAGGAGCTCGTCGCGGGTGGCCCGGGGCTGCAGACCGAGCGAGTTGCCGGCCAGGTACGCCGATTCGGGGTGGAGACCGCCGTCGGCGGGCGGCACGTGGAAGAGGTGCCGGTGACCCGGGTCGGCCTCGTCGAGGCGGTGCGCCTCGTCAACAGGAATGTGCATGTCTCGCTCTCCGGTCACATCGCGGTGCGGGCCGACCACAGCTCCGGGAAGACCACCCGGGCCATGCTCCGTTGCAGCCACGCCAGGCCGGCGGAACCGCCGCTGCCGACCTTCGCGCCCATCGTCCGCTGCACCGCCTTGACGTGGTTCCAGCGCCAGTCGCCGAACTCCTCGGCGACACCGCTGAGCGCCTCGCCGAGCAGCCGCAGGTGATTGTCGGGGCCGTTGTCGGCGTAGATCCGCACCCAGGCGGCCTCGACCTGCGGCTGCGGGTCGTGTTCGACCGCCACGTCGCGGTCCAACAACTCGGCTGGGATGTCGAATCCACGCCGGGCCAACAGCGCGACGACATCGTCCCAGAGGCTCGGGGCGGCCATCGCCGCGCTGAGCGCGGCGTGCACCTCGGCCTGCCGACGGAACGGGCGGATCAGCGCCGGGTCGCGCAGCCCGAGCAGGAACTCGAGGTGCCGGTACATCGCGGACTGGAAGCCGCTGCCCTCGCCGAGCAGGTTGCGGAACCGGTTGAAGTCGGCCGGGGTCATCCAGCGCAGGCCCTGCCAGGCGGCGTTCAACCCCTCCAGGTGCAGGGTGGCCCGGCGCAGCGGAGCCAGCGCGTCCCAGATCCGGTCGGCGCGCACCAGGCGCTGGGTCTCGCGCAGTTCGTGGCAGGTCAGTCCGAAGTACAGCTCCATGATCTGGCTGACCATGAGGAACGACATCTCGCCGGGGTCGTCGCTGAGAGGTTGCTGCAACTGGTGCAGCGCGCTGGCCCGCACGTACGCGTCGTACGGCACCAGGTCGGCGAACTCGAGAGTCGGCTCACCGCCGTTGCGTGCGGCGCGGGCCGCCCGTTGTCGCGGGGTCACCGGTCGCACCGTGGCGACGCGGTTCGAGGCCCGCCGCTCCGTCGATTCCACCAGTCGTCTCCCTTCCCCGAACTGCCGACGTCATGATCTCGCGGTGGGATCGGCGTACGGAATGCCGAATCAACGGGACTTGCCGTCCTGACCTGACGAATGGAAGGCAGCTAGGCGAATCTGGTTCACGAAAGTAAGGTTCGAGCGTGGACGACATGGACTGGGCGCTGCTGCGCGAGTTGCAGGCCGACTCCCGACTCTCCTTCAGCGAGTTGTCCCGCCGGGTGCACCTGTCCCCACCGGCGGTCGCCGAGCGGGTCCGCCGGCTCGAGGAGACCGGCGTGATCACCGGCTACCACGCCCACGTCGACCTGACCCGGGCCGGTCGTACGGTGGTCGCCCTGATCCGGATGTCCTGTTACGGGGCGCGCTGCATCCTGCACGACCCCGAGGTGTCCAACTGGCCGGAGATCCTGGAGATCCACCGGATCACCGGTGACGCGTGCAGCATGCTCAAGGTGGCCGCCGGCTCGATCGGGGACTTCGAGGCCGTCATCGACCGCCTGGCCCCGTACGGCCAACCATCGAGCACCATGGTCCTGTCCTCCCCCCTACCCTGGCACCCCATAACCCCCCACCCCTAACCCCCACCCCCTCCCCCCACCCCGCCCCCTCCCCACCCCCGCCCCCTCGTTCGCGATCTTGCACTTTCTGTCGT